>DAIUDK010000135.1:0-3441 GCA_036845725.1 Chloroflexota bacterium
AAGGCTACCATCATCCCGTAGCCGATGTGCGGCGGGGGCAAAGCCTCGCCAGCCCCGGCGGGCCGCGCCGATATCGCCATCAACAACACTACAATCGCCATCATTCGCCAACTCTTCTTCGCCATGCCTCACCCCCTAAAAATCGTCAGAACGTTATCGTCCGCATTCGCCAATTCACTCATTCGCCGATTCGCCCGGTCGCGGAATCAGAATCGCCGACTGGAAATGGCTGTTGTGCGTCTGGAGGATCATCTCCGCGTCCTCTGGCGTGCAGCCCAGAAGCAGTTTGAGTTCTGTGTCGCGTTTTACCATATCCACGTTGCAGACGACAGCCGTGACGCGCTTCTCTGGCAAGCTGCCGATCCATACGTCTACACCGCCGCCATCCATAGCGTGCGTGCCTTCGAGATAACCGTAGTCCAGGGGATAGACAAACTCGGGATAACGCGGATGCGCCGTCCCCATCGGGCGATCGATCACCACCTGGCTGCTCGCTACCAAGTCATCCAACCGTTTCCAAAACCCGTAATTCATCAGCGACTCCCGGCAATATTGTGCATTGCGTGAACATTATACTTTTGTATGAGGTAAAATTCAAAGGCCGGGGGAAGATTCTCCAAATGCGATAGCCCTAGCAGCAATCACCTGGCAATAAAGCCAGTTTGTGGTAAGGTATATAGAAATGGGCTGACGTATGTTAGCCCTACAACAGCGGGACGTTTCGTGATACGATCCAGGCCCGGCACAACTTTATCTATGGAGGTTAGCAAGTGATGGACGGTAGTTCAGTTGGTAGTAAGGAGGTGGATCATAGTATCAACATTGATGATACTGAGACACGGCGCGTTCTGACCCGTTTGAAACAGTGGCCGCAACGGTTTGTCCGACCGTTGCGGGAATGGCTTCAGCGCTGGCGCGAGTATTCCGAGCTTTCTGGCGCTGGCGGGATTGCCCGCCGGGCCTTCGCCAACAACTCCTTCGATGGTGTATTGACGATGGTAGGCGTGGTAATGGGAAGTTTCGTCGTCGGGGTTCAGGATGCCACAGTCGTCCTGATCACCGGTCTGTCCACAGCAGTGGCCATTGGCATTTCCGGTGGATGGGGAGCCTATTTAGCGGAATCGGCCGAGCGGCGTCACGAAATCGCCGAACTTGAAAGAACCACACTGACCAGTCTACACGGCACCAAGATCGGAAAAGCTGCGCGCTCGGCGGTGGTGACCGTCGCCGCCGTAGATGGATTGTCGCCGTTTTTAGCGGCGTTCTTGGTGGTCATTCCATTCTTCTTTGCTCGCCTCTTGCCCTCAATCGACTATGCCTTCTATGCATCGCTTGGCATGGCATTGTTAGCACTCTTCGGACTAGGTATCTACCTGGCCAACATCGCCAAAGAGAGCAAATTTGTCTACGGCGCTAAGACCGCAGTCGCCGGCCTAGCATGTATGGCGCTCACATTGCTAATGGAACGGCTATCTGGTTAATCGTATAGCCTCGCACCCTCTGAGAGGGCAACAAAGTTACTGGTGTCCCCTGTCACAGAGTCTGGAGTATACACCATGAATGAGTTAAGCGGCGTCGAACGCATCGACAATATTCTGCGGCGCAAGCCCGTAGATCGTATTGGCTTGTTCGAGCACTTTTGGTCAGACACGCAAAAGGTATGGACGGAACAAGGACACATCGGGCCGGAGGAGAATCTGGCAGATCATTTCGGCTTCGACATCGAACTGTGCTGGGCCTTCAAAGTCGTCGCCGACCTGGACTTCGTGCCGGAAATCATCGAAGAAACCGAGGAGACGGTGCTCACGAAGGACGGCAACGGCGCGTTGCTGCGGCGGCACAAGCTGCACGACGCCACGCCGGAGCACGTCGATTTCACGATCAAGGATCGCGCCGGATGGGAAGAGCACATCAAGCCCAAGCTCACGCCTGACCGGCGGCGCATCAACTTTGAGGCGTACCGCGAGGTCAAGGAACGCGCGCGCAAGGCGGGGCGGTTTTTTATGTGGTCCGGCGTCAACGTTTTCGAGATTATGAAAGACGTCGTCGGACACGTCTACATGCTGGAAGGTATGGCGCTCGATCCCGACTGGGTGCAGGATATGGCGTTGACCTACGCGCAGCTCACCGTGGACTTGCAAGAAATTCTCTTCGCCGAGGAAGGTTGGCCCGACGGTATCTGGTACTACGAGGACATGGGCTTCAAGCAACATCCGTTTATGTCGCCGCGCATGTACCGGCAGATTGTGCAGCCGGCCCATGCGCTCAGCTTCGGGTACGCTAAAGCGCATAACAAACCGGTGGTCGTGCACTCCTGTGGCTACGTCGAACCGCTGCTGCCGGGGATGATCGAGGCCGGCATCGACTGCCTGCAAGTCATCGAGGTGAAGGCGGGGATGGACTTGCTCAAGCTGTACAAAGACTTTGGCGACCGCATCGCCTTCATGGGCGGCATCGACGTGCGCGCGCTCTACACCAATGACCACGCGGTCATCGACGCCGAACTAGAGGCCAAAATCCCCACCGTGATGCAGAACTACGGCTACGTCCTGCACAGCGATCACTCGATCCCCAAAACGGTGGACTACGCGACATACCGGTATTTCATCGAGAAGGGTCTGGCGTTGGGGAGATATTGAGGAGCACAACCTTGGACGCTGATCGGCAAAAACGGGTCGCACACGCGCTGTTGATGGGTTTATTCATAGTCTACGCCATTGTGGGCGTCACTTTCAATGTTATTGTACCGCTCGGCGAAGCGCCCGATGAAAATGCCCATTTTCTCTATGTGCAGTATGTCGCCCGGAACAATACTCTGCCGGTGATGCAGGCAGAAACCAGGGACAACGCGACTGTTGAAGCGTTCCAGGCACCGGCCTACTATGTAGTGGCGGCGCTCCTCACCCGTTTTGCATTGCAAGATGAAACCATACGGCTTCGGCAAAGTCCGGCCTTTGACCTGGAAAAACCGGCGGCTCACTTTCTGCCACGACCGGAACATGAGTTTCCCTGGCGTGGTCCGGCCCTGGCGTGGCATCTGGCGCGTTTCTTTTCCCTTGCGCTTGGTGCAGTGAGTCTATGGGCGACCTACCGTTCTGCCCGACTGCTCTTCGAAAGCCGCTGGCTGGCGCTGGCTACTATGGCCTTCCTCGCGCTCAATCCGCAGTTCATCTACTTGCACAGCATGGTAACCAACGACGCACTGGCGGCGACTGTGGGCAGTCTGTTAACGCTGAGCGCGCTGTGCCTTCTGAAGAAGCCTCACCTGCGGTATTTCCTGGTTGTGGCGCTGTTGACGACACTCGGCATTTTAGCCAAACCCAGCGCGTTAACCCTTTACCCCGGCATTGCGCTTGCTTTGCTGATTGCATGGTGGCAATTGCCGCACGGACGTCAACGGTGGGCGGCGCTCGCACTGTGTATCCTTATCCCGCTTGTGGG
>DAIUDK010000135.1:3541-15127 GCA_036845725.1 Chloroflexota bacterium
ACGGACGTCAACGGTGGGCGGCGCTCGCACTGTGTATCCTTATCCCGCTTGTGGGCGGTGGATGGTGGGTCCTCCGCAATCTCCGGCTGTATGGAGATCTCGTGGGGTTGACGGTCACCAAACAAGTGCTCGCACTGAATTATTACCCTACACCGCTCACCTACCGGCAACTCTGGGAATTACTACCGGACATGTTCTGGCAGACCTTTCAAAGCAGTTGGGGATATTTCGGCTGGTTATCCTTTCCGCTTGCAACAGGCATTTATTACCTTATGATCGGCTTGCATCTTCCTGCCGTGGCAGGATTGTTGCTGAAGCGCAAGGCCGGGTCATCTAACCGCTGGCCATCTTGGGCGTTAGCCGTCGGTTGGCTGGGGTTAATGTTGGGCTTTCTTTACTACAATCTTGAGACAAACAGTTCCGGGTGGCAAGGCCGTTTCCTCTTCCCCGGCATGTCCATCACGGCGATAGGCTTTGTGGCGGGATGGCAGTATTGGGTCAAACAGCGCGAACGGCTATTTACAGGCTTGATGGTAGGGGCCGGCGTCGCCTTGATCGTGTACGCCATGGCGGGAATCGTGTTGCCGACTTACCTGCCGCCACGTTTCTTGTCCGCCGAAACAGCAATACCCGGCTCGTGCGTGGCAACGTTCCCCGGTGGACTGGAGCTTGTAGGGTGCAAACTACGGCCAGAACGAGCACGCACCGGTTCGCGTATGGCGTTGACACTGTATTGGAAGACCCCGGAACCCTCGAACATCCCTTATCTCTTTGTCGTGGATAGTTATACCCTACACGGCGACATCGTAATCTTCAGTACCGAATCACGCCTCGCGCGCCGTTATCCCACCGTGTTATGGCCTGAAAACCGGATCGTGGCGGATCGTTATACGCTGGATATTGTCAAGGACCATCACCAGACAGCGACAGAACTGGGCCTGCAGGTTTTCAGCAGAGACAAAACTTTGGATAAGAGATGGCAGCCGGTGGCGGAGCGGGTTGGAATTGGCAGGGTAATTGTAAGCGACGGTCCCACACCCTACTATCCACGGCAGCGTGTCCAGGCGCATTTTGGCGACGACATGATCCTTTTGACGAGCCATACCGTCTCCCCCACGTCAATTCGGACAGGCGAGGCCCTGACCGTGACCTTACACTGGCGCGCGCTGGAGGTCCTCCAAGCCGATTATCAAGTTTTTGTCCATCTGCTAGACGGCGCAGGGCAGCTCATTGCTCAGCATGATGGCCCACCCCGGCTGGGGCTTTATCCCACTTCAGCGTGGGCGATGGGAGAAAACGTGAAAGATGTCCATCCCATTCAACTCCCTCCCGACTATCAAGGCGTTTTGCAACCATGTGTGGGGCTATACGCGCTCGATTCGTTGGAGCGACTGCCGGTGACCGGCGGCGGCGAAGGGATTTGTCCCGAACGCTCGGTCCCGCTAGACGCCATCACCGTATTGAAACGCTGACGCACGCTACAAAAGGGCAAGTTGCCAAGACTACGCTCATAACTCTAGCGTTCATATAGCGTTTGGCGCGAAACTAGGCGAAAGAAAAGAACGGCAAGAACCAACGCACCAATGTTGGAGAGTGTGGTGACGGCAAACGGCAACCCCACAGCAATCTCCAGCAAAGTCCCGCCGATCAACGAACCGACGATCATGCCCGCGTTCCACAACAGGTGTAAGAGGCCGAAGATGCGCCCATGTTCTTCGACGGGCGCAGCATCGGCGACGAGTGTGGGCATCAGCGTGGAAAGCGCCCAGGCCGCGCTTACACCCAGGATACCGAAAACGTAGATACCCCACAACACATCCGAGAAGAACGTCGCGCCGACGGTCGCCGCAATCAGAATGCTGCAGGTGATTAGCGTGGGCGACTGGCGACCCAAACGGTCGGCGGCGCGACCGGCGACGATCTGCGCGAGCGAGGCGACGACCAACATGATCGTGGTGAACATCGCCACGACTGTGTTACTCCCAGAATGGACTTTGACCAACAACGGCAGGAGCACCATCGCCATGCCGTAGTAACACGTCGGCAGAAATCGCAGCATCCCCAGGACAAGGATAATCGGACGCCGCACGATGCTGCCATAGTTCATCAACGCGCGGAGCGCCGAACCCTTCGCTTTTGTGAATGCGTGCTGTTGGCGCGGCAGCAGTCCCGCCGTCACGGCTCCCGCCAACGAAATGCCTGCCAGCGCCCAGCCCAGCGCGCCGAAGCCGTGAAGATCCAGCAGCCAGCCCGCGCCGGGACTGCTCAACGCGCCGCCAAGGGTGAAGCCCCAGTTGTAAAGCGCCGAGAACGCGCCAAGGTTCGCCTTACCCACGGCGACGTTCAGATAACTTTGCCCGCCGAGCGTGATGAACGTCAGTCCGATCACCCCGACGATCCACAATGTCACCACCAGCCACGGGGCGCGGGTGAAGTAGAGCGCGCTGCCCACAGCGGATGCCGCCAGTCCCAAAGCCAGCGCCCATTTATGCCCGATGCTGTCGGATACCGTGCCGCCGATAAGCGAGGTGATCATCCCCACAAGCTGGCCCACCGCGACGATGGCAGAGGCGACCGCAGTGGTATAAACCAATTGTTCGGTCGCGTAGATAGGAAAGAACGAGCGCATCGGCGAGATAATGACGCCCGCCAACAGTTGCACGAAGAGCAGGAGCAGGACAGGCCAAAGTCTGGCCAATGCGGGGCGCAAGTGATTGCGCTGGGTGGCCGCAGTGTTTTTCATCGATGAATGCCTTTCATAGCCAGAGTAGGCGCGGCGCCTCCGGAAATTCACGGTAGCATTGTACACCCATTCGAGTTTTGATGAAGCCATGCTAAAATAGGCAAGACTACAAAAGTCTTACAAGGTACAAGTCGGTAAAACTCAATCCATGCTGGGCCTTTGCAGTCTTCGACAAAAAGGAGCATACACAATGAACCATAGGCGACTATTCTGGCGATGGAGCTGGGTGTTTTTGACGGCGGCGTTTGGCCTGCTCTTGTTGGTCAGTAGTCGTGTCCCCGCCACGGCGCAAACAGGGCAGTATCCCGGCTTTCGTGTCGAGGGACGCTACCTCTACGACCGCTTCGGCAACAAGGTCATCCTCTACGGTGTGAACAAGATGGTCATCTACACCGACCGCGACGGCATCCCAGCATTCCCCGAAATCGCCCAGACCGGCGCGAACGTCGTGCGCATCGTCTGGCTGGCGGAAGGTTCAGCAGAAGAGCTGGACATTGCCATTACCAATGCCATCAATCACCAGTTGATCCCCATGGTAGATTGTCACGATTCGACGGGTGAATGGGATAACCTGCAAGTGTGTGTGGACTATTGGGTGCGGCCCGACGTGCTTGCCGTGCTCAAGAAACACGAAACGTACCTGCTCATCAACATCGCCAACGAGGCCGGCGAAAACACTATACCCGATGATCAATATCGCGCGGGGTACGCGCTGGCGATTTGGCGGATGCGCGCGGCGGGCATACACGTCCCGTTGATTATCGACTCCTCCAGGTGGGGGCAGGATATCGACGGCTTGCAGGATAATGGCCCGTACCTCATCCAAGTCGATCCCGATCACAACCTGATGTTCTCCATCCACATGTGGTGGCCGAGTGCGTGGCGTGGTCAGGGTGTGACGCAGTTCGTCATCGACGAAATCAAAGAGTCGGTGGACCTCGACCTGCCGCTCATCGTCGGCGAGTTCGCGCACAAGGGGCCTGGCTGTAGCTGCTGTATCCCTTACCAGACGATCATCGAGCAATGCGCGCTCAACGAAATCGGCTATCTGCCCTGGTCGTGGGGGCCAGGGAACAGCGATTGTGCGGAGATGGACATGACCGAGGACGGCACATTTGACACGCTGCACGCCTGGGGGCTAGAGGTCGCCATCACCAGTACGTACAGCATCCGCAATCTCGCCGTGCGGCCGGAGTGGATCGTCGCCGCGACGCCCATTCCCACCCCAACGCCCGTCCCCACACCAACGCCGCTGCCCGCGCCCACAGGCATCCTCTCCACCGGGCAACCCGTCGAAGTCTCCTCAATGGAAAGCAGCAACATGCCGGGCGAGAATGCCGTGGATGGGCGGCTGAACTCGCGTTGGTCGTCCGCATATACCGATCCGCAGTCCATCACGATCGATCTAGGTGAAATTCGTGACATCGCCCGCATCGTGCTGGTCTGGGAAGCGGCCTATGGCAAGGAGTACAAGCTGCAAGTCTCCGATGAAGGCGAGACGTGGGCGGACCTCGTCCACGAGACAGCGGGCGACGGCGGGCAGGACGAGCACCTGATCCATGCGCGCGGGCGCTACGTGCGCATGGTGGGGCTGAAACGCGGGACAGAGTGGGGCTATTCGCTGTGGGAATTTTGGATCTTCGACCGGGCCGACACTCCTTTGCCGGAACCCGACGTGATCGGCGATGCGACTGCGCCCGCCGACATGCGCCCCGATCTCGTCGTGAGCAAAGTCGCATGGGTCGAAGATCCCCCCGCCAAGGATAAAGGCGTCACTTTCCGCGCCGTTATTAAAAACGTGGGCAGCGCCGCCGTGCTGGGCGGTTTCCGCTGCGGGTTTTTGGTCGATGGCGAACTCGTCAGTTGGGTAGAGACCGCCTATCCCCTCTCGCCCGGCACAGAGATGTTGCTTGTCGCCAACAATGGCCCGGACGGCAACGCGCGCTGGGAACCGGACGACACCGGGCCGTTCGTCGTCCTTGCCTGGGTGGACGATGCACCGGAGGGCGGGGCAAGTCGCGTAGATGAGAGCAATGAGCACAACAACATGCAGACCAGCAGTGATTACGTGCGCTTGCAAAAGCCTATACCGACCGACACGCCCACTCAGCAAGCGACACAAACGCCGTCACCCACGGTCAGACCACAACCTGCTGTCGAAAGGACACCCATCGTACCGGAGACGCCAAAGGCATCGTTTCCGGCGCGCAACATCGCGTTGATCGGCGGCGCGGGGATACTCGTTGTCATTGCCGCCGTGGCAGGACTGGTGCTCAGGCGGCGTCGATGAGTTCCTGCCGCCGTCGCCGGTATTCGATGATCGGGCGATCCCCCTGGATCAGTTTTTCGTCCATCTTCAGCGCCGAGGGTTTCGGCTCCTGGGTGACGACAACGCGTCGGTCCTGATGGGCAACATATAGGTTGAAATACCCGGCAAGCCAGTTGATCAATCCACGCAACACCGGCACGCGCATAAATCGCTGGTAAAAGCGCAAATACAGCAGCGTGTGTTCGTCATCCACCGGAACAAATGCCGCCATCACCCGTACGTCGTCGCTGATGTAGTTCTGCCAGATATTGGGATAGATAAAGCACAAGTGGTAATCGCGCTCCGGGTCAGGTTCGGGCATCTCGTTCGAGCGGCGCGGTGGCGTGCCGTCATCCATGCGATTGTAAACAAAGTGACAGAAGCGGTCATCGTCCGCCCACTTGACGACGGGACCGTCCACCAGCGCACGGTTGCCGCGGCCGATGCTGTTGTAGTGAACAAAAGGCAGGTGCACCACATCGAGCTGGTTCTCGATGACGCGCGAATAGTGCGCGTCCCACGGATCACGCACCTGACCGTAGGAGAAGGTACTGTCAAGATCATCGAAAAAACGCGGCGCCGGCAAATCTGCGGGGGGATTTTCGCCCCACCAGATCCAAATAAAGCCATGGGCCTCATGTGTGGGATAGCTATGGACTTTGAAACGCTCCGGCACAGGTGCATCCTTGCCATTCGCAGGAATCTTCGTCACCTTGCCGCTGGCGTCATACTCGAAACCGTGAAAGGGACATTGCAACATCCCGTTGGACAAAACTTTCCCTCTGCTCAACGCCACACTGCGATGTACGCAGCGATCCCGCAGACACGTCACCTTCCCCGTAGCATCACGCCAAAAGACAAGCTTCTCCCCCATGCGCGTCACGCCGACCGGCTTGATTTTCACCTGCGTAGAGTCCAATACAACGTACCATTGATTGGGAATCATTAAAGTCTCCTGAACCGCGACCGTGTACAACTTTTCATAAGTATAAGCGTATAATACAAATAGCAAACAGCACGGGTACACAAACGTGCCGATGTGCTAAAGTTCAGATGAAAGATTTATGTTGCGCATTACAGGAAACATCATCATTGACGAGCAGGAGTTGGACTACAACTTCGTCCACGCCTCTGGGCCAGGCGGACAGAACGTAAATAAAGTGGCAACGGCTGTACAGCTCCGCTTTGACGTTATACATTCCCCGTCACTGCCAGAGGATGTACGGCAGCGCCTGCTGCAACAAGCAGCGGGACAGATCACACAGGACGGCATACTTATCATCGACGCGCGGCAATATCGTTCGCAATGGCGCAACCGGCATGACGCTACGCAGCGCCTCTTCAACCTGATCCGCCAGGCGGCCATAACCCCTAAACCGCGTCGTGCCACCAAGCCCTCACACACCGTGAAAGAGCGCCGGCTTCAAGCAAAACGTCATCGCAGCGAGACCAAACGGCTGCGCCAATCACCCGAAGCGCATGACTCGTGATTGTAATCGTGTAGCCCTTTCACACTACAAAACTCGAGAAATATTTGACTTTGTTCAATTCCTGCATTACAATCTTTATAGACTTCACAAAATATGTCAAAGTATCATCTGGCAGTCCCGTACGGGCCCCTTGTCACTTTAGTATGTCCAGGTGATCGTCTATAACGTTAGTATAGCTATGGGAGGTACTATGTCTGAATCACAATCTATTGATCTGGCGGGTCTGTTTGACCAAGCGTTACAGGCAGTTGTAGAACAACGTGAGGAAATCAACGCTTTGGATGGTTTCAACGGCAACCACGGCGACAATATGGTGTCCAACATGCGCGTGGTAACCGATGCTATTCACGCCCACAGCGCGGAAGCGCCCGCGGAGGCCCTGCGCCATGCGGGCCTGCGTCTGAGCCAAGCCGGGCAAGGCGGCACAAGTCAGTACTATGCGCAGGGCTTGCTACAGGCGGCGGAAAAATTCACAGGCCAATCGCAGTTGGTTCGCGCTGATGGGATGACGCTGCTTGAAACCCTTCTCGGGGCCATTCCCGCCGAAAGCGCCCCCACCTCACAAGCCTCTGCACCCAGCGTGTTTGACATGCTCCTGGGTATGGGCGGGATACAGCAGCCGCAGGTGCAAGCACAACCTCAGGCGCAGGGCCAACTCGGCGGAGTGATGGATTTGCTCGGTGGACTTGTGGGTGAGCAACAACAGCCCCAGGTGCAGCCGCAATCCTACCCACAGTCGCAGGATCAGCTCGGCGGCGTGATGGATTTGCTTGGCGGATTGCTTGGCGCGCCCCAGCCCCAGTCTCAGCCACAGCAGCAGAGCCAACTCGGTGGCGTGATGGATTTGCTCGGTGGATTGCTCGGCGCGCCGCAGCAGGCGCCCGTGCAGCAACAAGCGCCATTACAACAGGACACGGGGTTAGATTTGAACGACGTCCTCGGTCGCCTGCTCCCTGCCGGACTCGCCTATCTACAGGCCCAACAAGCGGGCGCGGACCCGGCCACAAAACGTATGGCTTTCATCCGCGCATTGTTGGGAGCACGCCCCAATCAGGCGCAGACACCGCGCCAAGCCGCGGGCACTGTCATCGCCCAGAGCATTCTGCAGGCGTTGATGAAACGCTAAATCGGTTTTAGAGGCAGTTTCGGGATTGGAAATGTTCAACGTAGAGCTATGCTTGTAATGGCACTATATTTTGAAGCAGAGTATACTCTTGGAACGCCCATTATTCACGTTAACTATTAGGAGGTTTTTGGAAATGTCGGACAAGAAGGAAAAGAAAGCTAAAAAAGGTTTGCTGAATATGATGGTGGATGCCGTGACGAACCGCGACGAGAAGGAAGCGGCCGCGGCAGAGGCCGCCGCGGAAGCTGAACGCAAGGCAAAAGCGGAGGCAGCGTTGGAAGAGACCCGTCGCCAGATCGCCGAGAAACGCGCTAAAGAAGCCTCGGAACAAGCTGCAGCCGAAAAGGCCCGCACAGAGGCCGAGGAAAAAGCCCGCATCGCCGCCGAAAAAGCGCGTGCAGAGGTCCAGGCCCGCGAAAAAGCCCGCAAAGAAGCCGAAGCGCGCGAAAAAGTGCGCGAATTCCAGGAGCGTCGGGAGGCCGAAATGGCCGCTAAAAAAGCCGAAATGGAGGCCAAGGCCGCTGAGGAAGCCGCCAAGCTCGTCTACGTCGTGCAGCCCGGCGACAGCCTGAGCAAAATCGCCAAGGCAAAACTCGGCAACGCCAGCCGCTGGCCCGAAATCTTCGAACTGAACAAGGACAAAATCTCCGATCCCAACATAATCCGTGTTGGGCAAGAATTGCGTCTGCCCAAGTAATCGAAATACGTGTGCTCCGCACAGCCCCTCGACAATGTCGAGGGGCTTTTCTATGTAAAGCGCCAAATTGTCTCTACGCGGGTCTGCTGTAAAATGATGACGTTTCATACCAACAAAGACGAAGCGGTGATTCTCCACTGCCACCACGAATCTTCACGAATCCGTACTAATTCTGGTAATTATTCGTGAAAATACGTGCAGATTCGAGGTTTTATTATCGGAGGTGCTTTAGTATGAAAATTACCGACGTACAAGCCTGCGTGATTGGCCGCCACGAGCCGGATAGCGGCGGCAGCGTGTGGACGTTCATCCGCGTTTATACCGACGAGGGGATCGTGGGCACGGGCGAGTGCAACTCGGCCTCGGCGATTTCCGGCTTTGCCGTCAAGCAGGCGATTGAGACGATGAAGCGCTTTCTCATCGGCAAAGACCCCACCAACATCGGCCCGCTCTACGAGATGCTGCGCCGCTTCGGACGCTACGGCGGCACGTCCGATCCGCCCATCATCTTCGCTATCACCGGCATCGAAAACGCGCTGTACGACATCACCGGCAAGGCGCTGGGCGTGCCGGTCTACAAACTGCTCGGCGGCAAGTACCGCGACAAGATTCGCCTCTATGCCGACCTGCACGCCGGCGACGACGAATCGCCCGCCGCTTACGCCGCCAAAGCGCAAGAGGTCATCGAGGGTGAAGGTTACAGTGCCGTCAAGTTCGATATCGATCATACCGGCGTCGGCAAGCTCGATCCCGTCAACTGGACGGTGGGCGCGAAGGAGATGACGCACATCATCAACCTGATCAGCGCCGTGCGCGAGGGCATCGGTTACGAGACCGACCTGGCGATCGACTGCCACGGGCAGTTCGATGTGCCCTCGGCGATCACGCTGGCGAAAGCGGTGGAGCCGCTGCGCTTGATGTGGCTGGAGGAGCCGGTTCCGGCGGAGAACGTCGACGCGCTGGCACAAGTCCACGCCAAGACCAGCACCGTCATCTGCACCGGCGAGAACCAGTACACGCGCTTCGAATTCCTCGAGTTGCTGCAGAAGCAGGCGTGCGACGTGATTATGCCCGACCTGTCGAAGGCAGGCGGCATGATGGAGGCCAAGCGCATCGCTGACATCGCCGATGCCTTCTACGTGCCCATCGCGCCGCACAACGTCTCGTCGCCGCTGGGGATGATGGCGGCGTGCCACGTCTGCGCGGCGGTTGCCAACTTCCTGGTGTTGGAGTTCCACGGGCGCGAAATCCCCTGGTGGAACGATCTCTGCGACGGGGACAAACCCTTCATCCGCGACGGCTGGATGCACGTCTCCGAAGCGCCCGGCATCGGCGTAGAACTGAACGACAAGGTCGCCAGGTCGTTGCTGTGGCCGGGAGATACATATTTTGATTAGGTGATCGAATGAAAACTTACGAAATTCCACAAACAAAGTTAACCGTCTCCCGCATCGCTTACGGCTGTATGAAGATCGGCGGGAGTTGGGGGCCGGAGCCGCTGACGCAAACCGTCAAAGATGCGGCCGTGAAGGCCGTTGTTGCTGCTTACGAGCAGGGCATCACGCTGTTCGATCACGCCGACATCTACACGCGTGGCAAATCCGAGGAGGCGTTTGCCGACGTGTGGGCTGTCATCCCCCGCGACAAGATTGTGGTGCAAAGCAAGTGCGGCATCCGCTTTGCGGACGATCCATACCCCGGCGCGCCGCACCGCTTCGACTTCAGCTACGAGCACATCGTCGCTTCGGTGGAAGGCAGCCTGCGTCGCCTCCGCACCGATTACCTGGACATTCTGCTGCTGCACCGGCCCGACGCGCTGGTGGAACCGGAAGAGGTCGCCCACGCCTTCGACGCTCTCGCCGCGGCGGGCAAGGTGCGCTACTTCGGCGTGAGCAATCACACGGCGGCGCAGATGGCGCTGCTCCGCATCCACATCGACCAGCCGATCGTGGCCAACCAGGTGCAGTTGAGCCTGCTGCACCACTACATGATCAGCGAGGGCGTCGTTGCTAACATCGCGGGGAAGCCTGCGGTTTACGGTGAGCCAGGCCGAACCGCGCTGGCAACGTCCACGCTGGATTACTGCCGCGCGCACGGCATTCTCGTCCAGGCGTGGGGGCCGGTGGCGAGTGGTCAGGTGTTGAATCCGCCCGCCGACGCCGCGCCGCACGTGAAAGCGACCGCTGCGTTGGTCGCGCAGATGGCGGAGGAGAAGGGGACGACGCCGGAGGCCATTGCATTGGCGTGGCTGCTGCGTCATCCGGCGGGCATTCAGCCGATCATCGGCACGACGAAACCGGAGCGCATCGTCGCCAGTTGCCGGGCCGACGACGTCACGCTCACCCGTGAAGAATGGTACGCCCTCTTCACCGCCGGGCGCGGTGAACCGCTGCCGTAAGTTCTTGTGTGTGTTTGTGGGCGCGTCTGCGCGCCCACAAACAAACTCATCTCTCAAAAAAGGAGTGCAAAGATGAAACAGTTCAATTTGACCCCTGTGATGGGCAAACGTTTGATCGCGAAGGGCATGGCGCAGCACCCTGACGTGCAGCGCGTGCTACAGAAGGGCACGCTGATCATCGTCGCCGGGACGACGAATGGCTACGTGGCCGAAGAGATTCTCGCGGCGATTGGGCAGGCGGAGGGCTTCTCCCGCGTGGGCTTCCGGCGCGGCGTGACTGTGGCGCAGGGGGCGAAGTTGCCCAAGGCCGAGCTGGCAGGCGACGTCGTCATCGTGGATGGGCAGTGGCAGCCCGGCAAGACCGTCTTCGACGTGGCGGAGAACCTCAAGGCCGGCGACGTCGTCCTCAAGGGCGGGAATGCCTTCGATCCCTACGGGCAGGCCGCCGTGCAGATCGGACATCCGCAAGGCGGCACGGTGATGGCCGTTGTACCCACCGTTATCGGGCGGCGTGTGAAGTTGATCGTGCCCATCGGGTTGGAGAAGCGCGTCTTCGACGATATCCACACCCTCACGCTGCGCGTCAACGATGCCGCTACAGACGGCCCTCGACTGATGCCCCTGCCGGGCGAGATTTTCACCGAACTGGACGCCATCCAGTTGTTGACCGGCGCGGAGACACTCCTGATTGCTGGCGGCGGCATCTTCGGCGCGGAAGGCTCGGCGTGGATCGGCGTCAGCGGGACGGAGGAAGAGGTTGCAGCGGCGGCGGAACTGATCAAGTCGGTCGCTGGCGAGCCACTGTGTGAGGTGTAATCACAAAT
>DAIUDK010000136.1:0-14359 GCA_036845725.1 Chloroflexota bacterium
CCGCCGGGCGGATGGTACGCGCCGAGAGCATCACCGCCACGCTGGTGTACACCTATAACGCCGATGGCCTGCGCGTCGCGCCAGAGCTTCAAGGGCGCGTCTTCACCGCCGTCAGCAGTATGGCGGGATTGGCCTCGCCGTTGGGAATAGCAATTGCCGGACCGGTGGCGGACTGGGTCGGCGTGCAGGTCTGGTTCCTGGTGGGCGGTGTGATCAGTATCCTGATGGGTGGCGCAATGCGGTTTATCCCGGCGGTCATGCAGCTTGAGGACGAAGCTAACAAACGCGGAAAAATGAACGATGCCGTTGAATAAGGCACGCACTGCTAAGAATTCACAAAAAAGGAGCCGGCTAAACACTTGCCGGCTCCCTGCGTTATTCGTATCGACTCGCTTTAACCGAAGAGGTGGAACGCCGCGATGACGGGCGCGAAGAGCGAAGAGACGAGCGACATCACGGTGATGAGCGTGTTTAGGGACGGACCGGCGGTGTCCTTGAAGGGATCGCCCACGGTGTCGCCGACGACGCCGGCCTTGTGCGCGTCAGACCCTTTGCCACCGAAGAACCCGCTCTCGATGTACTTCTTGGCGTTGTCCCAGGTGCCACCCGCGTTCGCCATCAACAGCGCGAAGAGGATACCGGTGAGGATTGCACCCCCGAGGAACGCGCCGAGTGCGACCGGCCCCATAATAAAGCCCACGACCAGCGGGAAAATGACCGCCAGGATCGCCGGCAAAACCAACGCCTTCAGCGCATCCTGCGAAGCCAGGGAAACGCACTTCACATAATCCGGCTCCGACGTGCCTGCCAGAATACCGGGATCTGCCTTGAACTGGCGGCGAATTTCTTCGATCATATCGAAGGCGTTGTGGGTAACGGAAAGCATCGTCAGCGCGCTAAACAGCGGCGGCGTGATCGAGCCGAGGAACATACCGGCGATCACCAACGGGTCTGACAAACTCATCGTCATGTCAATCGTGAGGCCGAGTTTCGCCGCGGCCATCGAAACCTCGCTCGAATAAGCCGCAAACAATGCCAGCACCGTCAACGCCGCCGCGCTGATGGCGAAGCCCTTGGTGATGGCTTTCGCGGTGTTGCCCGCCGCATCCATCACGTCGGCCACGCGCACGACCTCTTCGGACATCCCTGCCATTTCGGCGATACCACGGGCGTTGTCCACGATCGGCCCGTAGGCGTCTGAAGAAACGATCATCCCGCTGATCGACAACATACCCACGGCGGCCAACCCCACACCGTAGACGCCGTTGATCACGCTGGACGCATCACCCACGAAGTAGGCAATCAACATCGCCACGACGATACCGATCATCGAGGGGGCAATACTGATCAACCCGTAGCTGAAGCCGGTGATGATGTTGATCGCTGCACCGGACGTGGAAACACGCGCGGTCTCGACCACGGGCGGGCGGTCGTCGCCGGTGAAGAAGTCGGAAGTGAAGCCGATCACCACGCCGGTAATCAAACCGGCCAGGGTGGCCCACATCGCGGCCAGATCGAACCCGCCGATGAACGTGGCGGCCACGACCAACACGCCGAAGATAACACAGGTATAAATCGTCCCGTTGTTGAGGGACTTGCCGGGCTTGCCGCCTTCCTTCACCTGCACGAACTGCAAGCCGATAAGCGAAGCAAAACTGCCCAACATACACAGAATCAACGGCAGCACCGTGTACTTGGTCACTTCATCTGTCGTCAGAGACAGCGCCGCGCCCAGGAGCATCGCGGCGACCGTGCTGGCGATGTAGCTGTCGAGAATGTCCGCGCCCATACCGGCCACGTCACCCACGTTGTCGCCCACGTTATCGGCAACCACGGCGGGGTTGCGGGGATCGTCCTCGGGGATACCCACTTCGACCTTGCCGACCAGGTCGGCAGCGATGTCGGCGGTCTTGGTGTAAATGCCGCCGCCGGCCTTCGCCAGCAGCGCCAACATCGACGCGCCGAAGCTGAAGCCCAACACCATCTGCGGCATCCGGGTGATCATGTAAACCAGGGTCATGCCTAAGATGCCCAGGCCGACCATCGCCAGGCCCATCACTGCGCCAGCCTTGAACGCGATGTTGAAGGCGGGGTTGAGGCCCTTCTCGGCGGCGGTCGCACTGCGGACGTTCGCTTCCACGGCGATCATCATACCCATATACCCGGCGACCGAAGAACAGGCTGCGCCGAAGATGAAGGCGATTGCCATCACGATCGAGTGCTCGAATGAGTCTTGGATGCCAAAGACGATGACCAAGACAACCGACATCGCCAGCGCCAGGCCGCCAAGCGCGGTGTACAGTTTCTTGAGATACGATGCTGCACCGTCCCGGATCCACTTCGCCACTTTTTGGGCACGTTCCGTACCGGGGTCCTGCTTCTTGACCCAGTTAAAAATCACCACGGCAACGCCCACTGAAATGAGTCCCGCAACTAAACTGATGATAAGCCAAATATCCATTTTTCTCCTAAACCTCCGTGAATAAGATTAATTGACACACAAAGAGGCTCACGCTCCCTACGATGCGCGTCGCTGGCCGCCGTACTGCGCAGACTGGACACGCCTCAGTTGCAGGCTTCTCAACTGCACGGTTTCGTTAGCAACTCAACCGCAGGAGAGCTATGAGCCTTTCGTGATCTGATTAAGGGGGCAGCACGCTTGCGATGCCGCCGGGTTAAAATTACATATTCGCCGAGCGCCACCAGCGATAGTGCTGTGTGCGCAGCTCTTCCTGCGAAGGCAGCGGGAAGAACATCAACTTCTCCAGATTGCCGACAAAAATACCGCTCTTGAGCATACGATAGGGAAACGCCGGCGAACTGAGTCGGTCCACCATCTTAGTGTGTACGGTCTTGGCGCTGAGGTCGGACAAGCATTGCCGCAAATGGTCGATATTCGTATAGGGCAAGTCGCCCACACTGCCATACTCAGGGTTGTTCGCCAATTCGCCAAGCCGCAACTCCGCAAAGCAGACCGCCGGAAGCGTCAAAAGCGAGGTAGGATTTTTCACAATCAAGTCGTAGAATGCCTTGGCCCCCAGCGTACTAACGATGAGCGGGGTAACCGGCGCAATTTCCTGATAGAGATGCATGCCGCCGATGTCATCGGGAATATTGAGGGATGTTCCTTCCAGATCAAGCACACGACCGTCCTGTGTTACCAGGTAGAGTTTGCGAATGGCGTCAAGGGCAACCCGTTCGAGGGCGCGGTAGACGGTGATGTAGATCGAGTTCTTGGGACGCCCATCTTCGTGCGGGATACAGCGTCGAAATCCTTCATCGATGGCCAATTCAGGATGGCGGAAATCGGGATCAAGCTCGAAGAACATTGCCTGCCCGCGCGATTTCTTCTCGCTCCCCACAGCATAGTAAACACCAAATTCCTCAGGCGTTAACATGGAAGCAATGAGCGCTTCGGGAATCATCGACAGGTACAGATGTATGCCCATGGCTATTGACCTCCTTTCTTGCGTGAGCATGGCCTCAATAAAAAGTTACAAGCCATTCACAAATATTATACCACAATACTGAAAGACCGGAAAGATCGTTTCGATTTCGGTGCCAGACGACACCTTGATCTTCCTCCGACTTGAGATATAATGCCTGCACCGCCGGACTGCGAGAATTCACGCGACGGCGGTTTATTATTGTCGGACAACAGAAACCATGAGCCAGGAAACGGTTGTACACATCTTCACGATCGAAAACACTGCGGTTAAGCTCCGAGATGAGGCCCAACATCAGGCCACCAGCTTGACTGCTGAAGCGGAAAGGGCCGCGGCCCGCCTGTATGCGCACCACATCGCGCAGGCACAGCAGCAGGCCGACCGAGTTATAGCCGTGGGACAAGAGAAGGCTGAAGCAGAACGCGCGTGGATTCTTGCCCATGCCGGAACGGAAGCCCAACGATTGGACGTTTCAGCCGCCAAGAACCTCGCGCAAGCCGTCGATTTTGTGCTCACACGGGTCATAGGGCAACTATGAGACACTCCGGTGTCACGACCTATGCCGCGGTCAACGCCACCACGCGGGCCTTGTACTCAAAACTGCTCACCGCGGAGACATGCCACCTGCTCGTCCAGGCACGCAACCTCGACGCACTCGTGACGACACTCACCACCACGGCCTATGCACCCTATCTCAAAATGGATCGCCAGGCACTCACGCCACGCCGCGTGGTCTATCAACTACGCTGGCATCTCGCCCACGGTTACGACAAACTGATCCGGCTAACGCCGGAACCAGGCGGCACACTGCTGACCCAATTATGGCGGCTCTACGAGGTCGATAACCTCAAAGCCATCCTGCGAGGTATCGCCACCGGGGCAACGTGGAACGAAGTGCTGCGTCTGTTATCGCCGATGACGCGCCATGTCACGCTGACCCTCGACGATATGCAGCGGATGCTCGACAGCGGCGCTATCGTGCGGGCGATCGAGCGCATCCGTCACACACCTTACTATGAGATACTGGTCCACGCGCTAGATCGCTATGAGGCCGAACAAAGTCTCTTTCCGCTTGAAGTGGCACTGGACCTGGACCACCGACGCTCGATATGGCAAACCATTCACGATCTCAAAGGCGTGGATCACGAACATGCCTTGCGGTTAGTAGGAACGTTTATCGACGCGGATAACCTGCTCTGGGCCGCGCGTTACCGCGCGTATCACCGGCTTTCCACGCAGGAAATCATCAACTACACGCTGCCCTTCGGCTACCAGGTGCGCGACGAAGACATTCGCGCCATCGCTTCAAGCGCTACCGGAGATCCCGATGCCATCGTCAGCGTGACCCGGCACCTCTATCCCGATCTCGAGGCGCTGGACAACATCACGCCGGAGCGTCGGCTGGCAGCACTGGAGCGCGCCCTCAACCGGCGTATCACGCGCTTATGCCGCAAAACATTCCTCGGCGATCCTTTCCACATCGGCGTCCCGGTGGCCTACCTGCTCCTACTCGAATACGAGCTGCGTGATTTGACCGCGATTGTGGAGGCTACCGCTTCCGGTCTGCCTGTAGAAACGCTCGCTGCGACGATTGATATTTAGCGCAGGTGATTATGTTCAAACCGCAAGCCATGGATAAAATCGAACTGATGATACCGGAGCAGGAGGTCGTCCGCGTGACCGAAGCGCTGGCCGCTTCGGGGGTCTTCCACCACGTTCCCAACCGCCAGACTAGCCTTGCCGCATCCACGGATCGCACCGGCGAGTGGCAGACCTGGGCCGCCGATTTTGTCGCTTTGGAACGACGCATCCTTATAGTGATGGAAGAACTCCACATCAACGAAGGGCCACCCGCCACCGAAACGCCGCATATCATCGAACCACGTGTCGCCGAACGCGATATCAAGCGGTTGGAACACGAAGCCGAAGTCCCCGTCCGCGAATTGGAAGCAGCGCAGCGCCGGTTGGCGCAGTTGCAGAAATACATCAGCCAACTCGAGCCTATCGCCAACCTGGACGTAGACTTGGGCGCACTACGCGATTTGCGATACACCTTCGCGATCCTGGGGTCCATGCCCGTGGCGAACATCGAGCGTCTGGAAAGCAGCCTGGAACGCACGCCCTTCGTGCTCGTTACCCTGCGCCGTGAAAATCACCTCGCCACGGTGATGCTGTTCGGGCTGCAACGGGACGCGGCAGTGCTAAACCGGGCCGCGCGCAGCGCCTATCTCAATCCGCTGATCACGCCCGAGGAGTACCCAGGCACGCCCGCCCAGGCAATCACAGCGCTGCGGGCCGGCATCGAGCGCACGCGACAGCATATCGTCGAACACGAAACCGCCATCGCGCACCTCCAAGAATCGCGCGTCCGCCATCTGCGCCATCTCCTGTGGCGCGTGCGGGCGAGTTGCGCGCTGGCCCACACCATCGCCGGTTATGAGCGGGTACAACGCGCCTACCTAGTCACAGGTTGGGTGCCCACCACCCGCCACGGCGAGCTGGATCAAGCTATCGTCAAAGTGAGCGACAAAGTCATCGTCGAAACCGTCAAACCGCGCCCCGAAGATGCTGGACACATCCCGGCGTCGCTGCACAACCCACCTCTGATACGTGCCTTTCAAGGGCTGGTGACCACGTACGGGCAACCCGGCTACGGCGAATTGGATCCATCGCCGGTGCTGGCACTCACCTTCCCCCTCGTCTTTGGGTTGATGTTCGGAGACGTGGGGCATGGGCTGCTGATGTTGCTGGTAGGCTTGCTGTTCGCCAGCCGCAAGGTTCCTGCACTGCGCGGCATGAGCAGCGCGGGGATTGTCATCGCGCTGTGCGGCGCGTCGGCGATGATTTTCGGTTTCCTCTATGGCAGTATCTTCGGCTTCGAGGAAGTGTTCCCGGCGCTGTGGTTCCATCCGCTAGAAGAAATCACGGATATCCTGCTCTTTGCCGTCGGCGTCGGTGTGATATTGCTTAGTCTGGGGATGTTCACCAATAGCCTCAACGGGGTACTCGCGCGGCGATGGGGGCGCGCCATCTTCAATCGCAACGGATTGACAGGTATCCTCTTTTACTGGTCGCTGCTGGGGATGGCGGTACGCGCCTTTGGGGTCACCCTGCCGATTTCGGGCAACGCGCTGGCGCTCGTAGCCTTCATTTCCGGCGTCGGGATGACATTTGCAGAGTTTTTCGAGCGCCTGGTGGACGGCCACCGACCCCTGTTTGAAGAGGGTATGGGACTGTATGTCGTGTCGGCGCTGTTCGAGCTTTTCGAGACGGTGATTGGCCTGTTAAGCAACACGCTCTCCTACGTGCGCATGGGCGCGTTCGCGGTGGCGCACGGGGCGTTGAGCCTGGTCGTCTTTATCATTGCCGGCATCGTCGGCACGCAGAGCAGTCTCGGTTACTGGATCGTCGTGATTCTGGGCAATCTGTTCATCATCGGTTTCGAAGGGATGATCGTGGGTATTCAGACCCTGCGTTTGGAGTACTACGAGTTGTTCAGCAAATTCTTCTCCGGCGCTGGCGTGGCGTACCAACCGCTGTCGCTCATTCCAAGTGAGAGCGCGTCAACGGATTGATAAATTAATTGCGAACCCCCACGATTTTCCTCTCTCTTCGTGAAAATGCGTGTGGATTCGTGGTTCAGTCTTTGAGGAGGTATATTATGATTTCTATCCTTGTACTACTGGCAGGGCTATTGCCCTTGATGCCAGTGATGGCGTTTGTCCTGCGACAGCGGGGCGGATCACGGGTGGAGGCCACCCACAAGCTAATCCACAGCCTGACCACGATCAATATCGTGCTCGCCGTGATGCTACTGGGAGCGGGGCTGGCGTGGTTCCTCGCCCCGGATATCGTTGCGGCCTCCGGACTGGCGCAGGCCGCTGCAGCCGACCCATACACGCCCTTCGCGGCGGCGATCGCCGTGAGCGTTGGCTCGATCGGCGCAGGGTATGCGGTGAGCACCACCGGTACCGCGGCCATCGGCGCCATCGCCGAGAAACCGGACGTATTCGGGCGCGCCTTGATCTTCGTCGGGTTGGCCGAAGGTGTCGCCATCTACGGGTTGATTATCGCGTTTATCATCCTAAACCGTTAGACGATGAAACTCATGGTTATCGGCCACACCGACGCGGTCCGCGGATTCGCGCTCGTCGGCGTGCAGGGGCATATCGTGACCACTGCCGAGGAGGTCAACACAGCACTCGATACGGCGCTGCGTGATACCAGTATCGGCATCATCCTCATCACCGAAGAGGCTGCTGCGCTGGTCCGCCAACGCGTAAACCAGCTCGCCATGCGGACTGCTGTCCCGCTGTTGATGGAAATCCCAGGGCCAGGCGGACCACCGGCAGATCGCCAGAAACTTGACGAGATGATTCAACGGACTACCGGGATAAGGCTATGACAGAGGTCAATAACGTCCAGGTCCTCGAACAAGCGATCATGGGAATCGCCCAACAAGAGGCGCAGAGCATCCTTGAAGAGGCGCGTAGCAAGGCCGACGCCATCCACAAACAGGCGAAAGTGCGGGCGGAAGCCGAAAGCACGGCCATCCTGCACGCCGCCGAACAACAGGTTCCCCATCTCATCGAGCAGGCCGGCGCAAAAGCACAGGTGGAGGCGCAGATGATCAAGTTGCAGCGCCGCGAGCAGGTTATCGAACGCGCCTTCGCTGCCGCGCGCCATAAGCTGACCATGCTGCCGCAACGTCCCGACTACGCCGACATCGTACGCCATCTGCTGGATGAGGCTATTACCGTTTTGGATAACGATACCTGTATCGTCCACGCAGACGCGCAAACGCAGACGCTCCTGACCGATGCATTTTTGGCAGCGATAGCGCGCGAGCGGCACGTCACCCTACGCCGGGGCGATCTTCTAACAGAAGGCGCGCCGCTCAGCAGCATTGGCATCGTCCTGAGCACGCCCGATGGAAAGCGGCGCTACGACAACACCTTCGAGGCGCGGCTTGCCCGCATACAAGACAGCCTGCGTACCGAGGTCTACCGCATTCTCGCTGGAGAGATACAATGACAAGTTTAGAGATTAACCAGACACCGGTGGCGTCCGTTATCTGGATCAACGGGCCGGTAGTGCGCGCGCGCGGTTCGCAGCACGTCGGCCTGCTTGACGTCGTCGAAGTGGGCGACGAGCATCTAGTGGGCGAAGTCATCCGGCTGGAAGGCAACGTCCTCACGATTCAAGTGTACGAGGAAACCTCGGGGCTGGCTCCGGGTGCACCGGTTTTCAGCACCGGTCATCCGCTGTCCGTGGAACTGGGGCCGGGGCTATTGCGCAGCATCTTCGACGGTATTCAGCGCCCCCTGCCGGTGTTGGAACTGCGCAGCGGCGCGTTCATCGGGCGGGGGATCAAGACCACCCCCCTCTATCGCCGCGAGAAATGGACTTTTACACCGCACGCCAAGGCCGGCGACCGCGTGGGAGGCGGCGCGCTCCTGGGTACCGTCCCCGAAAGCGCCCTGATCGAACATCGCGTGCTGGTCCCGCCGGATATGGCGGGGGTGCTCACCTGGGTCGCGCCGGAGGGCGAATATACTATCGTCAACCCCATCGCCACCCTGAAAACGCCGCACGGCGAAGAAGACATTGCCATGCTGCGATATTGGCCGGTGCGCCGCCCACGTCCCTATCAACGGCGGATGCCGCCTACGGAGATGCTGACAACCGGGCAGCGCGTGCTCGACACATTCTTTCCGCTGGCCAAAGGCGGCGCGGCGGCAGTTCCGGGTGGCTTCGGCGCGGGGAAGACCATCACCCAGCACCAGATCGCCAAATGGAGCGACGCCGACGTGGTTATTTACGTGGGCTGCGGCGAGCGCGGCAACGAGATGACAGCGGTGCTGCAAGAATTCCCGGAATTGCGCGATCCCCACAGCGGCGAATCGCTGATGGAGCGCACAATCCTCATTGCCAACACCTCCAATATGCCGGTCGCTGCACGCGAGGCCAGCATCTACACCGGCATCACCCTGGCCGAATATTACCGCGACATGGGCTACGACGTCGCCCTGATGGCCGATTCGACTTCGCGTTGGGCCGAGGCGCTGCGCGAAATCTCCGGACGGCTCGAGGAAATGCCCGCTGAGGAAGGTTATCCGGCCTACCTTGCCGCGCGGCTGGCGGAGTTCTACGAGCGGGCCGGGCGCGTCACCACGCTAAACGGCGCGGAAGGCTCGGTCAGCGTCATCGGCGCGGTCAGCCCGCCGGGCGGAGACTTTTCGGAGGCGGTGACCCAGCACACCAAACGCTTTATCCGCAGCTTCTGGGTGCTGGATAAGGCCCTGGCTTCAGCGCGCCATTTCCCCGCCATCAACTGGTTGGACAGTTACAGCGAGTACGTCGATGAGGTGCAGGCGTGGTGGACGGCGCAGGGATACGCCGACTGGTACAGTCTGCGCGCGCAGGCGATGGACCTCCTGCAGCGGGAGAGCCGGTTGCAGCAAATCGTCAAACTCGTGGGGCCAGACGCGCTGCCCGACGACCAACGTCTCATCCTGGAGACGACGCGCCTGCTGCGCGAGGGGCTCCTGCAACAGAACGCCCTCGATCCGGTGGACGCGTACGCGACAGTCGAAAAGCAGGTGCGGATGCTGCGCACTATCCTGCACTTTCACGATCGCGCCGAGCGCATCGTCGCCAAAGGCTGTCCCATCGTCGTCCTGCACGATCTACCCATCGTCAATACCCTGGTGCGAATGAAGACCACCGTACCCAATGACAACATCGCCCGGATTGACGTTATTACAGCCGATTTGGACGCGCAAATGAATCAGTTGGAGCAAACGTACGCGTAGTTCTATCACAAATGTACACTGATTTTGATTTCTATTCGTGAGAATGCGTGTAGATTCGCGATTTAATTCCGAGGATGGTGGAATGCACACGAGCAGTGAATACGGAGGACAAGAGGTTCTGGGGGCAGCACGCATCGAAGGGCCGTTGGTGGTCGTCGAAGGGATGCGCGGCGTCGGCTACGACGAGGTCGCCGAGATTGTGGATGCTGCCGGTAACGTGCGTCGTGGGCGCGTTCTGGAAATCGGGGAAATCGCCAATGGAACGTCAGTCGCCGTTATCGAAGTCTTCGCAGGCGCGACGGGTCTCTCCATCGAGGGCACGCGCGTGCGCTTTGTGGGCCGTCCGATGCACATACCGGTCTCGCGGGAGATGCTCGGGCGCACGTTCGATGGCCTGGGAAATTCCATCGATGGCGGGCCGCCGCCCCTAGCCGACCGCTGGGCCGACGTCAACGGACAGCCAATCAATCCCACGGCGCGCGTCTACCCGCGCGACATCATCCAGACCGGCCTCTCTGCCCTCGACGGGATGAACGCGCTGGTATTGGGGCAAAAGCTGCCCATCTTCTCTGGCAGCGGCCTACCCCACAACCAGCTGGCGGCGCAGATTGTGCGCCAGGCAACGATTCCTTCTAGTAGCGCCGAGCAGTCATTCGCCATCGTCTTTGCAGCGATGGGGGTAAAACACGACGTCGCCGAGTTCTTCCGCGCATCGTTCACCGAGAGCGGCGCGCTGCTGCGCGTGGCGATGTTCCTCAATCTGGCCGACGATCCACCCATCGAACGGCTTATCACACCGAGAGCGGCGCTTACGCTGGCCGAGTATCTCGCCTTTGAGCAAAATCTGCACGTACTGGTCGTCCTCACAGATATGACCAACTACTGCGAGAGCCTGCGGCAAATCTCCAACGTGCGCGGCGAAGTACCCGGACGCAAGGGGTACCCC
The DNA here is from genome assembly GCA_036845725.1 of Chloroflexota bacterium. GTDB lineage: Bacteria > Chloroflexota > Anaerolineae > B4-G1 > SLSP01 > DSWT01. The sequence goes on from DAIUDK010000136.1 coordinate 11,208, forward strand.
GGCTACCTCTACAGCGATCTAGCCTCACTCTACGAGCGCACGGGCCGCATCAAGGGCAGCGATGGCTCGATCACGCAAATGCCCATCCTCACCATGCCCAACGACGACATCACCCACCCCGTTCCCGACCTCACCGGCTACATCACCGAAGGGCAAACGGTGCTCAGCCGCGAGCTGTTCAATCGCGATATCTACCCGCCCATCGCCGTGCTGCCCTCGCTTTCGCGTTTGATGAAGGACGGCATCGGTGAAGGGCGCACGCGGGCGGATCATCCACACCTCGCCGCGCAACTCTACGCGGCCTACGCGCATGTACAGGATGTACGGTCGTTGGCGTCGGTCATCGGTGAAGAAGAGTTGGTGGACGTCGATAAGGCATACTTGAAGTTTGGACAGACATTCGAGCAGATGTTCATCGGGCAGGGGCGCGACGAAAACCGCAGCCTTGCGGAGACGCTCGACATCGGCTGGCGAACACTAGCGCCGCTACCCCACGAAGAATTGACGCGCGTGAGCGAAGCCGAAATCGCGCAACACTACAAGAGGCAAGACGATGCCGGTTACTGATATTCACCACGGAGGCACAGAGATTTCTCTATTTTTGGCCCATTACTTCTCCGCAAACTCTGTATCTCCGGGTTTCGACAAGGAAATGTAACTTATGCCACAGCGGATCACGCCGACTCGCAGCAATCTGCTCCGTGTGCGCCAGGCGTTAAAAATGGCGCAGGAGGGGTACGAGATCCTGGACAAGAAACGGCAAGTCTTGACCAGCGAACTCATCCGCGTGGCGCACGACGCAACAGCGCAGCAGACGGAAGTCTGGCAGAAATTCGATGCGGCCTATCAAACGCTGACCGCCGCGCGGCTTTCGATGGGGCGCGAGCGCCTGATGTGGACGGCGCTCGCCGTTCACAAGAGCGTCGAAGTGGAGATCAAGTTGCAAAGCGTGATGGGGGTGGTCATTCCCCGCGTCGAAGTCCACGGCGCGCCACCGGAGATGCCCTACGGCCTGGGCAGCACGACGGTGGCCCTCGACGAGGTCACCACGCATTTCCGTGACGTTCTCACCGAAATTCCGCGACTCTCCGAGACACTCACTACTGTATGGCGGCTGGCGCACGAATTGCAGAAGACGCAGCGCCGCGTCAATGCGCTGCACTACATCTTCATCCCAGAATACGAGGAAGCCATCGCCTACATCGAAAACGCCCTGGAGGAGCGCGAGCGCGAGGAGACATTCCGGCTCAAGCGACTGAAAGCCAGGCGTGAGACTGTGCCAACCCCAAATAGCTCACAGGTCAACGAATGGAAAGATGCCTATGATCACTCAGACCGTCAAACGAACGCTTACATGGGTACGTGACCTTCTCGTCTCACTGTACATCGAACCCCTCAAAGAGACGCTGATCGATTTCAGCCAGCTCTCACTGAGCCACAAAATCCTGACGTGGGGCGGCTATGCGGCAGTCTTCCTGCTGTTATTGATGACGGTGTTCTTCGAGATTTTCGGCGCGCGATTGCCGATGGTCAACTTTATGGCATTCGAGGGCAGCGTGCAGGTCTCGAAACACGTCCCCATTCTGGTGATGATCGTGAGCAGCCTGGGGCTGACGCTGGCCTGGGCTTACATCATGACCGGCGCGACGGATTGCCGGCGGCGCATTTTCCTGCCGGTGCTGGCGCTCTTCGGGGCGCAACTGTTCTTTATGACCCCCTTTTCCGGTCTGGATAGCGACTCTTTCGTCTCCGGATTGCGGGTGCTGCCCTTCTGCGGCAGCGCGCCGTTGTTGCTCCTGGCTGTACTCGGCCTCTACCTCTTCACCCATCGTAAAAAGGAATGGCGCGACTATCCGCTCATCGAGTTTGCGGGTTGGATTGTTGTCTCCCTTTACTATCTGATGGGGTTGTGGCTTGTCGCCGCTGAACGCAAAAACGTCGCCGAGGCCCTGGTCGTCTCTTTCGACATTATGGCCTTCGTCGCGCTGCCCTGGTGGTTTCTCAACGGCCTGGCATTGGTCCACGCGGCGCTCGGTCTAGGCCATATGCTGATGATCCTTCTGCGGCGCTTCCTCTCGGGCAGTTTACTGCGAATTTTTGCGCTCTTCGTCGTGCTTGTCCACCCAACCGTGTTGCTTTTCGCCACTGCTTTCAATGCCAACTCCGGCACGCCGTCTGATTTCTTCATTGCCCTGTTCGTCGATGGAATGCTGGCGATACCGTTGATCCTGCTGATGTTTGGGCTGATGATTGCCCGGCGCTGGAACACCAAAAATGCCGCAATGCTGCTCACACTCAGCTTCGCCATACCGCTGTTCAGCGCGGGCTTCGTGATGGCGTTTAGCGGGAAAGAGCTGTTCAGCGCCCTTGAGATGACGGCAGAGTCTGCCGACAGCTTTGCGCCGACCTTGATCTTCGTCCTGTTGATGGCCTACAATGTCCTCAGCCTGGGGTCTGCCTTCGCCAACAAGGATGGCGAGATTGCGCCACGTAGCGGACGCGTGTTGCTGGGCCTGGGAGCCGCGATCCTCGTCATCAGCGGCACCATCTTCTCCGTGAACATCCGCGATGCAGCCGGTGAACTAGATCAGTCTTTCAGGATAGCTGTCGATGCCTTCTTCACCCTGGGGGTGTGCTTCCTCGGCATCCCCTATCTAATCTGGACGGCCTGGAAACGCCGCGAAACCCTTTCAGGCGACGATGAAAAGCTCAAGGATGTCGTCCCCCTGCTGGCGCCGCTCGACAAGTGGTTGGGGCGCAAAGTGCGGATCGCGCTCACCATTGCCGCGGTCCTGCTGGCGCTGCTGATTTGCTTCATCGGGATGCTGTGCATCCAACCCCTACCTGCGGCATAGCACACCTCCCCGAATCTGTTGCTTTGCGTTCGCGATCGCCAGATACGATCGCGAACGCGCACTTGTTTGCCGCCTTTACGTGCAGCTATGGCAACCGAGTTTGACATTTAGGCACACAGACATATTATTGTGAACGAATCATTCATTTGCGAAAGGAGCAATCAGGAATGGAACCCGGATCACCCACCCGTCATCCCATGCAACTGGCCGAAGAAAGTATCGCGCTGTTGGACACCATAAGACTAAATACATCGTAAATTAAGTTTCTTTAAACTTTTCGTTATTAGCGTGAACCTT
>DAIUDK010000137.1:0-13907 GCA_036845725.1 Chloroflexota bacterium
TATACTATCCCCGTTTGCCCTCCTGTCTAGCCAGTTTTGCTACCGTAGAAAAAAAGTGGTGGTTTTGGTGCGCGCACCAAAACCACCACTACGTTAACTATGAGGAAAAGACTACTGAGCGTAAACGACCTCACGGCTGTTGGAATCCCAACAGCCGTGAGGTCTCTGCTCCCTCTTTCTGATTTTGAGAATGTGCAAAATCTGTCTCTGCGAATCCCGTTACGCAGAGACGGTGACCGGTGGAACAGTCGTCCCGGTCGCCGTTGCGCTTGATTCAGTCGATGGCGGTGGGCATAGCCTCGTCGGCGCGCTCCATGCCGCCCTTGCCGGGATTGTAAATTAGGTTTCAGGGTAGTGGGGCGAAAAGTGTGAAACGATCTCAAAGATTCCGACAACCACGACGCTAATCAACCGGTGTGGGTAAAGACGGTAGCAAACCGGCGCGCCGGAAAATGTCTTCGGGCGGCATTTTTAGCGCATTGGCAATCGCACATAGTAGGATCAGGCGGGGCCGTTTGTGTGGATTGCAGTTCAGAGAAAAAGCGGTTTGCTAACGGAGCCGGTGTAATTGTGCTGGCTCTTTTTGCGTGTTATACTGATTGTTGGAAGGAACGTTCTGTAAAGCTCAGCCGCTACGACTCAGAAGCCGTAGCCGATGTTGGCGGGGCGATCTTGGAGGAACCGATGCCGGCGATCCCATCTGAATTGACGCAACGCTTGCGCGAGACCCTTGTGCGCTGTCCCGATCTGGAAAGCGACCGCGCCCTGCGCGCCGTCTTCGTCGATGCCCGTTTGGCCCCCTGGATCAACCGCGTTCCCGAAAACACCCCCGATCGCGCCACGCGCGTGAACCTGCTCATCGCGGCGCTCTGCGATCAGACCGCTGCCAACGGCGACAACGCGCTCGTCCTCCTCCTGTACGTGCTGGCGGAGAACACCCCTGGCGGCGACGCTTTGCATGGCGAACTCGCTCAACTGGCGGCTGAACTCCAAGCCTGCCCGCCCACGGCCCTCGCTTCCCTGGCTCTGCCTGTTGCCGGCGCTGTTCCCTTCGTCCAAATCGAGCAGCAGGTCGCACAACAGATCAACATCGATCACCTGGTGCTCAATGTGGGGCAACCTGCTCCACAATCCGCTGCTGTTCCTTTTCAAACCCTGAACCCGCCGGACCCGTTTATCGACCGCGTGGCCCTCCGCGAGTTGTTGAACGCGCAGCTTCGCGCTGGCGGCGCGCATCTTCTCAGCGGTATTGGCGGCGTTGGAAAGACCGCGCTGGCGCTGCGCGTGGCACAGGACCTCATTGACGCGCGCGCTTTCCCGGACGGCGTCCTCTGGATTCCCCTCGAAGGCGCGCCTACCGCCGATATGGCCGCTGCCTGGATTCTCGCCGCCTTCGATAGGCGCAGCGAACCCGATCCCCTGGGCGCGCTGGCCGGCCTCCTGCGCACCCGCCGCCCGCTCCTCATCCTCGACAACGCCGAGTCCGCCAAAGACACCGCCGACGCCCTGCTGGCGCGCCGTGGCCAGGCTGCCGTCCTCGTCACCAGCCGCGATGTCACCGTGGGCCTCCAGGCTATCCCCGACGTCCTTACCGATCTGGCGCCTCTGGAGACGCCCGATGCCGTGCTGCTCCTGCGCGCGCGGCTTGGCGACGTTCCCGCTTCTGAGACTGCCTCCGCAGCCATCGCCGAGCTGGCGGGCGGCTTGCCCCTAGCTCTGACGCTGGCCGCGGCTTTTATCACCCGCCGTCTGCGTCGCGAGCGCGACCCGCTGGCGGCCTACCTCGACCGCCTGCGCCGTCACGGGTTGGCGGCCCTCGAATTCGGCGAGCGCCGCGACGCCAGCGTGCGCGTCACCTTCGACTTGAGCTGGCAGGCCCTGACCCCCGGCGCGCGCGATGCTTTGGGTGCGTTGGCTCTCATTCCCGGCGACAGTGCCGATATGACCGCGCTTCAGTCGGCGCTGCAGACTGACACGCTAACCCTTGAGTCCCTGCTGTGGCAACTCAGCGATGCCTCCCTGCTCATCCAGACCGGCGAGCGCTACAGTCTGCACCCGCTCTTGCGCCATTACACCGTCCAGCAACTCCCGGCGGAACAGGCCGCGACCTACCGCGCTCGTCTTTACAACTACTACCTTGCCTATGCTCAGGAACACGCTGTCAACGCCGGACAATCCGACTACGCGCCGCTGGAAACCGAACGCGACAACGTGCTGGGCGCGATGGCCTGGGCCTGGGAGCGCGAAGACTGGCCAGCCGTCATCGCCTTTGCGGAGGCCGTGTACGATTATCTTCACCTGCGCGGGTATGCGCAGGCGTGGCGCGAGCGCGCGTCCTGGCGCTTACACGCCGCGCGTCAGCTTCACGACAATGGCGAAATTGCGCACGCTCTCCTGCGATTGGCGGAGGTGCACCGGCAGCACGCTGAGTACGCGGAGGCGCGGGTGTGTCTGGAAGAAGCCCTGACACTCTATCGCGCCGGCGGCGACCGCCTGGGCGAAGCTAACGTCCTCAAGAGCCTGGGGGATGTGCATCTGACTTTGTCTGCGTATGGGGAGGCGCGAGCGTGCTATGAGAATGCGCTGCCCCTGTATCGCGCCCTTGACGAGCGTTTGGGCGAAGCCAACGTCCTGCGCAGCCTGGGGGACACGCACACGCATCTGTTTGCGTATGAGGAGGCGCGGGTATACTACGAAGCCGCTTTGCCGCTTTACCGCGCGATCGATGACCGTCTGGGCGAAGCCAATGTCCTGGCGAGCCTGGGGGATATGCACGCCGGGCTGGATGAATACGCGGAGGCGCGGGAGTGTTATGACGCTGCCCTGCTGCTCTACCGCGCCGTCGGTGCCCGTTTGAGTGAGGCCAACACGCTGCTTTCTCTGGGAGACATTCACGCTATGCTGGATGAACCCGAGGTGGCGCGGGCGTGCTATGAAAACGCCTTACCTCTCTACCAGGCCACCGGCGACCGTCTGGACGAAGCCAATGCCTTGCGTAGTCTGGGCAGCTTACACGCTGGCCTGGGCGAATATGCGGCGGCGCGTGGATACTACGAGAGCGCTTTAGCCCTCTCCCAGGCCATAGGCAACCTTCTGGGTGAAGCCAACGCCCTGCGCAGCCTGGGGGATGCGCACTTTGCGATGGATGCCTGTGGGGAGGCGCGGGTGTGCTATGCCGCCGCCCTGCCGCTCTACGGCGCCATCGCGGACCGTCTAGGCGAAGCCAATGTCTATCGCAGCCTGGCGGATGTGGAGTATTACATGGAAAACTATACCGAAGCCGATGTCCTCTACCATCAAGCGTTGGACGCCTACAGAGTCGCAGGTATTCCCTTTAACATCGCCTATACGCTCCAGTATCTTGGTCACATCGCTTTCATCACCGGCAATCTCACCCAGGCCCGCGCTTATTACGGCGAAGCCCTGGAGCTTTTCACCCGTATCGGTTCGCCCCTCGCCGCCGAGGTTCAGACCGACCTGGATGCATTATGATCACTTATACCAATCGCAAAGACGTCACATACACGCTCTGCAAAGGCGTCACCAAGACCGGCAAACCGCGCTACTTCTTTGCGCGCGAGCCGCAGGGTGAGTTGGTGGAAGCCATTCCCGAAGGCTACGAAATTCGGGAGAGCGTCAACGGCGTCGTCTCGTTGGCGAAAGTGCGTCCTGGTTACATTCTGGCCGAGGAAGTGGCAGTCGTGGCCGCTGCCATTCAACGGCATCCCCGCGGTCGTAATTACCGTATGGACGTAAAACCGGATCGTATCGACATCTACGAACTGGTGGGTGGGGGTATGGATGAAGTCTTGGCTATCTTCGATGACGTGCTAACTCCTGAATTGCTGACTGAGTTCCGCGCCGACCGGGAGCGTTACGGGCAGTATACGGCGGAGATGCGCTTCATCCTCACCGACGCAGAACAACGCCTGTTCCGCGCCGAGCGGATGTGCTACCGCAGTAGCGTGGATGGTTGGCGGCCGTTGCGCGTCATCGGAAGAGCGCCCATCGAACACTTGGCCCGGCGCTTAGTGCCTACTTTGGGTACAGACGCGTTTTTTGAACTCTATTGAGAGGGAGGAACAAAGCGTACAATCGTTTTTCCGCTTGCACCCTGCAACTTTCCATACTATACTTACCCCTGAAACAAAACACAGCCCCGCGGTGCTTGCACACTCGGGGCTTCGACCAACGGCGATGAGCGCGCCGTCGTGGGCATAAGCATACCACACCCGCCCCCGCGCGTCAATGCGGCTCAGAAGCCGACGCCGGGGGCGTTTTTGATTTTATGGGACACGCTATGAGCAAACCGAAGAAGAAACAGTACTACGTTGTTGTTGCTGGACGCAACCCCGGTATCTATACCCGCTGGTTTGGTGAAGATGGTGCGGCAGACCAGGTAGAAGGATTCCCCGAAGCGATTTATAAAGGTTTTTACACGCGTGAGCAAGCAATGGACTGGCTCAAACAATTCGGTGAAGAGACGTTAAGCAAACTCGCGCCAAACCTGCTAGATTTACTCGATCCCATACAACCGACCGAAGTACAAGAACTCAGCCTGGAAAACATGCTGCAAGCCGGCAAAGTCGTGATTTTCACCGACGGTGGCGCAATCGATAATCCAGGCCCCGGTGGATATGGCGTCATCCTGCTTTACAAAGAACACAGACGCGAACTGTCGGAGGGTTTTCGCCGTACCACCAACAATCGTATGGAACTATGGGCTTGCATCGCCGCTTTGAGAGCTTTGAAGAAATCGTGCGATGTCATCCTGTACAGTGATTCGAGTTATGTCGTCAATGGCATCACTCAAGGCTGGGCCAAACGCTGGCAAGCCAATGGCTGGATGCGCACCAAAGAAGATAAAGCCGAGAACGTCGACTTGTGGGAACAACTCTTGGACTTGTGCTCGCGCCATACAGTCACCTTCAGGTGGGTCAAAGGCCATGCCGGCAACGAATACAACGAACGCTGCGACCAACTCGCTACTCAGGCTGCATGCAGTAAAGCGTTGCGAATAGACGAAAGCTATGAACAAGGGCGAACACAAACACCTACGTTATCTTTGTTTTCATCAACTTGACGCCCTCTATATTCGTAACTCGTAATCGAGATCGAAGCTCGATTACGACTTACGATTACGATTACGATAACAATTACGATTAGAAATCACGGATCACGGATCACGAGTTACGATTATGACAGAACAATTCTTTGACCAACCCATTCTCAACTCACCCTACGCCTATCCCGCCCGTCACTGGGAACTGGACATGGACGGCCAACCCACCGGCCATATCCTCGATCGTCGCCGCCCTGCCGACTTTATCTCCCCCGTCCCCAAACCCAAAAAGCGCCGGCGCGCTGAGGGGGAGCAGTTGGGCCTGGGCCTGACGAGCACTGCCGGCTTCACGGTGACGGTGGATGGCAAAACGGAAGCCTACGATCCCACTGAATTCATCCAGGCTGTCCGTCAACAGGTGGACCAATGGCGCGCGCTTTCCAATCCGCAGGATTGGAAAGTGACGCCCGAGACCGCCCGCTTGCTCCAACACTGGCGTACGCATCCTTTCCCGGGCCTGCGCCCCTTCTTCTGCCAGATCGAAGCCGTCGAAACCGCGATCTGGCTTACCGAAGTCGCGCCGCAACTCGGCGCGCGCGGGCAGCGCTTTCTCGATCATCTTCAAAGCGCCAACGAACAGGCCAATCCCGAACTCCTGCGCACTGCGTTCAAACTGGCCACCGGCGCGGGGAAAACGTTGGTCATGGCGATGCTCATCGCCTGGCAGACGATCAACGCGGTGCGCCACCCGCAGAGCCGCCGCTTTACGCGCGGCTTTCTAGTCGTCACGCCCGGCATCACCATCCGTGACCGGCTGCGCGTTCTCTATCCCAACGACCTCGACAGTTACTATGCCACCCACGAACTGATTCCCGGCGACCTTCTGCCCGATCTGGGTCGCGCCAAAATCGTCATCACCAACTTCCACGCCTTCAAACTCCGCGAGCGGATGCAACTCGCGGCTGGCAATCGCCGGCTTCTGCAAGGCCACGGCCCGGAACTCAACACCCTGGAAACCGAAGGCCAGATGCTCCAGCGCGTCATGCCCGATCTGATGGGGATGAAAAACATCCTCGTCCTCAACGACGAGGCCCACCATTGCTACCGCGAACGGCCCGACAATCAGGACCTTGACGACCTGGAAGCTGAGGAAAAAGAGGCCGTCGAGAAGGAAAACGAGGCCGCCCGCCTGTGGATCACCGGCCTCGAGATCGTCAAACGCAAATTGGGCCACACCGCCGTCTTCGACCTTTCCGCCACCCCCTTCTTCCTCAACGGTTCCGGCTACGTCGAAGGGACGCTCTTCCCCTGGGTCGTCAGCGACTTCTCCTTGATGGACGCCATCGAGTGCGGCATCGTCAAGCTGCCCCGCGTGCCGGTATCCGACAATATTCCTGGCGGCGACATGCCCAAATTCCGCAACCTGTGGGAAAACATCCGCGACAAAATGCCCAAGAAAGGGCGCGGCAAAATCGCCCAACCTCTCGACCCTCTGAGCTTGCCTGCCGAACTGCAAACCGCGCTTCACGCGCTCTATGGCCACTATGAAAAGACCTTTGCAAGCTGGGATCAGGCCAAGATCACTGTCCCGCCCGTCTTCATCGTCGTCTGCCAGAACACCGCCATCTCCAAACTCGTCTACGACTTCATTTCGGGCTTTCACCGCACCGGGCCGGATGGCGCGCCATCAGATGGCGCAACCACCGTCTACCACGAGGGCCGTCTGGCCCTTTTTCGCAACTTTGACCAACAGGGCAACCGCCTCCCGCGCCCGAACACGCTCCTCATCGACAGCCGGCAGCTCGAATCCGGCGACGCCCTCGATCCTGACTTCCGCGAGATGGCCGAAGACGAAATCGAACGCTTTCGCCGCGAAATCATCGAGCGCAGCGGCAACCCCGCCGCTGCCGACACCATCACCGACCAGGACCTGCTGCGCGAAGTGATGAACACGGTGGGCAAGGTCGGGAGACTGGGCGAACCGGTGCGCTGCGTCGTCTCGGTCTCGATGCTCACCGAAGGCTGGGACGCCAATACCGTCACCCACGTCCTGGGCATCCGCGCCTTTGGCACGCAACTGCTCTGCGAGCAGGTCGTCGGGCGTGCTTTGCGTCGCCAATCCTACGATCTCAACGAGGCGGGACTGTTCAACGTCGAATACGCCGACGTCCTGGGCATTCCCTTTGACTTCACCGCCCGCCCGGTGGTCGTCAAACCCAAAGCGCCGCAAGAGACTGTCGCCGTTCACGCCGTGCGGCCCGACCGGGATCACCTGGAAATACGCTTCCCGCGCGTCACCGGCTACCGCGTGGAACTGCCCAACGAGCGCCTCACCGCGCAGTTTACCCAGGATTCCGTGTTGGAATTGACCCCGCTGCTCGTCGGCCCCTCGATCACCCGCAACGAGGGCATCATTGGCGAAGGCGTGGATTTGACTGTGAAGCATCTCAGCGAGATACGCCAATCCACTATCCTCTATCATCTGACCAAACACCTGCTCTACACTCACTACCGCGACCCCGGCGAGGAGCCCAAGCTGCACCTCTTTGGACAACTCAAAAGCATCGCCCGGCAATGGCTTGAAGGCGGCTACTTGCATTGCACCGGTGGAACTTACCCGGCTCAACTTCTCTACCAGGAGATTGCGGATATGGCCTGCCAGCGCATCAAAGCCGCGATCACCGCGTCCATGGTCGGCGAGCGGCCCATCAAGGCGCTCATCGATCCTTACAATCCCAGCGGATCGTCCGCCTACGTCAACTTCATCACCTCCCATAAAACGCGTTGGAAGACCGATCCGCGCCGCTGTCCCATCAACTGGGTCGTCTGCGATAGCGATTGGGAAGCCGAATTCTGCCGCGTCGCCGAGGCTCACTCGCGCGTCCGCTCCTATGTCAAGAACCAGGGGCTGGGACTCGAAATCCCCTATCTCTACAAAGGTATCCCGCGAGCCTACATTCCCGACTTCATCGTCCAGATTGACGACGGCCGCCCCGATCTGCTCAACCTCGTCGTCGAAATCAAGGGGCTGCGCGGCGAGGATGCGAAAGATAAGGCCACCACCATCCGCACCTACTGGATTCCCGGCGTCAACAATCTGGGCACCTTCGGACACTGGGCGTTTGCGGAATTTACCGCGGTGTTTGAAATCGAAGCGGAGTTTGATAAGTTGATAAAATCGCTATCTCAATCGTAATCGTCATCGTCATCGTAACTCGTCATCGAGATTCGATTACGAATGGCGATGACGATTGTGGAGGGGAAATGGTGGTTTTCAACCACGAGAAGCTTGACGTTTATCGCGCGGCGCTAGAGTATGTGGCCTACGTTCACCGTCTCGCCAAACGTCTGACCGGCCACCACCGCCACGCGCGTGACCAATTGCTGCGCGCCGCGCAATCCATCGTGTTGAATATCGCCGAAGGCAACGGGAAGACCGGCGAGGCCGACCGTCGCCGCTACTTCGATATCGCCTGCGGCTCAGCGCTGGAATGTGCTGCAACTCAGGATGTGTTGGAAGTCAGCGGCGCACTTACCGCCGAAGAAAACCAGGAACCAAAACAGCTTTTGCATCGGATCGCATCGATGCTGTACAAAATGCACTAAAAATCGTAATCGTAACTCGTCATCGTAATCGTCATCGAGATCGATTTTCGATTACGATGACGATGACGAATGACGATGACGATGAAGAGAGGAAGAGTATGGCCCGTAAACAATCGAAAATCGTAGAAACCCTCCGCCACGCCGACGCCGGGCGGTTGAATATCCCCACCGCGGAATACCAGGCGGTGATGGCGGACGAGGACAAAGCCCCCATCCAACTCGCCTACGAACGCCGCAACCGCGACCTCGACCCCCAACTCGTCTGGCGCGGCAAGGATGAACAGGACTGGTCCGACCTCGTCGTGCCCGCCCCGCCGCTCTACATCCAGGAGAAGGTGCAGCCTAAAGTCCTCATCGACGATCTCCTGAGCGAGAGCGCCGCCCGCGCCGAGGCAGAACGGGCGGACGCCGGCATCCTTGCCCAACTCGACCTCTTCGCCGACTTCAACGGCCTGCCCGCCGGCGCCGACGCCACCGATTTTTACCGGCACGAGGGCAACTGGTCCAACCGTATGATCCTCGGCGACAGCCTGCAGGTGATGGCCAGCCTGGCTGAACGCGAGGGCTTGCGCGGGCAGGTGCAGTGCATCTACATCGACCCGCCCTACGGCATCAAATTCAACTCCAACTTCCAATGGTCCACCACCAGCCGTGACGTGAGGGACGGCAAGAGTGACCACATCACCCGCGAGCCGGAACAGGTGAAAGCCTTCCGCGACACCTGGCGCGACGGCATTCACTCCTACCTCACCTACCTGCGCGACCGCCTCACCGTGGCCCGCGACCTGCTGGCCGAGTCCGGCTCGATCTTTGTACAGATCGGGGATGAGAATGTGCATCGGATTCGGGCGTTGATGGATGAAGTGTTTGGGGATGAAAATTTCGTCAGTATGATTTCCTTTCAAAAAACAAGTTATGCTACAGCGGACTTCCTTCCCAGTATTTTTGACCGAATCATTTTCTACGCCAAAAACAGCGCAAAGATGAAGTATCGAAAGATCTATCGAGAGCGTGAATTTGATAGTGAAGATGATTTCGAATCGCGTGATTTAGCTTCTGCTGGTGCCGGTGCAAGTACTTTCGTTTTTGAGTTTCAGAAGACCGGTTTTCATCCCGGAAGTAATCGTCATTGGAAAACACAAGTTGAGGGTTTAGTCCGTGCTGCTAAAGCGGATCGATTATTCAAAGCCACGAACAGCTTAAGGTATAAAAGATACAATCGAGATTTTAGTATCACGGAGTTTCACAATACCTGGACAGATACAATAGTTGGCAGTTTTCATGAACCGCGCAGGTATGTTGTAGAAACAAGCCCCAAAGTCATCCAACGTTGCATCCTTATGACCACCGACCCCGGCGACCTTGTCCTTGATCCCACCTGCGGCAGCGGTACCACAGCCTACGTTGCCGAGCAATGGGGTCGCCGCTGGATCACGATTGATACCTCCCGCGTGGCTCTCGCATTAGCGAGAGCACGCATTATGGGCGCGCGCTATCCCTACTACCTCCTGGCGGATTCCAAAGCCGGGCAGCTCAAAGAAGCGGAAGTCACCCACACCGCGCCTTCCACTGCCCCCACCTACGGCAACATCCGTCACGGCTTCGTCTACCAGCGCGTGCCGCACATCACGCTTAAGGCCATCGCCAACAACGTCGAAATCGACGTCATCTGGGAACAGTACCAGCAGACGCTCGAACCGCTGCGGGAACAACTCAACGCCGCCCTGGGCGTCAACTGGGAAGAATGGGAAATACCCCGCGAACTCCAAAATCCAAAATCAGAAATCCAAAATCTCCACCGCCAATGGTGGGAGGCGCGGATTGCGCGGCAGCGGGAGATTGATGCTTCGATTGCGGCGAAGGCCGACCAGGAATATCTTTACGATCAGCCCTACGAGGATAACAAAATCGTGCGCGTCGCCGGGCCGTTCACCGTCGAAAGCCTCTCCCCGCATCGCGTCCTCATCGTGGACGAAAACGAAGAACTGCGGCCTACCGGCAAATTTATCGAAGAAGAACGCGAAGTCTACCACGACGACTTCGCCGCTATGATCCTCGAAAACCTGCGCGCCGCCGGCGTCCAACAGGCGCACAAACAGGATCGCATCACCTTCACCGCGCTCACCGGCTGGCCTGGTAGTTACATCTGCGCCGAGGGCCGCTATATGGAAAGTGAGAAGGAACGGCGCGCCGGTGTCTTCATCGGTCCCGAGTTCGGCACCGTCTCCCGTCCCGATCTCGTCGCCGCCGCCCGCGAAGCTGCCGACGCCGGATTCGACGTCCTCATCGCTTGCGCCTTCAACTACGACGCCCACTCCGCCGAATTCGAGAAGCTGGGCCGCATCCCCGTCCTCAAGGCCCGGATGAACGCCGAACTCCACATGGCCGACGCCCTCAAGAGCACAGGCGGTGGCAACCTCTTCGTCATCTTCGGCGAACCGGACATTGAAATTCTTGACGCTGCGGACGGCGAGATGCAGGTCAAAATCCGTGGCGTCGACGTCTTTCATCTCCCTCAAGACCACGCTGAAGGCCGAAATCGACCAGGAAGCGTGGGAGAGCCTGCACAGCGATCTATCGCGCCCGTTCCCCAAACCGAGCACCGGGCGGATTGCGGTGAAGGTGATCAATCACCTGGGGGATGAGGTGATGAAGGTGTTTAGTGTGGGGTGAAACTGGGAAGTATATGAAATCATTCACCAATTTGTTTGTGTGATCAATCCCTTTGAAGAATAATAGGTTCAGAATAATCCAGGACAGGGTTTGTTATGTCTAGTCTGCGTGATATCATCAACCAAGCCATCGACCAGAAACGTGTCATATCGATAGAGTACAATGACTATCACGGAAATCTGACGAGCCGTCGGATAACTCCATTGCGATGGGTGACATTCGACCGTTTTGAGGCTTTTTGTCATTTACGGAATGATGAACGTGAATTTCGGATTGATAGAATCCTTCAGATCCAGATTGAAAATGATCCTTCAGGTGATTCTATCATTACCGCATCTAGCCAATCGCCCGTAGAAAGCACAGTAGAACTCGTTTCCACCACACCGTTCACTCGTAGCAGGACGACAAAAGGGCAAAGGAGACAACGCACTGCTATCAACGCAACAAAGATGCCGAAGCAACCAATTACCAAAGTGGAAACTGGAGAACATTGGGCGGATCTTGTGCATTATTACACGGAGTGTCTAGTTCGCGAGAATCGTCAGCAATATGTGATTAATAATGAAACACACGCTCGATACTTTCTCTCCACTGATATCCAAGGAGTGTACGAATTCTTTGAGGGACGGACCGAATTCCAGTTGCAGGTTGATAGCTCAAATCGTTTACATCCTTTAGCTCAGTTTATTGATGCTGGCAAGAACCGACCCGGTCAGCAGTTATGCCTGGGTTATCCCGTTTTCGTTGTTGACCGAACCCGTTTAGCCCCTCTCATTGTTTCATCAGTGACCATTGAGCACTCGCCGGAGCAGCTCTCTCTATCGGCTGATGAACCATCACCTAGCTATGCTGCGCTGAGTGCCTTTCAAATCAAAGACGAGGAGATAGCTAGTCTATTGATCGAGTGCAGTAAAGCCCAACCCCGTCAAGGTCAGACTCTGCCTGAAGCATGGGAGGAATTTCTCTTCAATCGACTCTCCGAATTCGTGGGACACCCGCTGCAACAATTGAGTTGGAATGGTAAAGGTACTCTCCCTTTCATACCAGAGACTTTGCTAACCGTGCCCTGTTTATTTTGGGTTCGCAGTGAGATTACCACAAACTTGATAAACGAATTGCACGAGTTGGCCAGTCCCCGAATATGGAACTTGGCTTCAGCTTCGCTAAAGCGATTGTTTGACAAGGTACCTGAACATAACTACCCGGCAGCGCCACCTTTGACTTTGGATGAGGGTGTTTATGTCACTGAAGTCAATGAAGAACAGCGCCAAGCAATTGCAGCGATGCGTTCGGAGGATCTAACCGTTGTGACTGGACCGCCTGGAACAGGCAAATCTCAACTAGTGCTCAATATCATTGCCCACGCTGTGGTACATGGCCAGTCTGTGTTGTTCGCAAGCCGCAACAACGAAGCTGTTAACGTCGTTATGAATCGACTGAAGGAGGAACTGAAATTCACTGGGGCCATCCGCACGGGAAATAAACAGTATCGCCCTGTCGCGGCACGCGATATGGCAGCGGCGCTCGATCTGGTCACAGCAGTTGGTAAGCCGCCCTCGACTGCTTCGCTGCGCGAGAAGTATCGGAGGACAAGGAGCGAACTGCAAGATACTATTGAGAAATTATACCAAGTGAGAGAATTAGCTGGTCTTTTGAAGTCCTACGACAATGAACGCCAAGACCTGGCCTCACTGTTACCCAGACCCGTGCTCAAGATCGCAGAATCTTGTGTCCCATCGTTTCGTCAGGAGGAGGCAGAACAGCTTGAAATAACCCTATCCACACTTCTTACACTAAGCCTGCGAATCAAGGAAGAAGCAACGCAACTAAAAAACGAGTTAGTGAGTGTGGTCAGTAAAGAAGACGGACAGAATACACCCGTCGCTGCCTTGTATGCCTTTGAGAGACAATGGGGAGCCTTTGGAGGAAGGTTTTTGCATCCTGGTCAGCTCGAAACACTGGATGACTTGCAGACCTATGCGCAAACCTGGCTTGCTCTGTTGCCAGCGCTCGATATTCAGTGCCGCGTGACAAAGTTGCAACAGCAGTATCTCAATATACATTCGGTCAGCTTGCAGTATCAAGAGAAAGTACCTCTGGAATTGATTGGCCAGATCAAAGCCACTGCGCGTGAACGCACAACACAAAAACTGCTCGCTTTGGTCCATGAGGCAAAACATTTGAACGAGCGATGCGTTGCACTTGCCGACAACAGATTACCCTTCTGGGAAAAGGTCCTGGCACAATTAGGTTTAGCCAGTCCTGTCAAGAAGACGCTCAAACACTTTGCACTTGTCCGAGATGCAATCGGGTTGGAATGGAATCCCTGGTCTATAGAACAAAAACCGACAACAGCAGAAGTAGTTTCCGCCTGTCGAGGGCTAGTGGCGTTTATCCAAAGCTGTGCGCTCCAAAGTCGGATAGACGGTTTACAGAATGCTTTGGAAAGCGAGCGGCAAGAGCTTGACAGCGCGCTTCAATCCCTACCTCAAACGCTTCAGGAGGACGTTCGCAGACTTGAATTACCAAGTTCAGAATCGGATTCTCTTCGCGAGCAGATCAATCT
>DAIUDK010000138.1:0-13687 GCA_036845725.1 Chloroflexota bacterium
TGGTCTACATGCTCTTCATCGTCCCGGTGACGGCGGTGTTGGCGCTGTGGCTGCGTCCGGAGCTGCACGTGACACTACAAAACGGGCTGGCGTTCGTCCCGGCGCTGGCGCTCGCGTGGGCGCTGCGCTTCTTCTGGGGCTACTGGTTGGCGCTGCTGGCCTTCTGGGCGACGCGCGCCGACGCGCTATTGGCGCTCCAGGACGCGCTGATCTTCCTGCTCGCGGGCCAGGTTGCGCCGGTGGCGCTGCTGCCCGGCGCGTTAAGAGTCGCCGCGACATGGCTGCCGTTCCGCTACATGGTCGGCTTCCCCGTGGAAGTCCTCACCGGGCAACTGGACGCCGCCGGTATCTTCACCGGATTCGCCTTCCAGCTCGGCTGGCTGACCGTCGCCCTCGCGCTGTTCAGCGTGATGTGGCGGGCGGGCGTGAAGCGGTATTCGGCGGTGGGGGGATGAAAAGTATGCGTTATCTCAAACTCATCAAGCGTTTTATTCTAATCGCTTTTCAAGACGTGCTGGCGTACCGGATGAATTTCTGGATCAGCCTGCTGTATTCGGTGTTGAACCTGGGGACGGGGGTGCTCGGCATCGTGGTGCTGTTCAGCCAGGTGGAAACGTTGCACGGGTGGACGCTAGCCTCGACGCTGGCGCTGCTGGGCGTCTATCTGACACTCGGCGCGCTGCGCGGGCTGTTCATCGGGCCAAGCTTGGAGGCGCTGGCGGGGATGGACGGCGAGGTCTGGACCGGGCAATTCGACTTTACGCTGCTGCGCCCGGTGGATGTGCAATTCCTCGCCAGTTTCCGGCACTGGCGTCCGCTGGCGCTGCTGGATTTGCTGCTGGCGCTCGGCGTGCTGGGAACGGGCATGGCGCAAATGGGACAAACGCTCACGCCGGGACGGGTGCTCGCGTTTGTCGTCGGGATGGCAGCGGGGCTGCTCATCCTCTACGCGATCTTGCTGGCGTTCAGCGCGCTCGTCTTCTGGAGTCCGGGCTTTTTGTTCACGTGGCTCTTCAACGCACTGTTGCAGATGGCGCGCTATCCCGTGGGTCTCTACCCCGGCTGGCTGCGCCTGGTGCTCACATGGATCGTCCCCGTCGGCGTGATGACGACGGTCCCCGCGCAGGCGCTCAGCGGCGAACTGCCCGCCGGGATGCTGGCGGGAGCCGTCGCGCTGGCAGTGGCGTTCTTTGCCGGCGCGACGGTCTTGTTCCGCACGGGACTCAGACGGTACGCGAGCGCGTCGAGCTAGCTCGGTAGACGGTAGACAGTAGACGGGGGTTCGGACTTGTCTGCCGTCTATTCTTCTTGACGACCCATGCGCCGGCTGACCCACGCCATCGAAGCGGCGGTGACGACGCTGAGCACGAGCAGGTCGACGAGCAGGCGCATTGTCACCGGGCCGACCATCACCTGGCGCAGGGCAGAGGCTGCGTAGGTCGCCGGACTGAAGTGGCCCAGGAACACCATAAAGCCGGGCAGCCGGTCCGGCGGGACTACGACCGGACCGAGCGCCGTCATCACCAGCATGAGCAGGAATGTGAGGTTGCCCGATTGTTGCTGCGTGCGGCCCGTCATCCCCAACGCGGCCCCCACCCCCGCCAGTGGCGCGGTGCAAGCGGGAATCACCAGCAAAATCAGCGGGTGGATATGAACCGGCGCGCCGAGCAGCAGCGGTCCCAGCACTGCCGTGACGATCACCGACGGCAACGAGAGCAGCAAAAACGCGGCGACCATCGCCAACACGAACGCCGCGCGACTGACCGGCAGTGTAGCGACGTAGTCCAGGCCGCCCTGGAAGCGCAACCACGAAACACGACTTTCCACGCTCGTCATTGTCCCGAACAAGAGGCTGACGACGATGTTGCCCGTCACCACGTACAACAGCGCCTCGCGGCCTGAATCGCGGGCGAAGAAACCGAGCGCCAGAAGGCTGAACATCGGTGTAATCGTTCCTTGCAACAGCGATCCGCGCCAGCTCCAGCGCCAGTTGGTCAGTTCCATCTGGAACAAGTCCCACCACTGCGCGAGTACGGGCTGCCCGCGACGGTCAAGCGGCGTAGTGGACATAGAGGTCCTCCAACGTAGGCGAATACAGGCGGAAATCGTCCAATCGTTCCAGATCGAGGTGTTCCAGCAAGGCGCTCGCCTCGCGGCGCTCAATGAGGGTGATCCAATGGCCCGGCTGTAGCTCGTGCGGCGTCAATCCGGCGGGAAGCTGCGGCGGCGCGTCCGGCGCGAAGAAGAGTTCCAGGCGAAGCTTCTGATCGATGTGTCGCTTGAGATCGCCGGGCCGGCCCACGGCGACCAGTTCGCCATCGCGCATAATGCCCACGCGCTGGATGACCTTCTCCGCCTCGATCGCATCGTGGGTGATGAAGAGGATCGTCGTACCGCGCTCGCGGTTGATCTGGCTGAGGACGTCCCACACCAGGCGGCGGCGCTGCGGCGCAAGCTCGTTCGTCGGCTCGTCGAGGATGAGCACGGGCAGCCGTCCCGCCATCGCCACGGCCAATCGCAGCAGTCGCCGCTCACCGCCGGAGAGCTGCGTGCTATATTTGTCGCGCAGCGGCCCCATGTGCCACAGTTCGAGCAGCGTATCGCGCTCGTGGAGGGCGTCGGCGCGGCTCATCCCGCGCAGGTGCGCCGTGAAGTACAGCGCCTCCCCCACTGCCATGTTGTTGAGCGCGTGCGCCATCTGTGGCATGTAGCCGACGTACGCCGCCACGTGCTGTGGGTCCCCGGCAACGGGTTTTCCGAGCAAGGTAATACGTCCCGACGTCGGGCGCAGCAGATTCACCATCTGCCGCACGAGCGTCGTCTTGCCGGCGCCGTTGTCGCCCAGAAAGCCGAAAATCTCGCCCTGGCGAATCTCGAAGGAAATATCCTTGTTCGCCGGGGAGGTTTGCTTGGGGTAAAACTTGGTCAGGTTTTCAATCGCGTACACAATATCCATCAAGAGTTCCTTTCAACACTCCCATATTACTCGAAATTCGCATGAATGCTTGACGAAATCCCTACACTCTTTATGCAAGAGAAAGGTTTTCTGTTTATGTGGTTTTGGGCGCGCTTCGTGCGCCCAAAACCACATAACTTATTTTTCCCTCTGCGCTTGCAGGAAAAAGGGGACGAACAGGAATTTCTCTCGAAAAGATATTGACAAATTTAATCTATATGTTATAATTTTCAATATAGAGATTAATAATCTAAAGGAGATAAAACAATGTACCCAGTGCCTACCGAATGTCCAGTCTGTCACGACGATTTACACGTCAGTCAAATGGTGTGCCGCACGTGCGGCGCAGAGATCCGCGGGCAGTTTGAAATGGATCGCCTTTCACAGCTCATCCCGGAGCAGCGCTATTTCGTGGAAGTCTTCCTGCTCTGCGAAGGCAAGCTCAACTGCGTGCAGGACGAACTCGGCATCTCCTACCCCACCGTGCGCAATCGCCTGGATGAGATCATCCGCGCGTTGAAGCGCGAGCGCGTCGCCGCCCCACCGGTTCCACCTATGCCAGCCGCGCCGCCGGTTCCCCCGATCCCACCCGCACCGGCTGTCAATGCGGCCCAACATCAAGAGATTCTGGATCGCCTCGCAAGCCAGGAAATCAGTTTAGAAGAGGCCCTTCAGCTTCTTGAAGAAATCTAAAAAAGGAGAAAAAAGCAATGACAACTCAAACGTTTGAACTCACCGAAGGAACCCAAGTGATCGTCTCGGAGTGCCGGGGCAACCTGACCGTTGAGAGCGGAGAGGAACTCGCCCTCATCGTCAAGACCCCCGGGCCGGAAAAGGAAGCCGTCATCACGCAGACCGAGGGCGCGCTGGTCGTCGAGACCTACGGCAACTGCCTGCTCACCTGCCCCAGTCACGTCGATATGACGATCAAGGCAGCGCGCGGCAACCTCAAGCTGAAAGGCGTGGGCGGCGACCTCGTCATCGACACGGTCAACGGCAACGCTACGCTGACCGAGATCGGGTCGCTCACCCTCCAGCGCGTCTACGGCAACCTGCGCGCCGAGCAGGTCGCGGAGAACGTCGCCGTCACGTCGGTGGCGGGGAACGCGCGCCTTAAAGACGTGTCCGGCGAGGCATCGCTCGGCAACATCGGCGGCAACCTGAAAGCCGAGGGCGTAAGCCAGGGGCTGACCGCCGAAAACGTCGGCGGTGACGTCCGCCTAAGCCCGCCATTTACAGCCGGCATGGAGTA
Organism: Chloroflexota bacterium; assembly: GCA_036845725.1. Taxonomy (GTDB): domain Bacteria; phylum Chloroflexota; class Anaerolineae; order B4-G1; family SLSP01; genus DSWT01. Next base: position 4,209 of record DAIUDK010000138.1, read on the forward strand.
CATCGTGCGCGCCGGCAGCGACGTCGTCGTCCGCCTGCCCGAAGAACCCAACGTGCGCTTCGAGCTGCAAGCCGGCGGCGGCGTGCGCACCAACGTTCCAGACCTGGAGATGAATCAGGAAAACGGCGTGAAAACCGGCGCACTGGGCGAAGGCGCGGCCCTCGTCAAGGCGCAGGCCGGTGGGCGCGTCGTGATCAAAGCGGCCGGAGAAGAGGATGAGTACGGCGGGGATTTCAACTTCGATTTCGATATCGACCTCAGCTTCCTCGACGCGTTGAATGACCTCGGCCCGATGATCGAAGCGCGCGTCTCCCAGGCCATGGCCGGACTGGAAGCCGGTCTGCAAGAGGGACTGCGCTACATCGACGGCGACCGCATCCGCGTCCACATCGAGCACGCCGCCGAGAAAGCGCAGCAAGCCGCCGAACGCATCGCCGAGAAAGCGCAACAGGCCGCCGAACGCGAGGCCGAACGCGCCCGCCGCACCGCCGAACACGAGGCCGAGCGCGCCCGGATGCGCGCCGAACACGCCGAGCGCCGTTGGCAGCGCGCCAGCGGGTATCCCACCCCGCCCGAACCGCCCGTTCCGCCGCACGCACCCACGCCGCCGCATGCCCCGACGACGCCCGAAGCGCCCACCCCACCCATGCCCTCCGCAGATGAACTGCGCGAGGAACGCCTGCAAGTGCTGCGCATGGTCCAGGAAGGCCAACTCACACCCGAGGAAGCCGCTAAACTGCTCGCCGCACTGCACTAAAGAATGAAACATGCCGGATAGGGTTTCCTGGCGCTCTATCCGGCACAGCGATTTCGTCAGGAGGACGGAAATGCAAAACTTGTCCATGCAAATCAATGTACTGAGAGCGGATGCCGCCTACCGGCATCAAGAAGCGCTCCATCCAATGGCCATGCAGCGCTTACCCTACGACCTGAAAACCGACAAGCCGTATCAGCCCAATCCCTGGCCGCGCCCATTCGCGCAACGGTTGGGGCGTGCGTTTGTACAACTCGGGCGATGGCCTAAAAAGCGCAATGCCCGGCCACAGCCCGTTTATTCGCAAGCCAGTTATGGAGAAGTATGAAATGACAAACGATTGGCCTCTCTACAATCAGGCCGCCGCCTCGATCCCGTTTGACCTGAAAGGTCGAAAGGGCACCGTCGCCGTTTACTACGGCGTCAACGACGATCCAGTGAAGGTCGGCTTCGACACAGTGCCCGGCCTGAACTTCGACATCGCGTTGTCACGTGGATACCCAGTCATCCACGCGCGCATCGACCAGTATGCAGGTTCGGGCTATCGCATGCTGTGTGGCTGGATACAGATTATCACATCCGTATACCGGGACAGCTATGACAACCGAATTGCCCAAACCCAAACGTTCGTTTCAACGGATGTTGCGCCGGCGTTTAGCGAGTTGGATATGCCATTTACCAATTTCGGCTATCTGCCGCAACTCTTCGATGCGCCCTGCTGCAATCTGGGACCCTATGCAGAATTGACGTGGATCGCGGACACGTTCCTTACAACGATCCCGCTGCGCTCGAAAGACGAGGCCATCGAACGACTGCTCGGCTTCCGCTGGGGTTACACCGAGAACAACCTGCCTGACCAGGCGCCAGTCATGCTGCCGCTCGAAGTCACTGCTGCGAACGTATGGAACGGCCATCTGTCACACTTGCGAATGGAATACAGCAGTTGGAAATTCAAGGCGGACTAGGCCGGCCTAAACCCAAAACTTTGCCAATCCCCACCTCACATACGAACACCCTGGAAATCATTCCAGGGTGTTCGTGCGTAACCCTCCACTTGCACACTAGGGTTGTATAATGACAGTAAACGGTAGACAGGGAAGACCCCCGTCTACTGTCTACCAACATTATTCTGGAGGACACTATGCACAACACAATCACAGTCAAAGGCGCGCGGCTGCACAACCTGAAGAACGTCACAGTGAGCATTCCCAAGAACCAACTGGTGGTGCTGACCGGACTTTCCGGCTCCGGCAAATCGACGCTGGCGTTCGACATCCTGTACAAAGAGGGCCAGCGGCAGTATATGGAATCGCTGGGCATGGTGGAGTACTTCAGCAAGCCACCGATTGACAACATCACGGGACTTTCCCCCTCCATCAGCGTGGATCAACGCAACACCAATCGCAGTCCACGTTCCACCGTCGGCACCGCCACAGAAGTCTACACCTATCTGCGCGTCCTCTTTGCCCGTATGGGACACCGTCCCTGTCCCAACTGCGGCAAGGATGTGCCGCCATCCACCGCCGAGGGGTGGGATAGTGAAGCCAACAATGGTCTGGAAGACGCCGGCGACACGCTCGACCTGAGCGAAACCTATCCCTGCCCGCACTGTGGCGCGCCCGTGCCGGAACTGGGCATGGCGCATTTCTCCTTCAACAAACCGGCCGGCGCGTGCCCTACATGTACAGGTTTGGGAACGACGCGCCAGGCTAACCTGAGCCAACTGGTCGACCCGCAGCGCAGCGTAGCCGAAGGTGGCGTACTGATATGGAACGCGGTGCAAGCGCAATACTACGGGCGGACGCTGCAAAACGCCGGGCAGTACTACGGCTTCGACTTCGACCTACACGCGCCCATCGAAACGCTCGGCGCGGCCCAGCGCGACCTGCTGCTCTACGGGACCTACGGCGAAGCATTCCGACAGCACTTCCCCGATACGAAACCGCCAATGAACGTGGGTCAGGGCAGCTTCGAGGGTCTCGTCACCGGCCTGATGCGCCGCTACGCCGACCACGCCCGCAATCCCGACAGCCGCGACGACCTGGAACACCTGCTCATCACGCAGACCTGCCCCGATTGTAACGGCGACCGGCTGCGCCCCGAAAGCCGCGCCGTCACCGTGAACGGGCAGACCATCCTCGACCTCTCGCGGCTGCCCCTCACCGAACTGGCAACATGGCTGGAGCGCCTGCCCGCCATCGTGCCATCTGCAGAACAAGCCATCATCACGCCGATCCTCGAGGACCTGCGCGCGCGCGTGCGCCGTCTGGTGGACGTGGGCGCGGGCTACCTCACACTCCTGCGCGGCGCACCCACCCTCTCCGCGGGCGAAGCGCAGCGGCTGCGGCTCGCCTCACTGCTCGGCTCCGGGCTGACGGGCGTGCTCTACGTCCTCGACGAACCGACCATCGGCCTGCACCAACGCGACACGCATCGCTTGATCCGCGTCCTGCGCCAACTGCGCGACCTGGACAACACCGTCCTCGTCATCGAGCACGACCTGGACATAGTGCGCGACGCCGATTACGTGATCGACATCGGGCCGGGCGCGGGGACGTTCGGCGGGGAAGTCGTCGCCACGGGAAGCCCTGACAAGGTCGCACAAGCTGATACGGCGACCGGGCGCTGGCTCTCCGGGCGCGAGACGCTTCCCAAACGGGCGCGGCGGCACGGGAACGGCAAGCGACTCGTCATCCACGGCGCGCGCGAACACAATCTCAAGAACGTCACCGCCATGCTGCCGCTCGGGATACTCATCGCCGTGGCCGGCGTGTCCGGTTCGGGTAAGTCGTCGCTGATGCTCGACATCCTCGACCGGGCAGCGCGCCAACGGTTCTACGGCGCGGGCGATCCACCGGGCGAGCATCTCGCCATCACCGGCTGGGACTACCTGGACAAAGTCATCACGCTGGACCAATCCGCCATCGGGCGCACCACGCGCTCCAACGCGGCGACGTACACCGATAGCTTCACGTCCATCCGCCAAGCCTTCGCTGAAACACCAGAAGCACGAGCGCGCGGACTGACGGCGGCGCATTTCTCGTTCAACACGCCAGGCGGGCGCTGCGAGCGCTGCCAGGGCGCGGGGACGTTGACGGTCAACATGCACTTTATGCCGGACGTGGAAGTGCGCTGTCCGGCGTGCCACGGCAAACGCTTCAAACGGGAGATACTGGACGTGACCTATCGTGGGCACACCATCAGCGACGTGTTGGAGATGTCCATCAGTGAAGCCGCTGAGTTATTCGCCGACGTTCCGGCAGCCTACAACCGTCTGGCGCTGATGACGGACGTGGGTCTGGGCTACCTCAAGCTCGGCCAACCGGCGACGACGTTGAGCGGCGGCGAAGCGCAGCGCGTCAAACTGGCGAAGGAGCTGAGCCGCAAGGCCACCGGGCGCACACTCTATCTGCTCGACGAACCCACCACCGGCCTACACCCCGCCGACGTCGCCAACCTGCTCAAAGTGCTGCACGGCCTGGTGGACGCGGGGAACACCGTCGTCGTCATCGAGCACAACCTGGACGTGATCCGCGACGCCGACTGGATCCTCGATCTGGGACCGGAAGGCGGCGACGCGGGCGGCGAAATCGTCGCTGAAGGCACACCAGAGGACGTGGCGCGCGTGACGGAGAGTTACACGGGACACTATTTGCGAGAAGTTTTGTAACCGCGATTTCCAAATCGCGTCCGGCATGTAGGGCGAATTGGCAATTCGCCCTACTTTTTTCTTGAAGCATCCGAAATCCATGCTACAATACGGTTACCGTGTAATCTGTTACAAAATAGGAGACCGTATGCCGTTCAACGATTTCACCAATCCCTTCCAAAACCCCGCCGATGTCCCGGCGCTTTACCGAAATCATCCGGCGCTGCAAAAGCTTTTCAGGCCAGAGGGCAGCTACGTGCGCCCGGCTGAAGACCCCGTGACGCTGTGGGCCATTGACCTGCTATATCGGGAGTACGGTGTACCACTGGATGCGATGGAACTTGAATTGTTTACCGATTTCAGTGAAGGCACGCACCAGAGTGGCCGTCGCTACCAGGGACGGGCAGACCTTGTGATTTACGATGATCGTTATGCCGATGCCGTAGGCAATTTGGATGTAGCCTTCATTATGGTCGAAGCGATGGAACCCGGCAAAAAGTATCAGGGTACCGAAGCACTAGGTTGGATGGAACATCTGAAGCAGATTAACGCTTATATGAGCGCGTCGCCGTCAGCACGTTACGCCGTGTTGACCAGCGGCGTCCACACGGAAATTTACCGCCGCGACCTTGAATACCCCCGCAAGCTGGAACCCATTGGCGACCTGAAGCCCTATGAAAGCGCGCGCCAAGCCGCCCAACACAGCCCCTTCAAAGTGGTGCTCAACCCCTCTGAGCCGGACGGCATCGAGACCGGCTTGCAACCGCTCACCCGCGACAAGTTTCGCGAGGTGTTGGGCGACACGCGCTCCGGCTGCCACTCGATCCTGCGCGACAACGAGGGCCTGCAACCGCAAGAGGCCGTAGATGCAATGGTCAAGTTCCTCTTCGCCAAGTGGTATGACGAGCAAGCCACGGTAGATTTGGCGAAAAAGAGTGGCGAGAGCCGCGCCTACGTGTTCAGTGTGAATCCACAGACCGACCCGGAACGTCTGGTCGTGCAAGTTCACGAGACGTTCGAACAAGCCAAGCAGTGGGAACGGGAGACGCTGCGGCGTAAGTTCGGCGAGGATTTGGGCGCGCGGCTGGCCTTCAACGAGGCCGACATGTTGCAGTTCAAGCCGCACACGACCATGCAGATCGTCGAGCGGTTGCAGGCGTGGAGCCTGCGCAAATCTACCGCCGACGTCAAGGGCGGCGTCTTCGAGGATTTTCTGGGCAAGACCTTCCGCGACGACCTGGGCCAGTACTTTACCCCCACGCCCGTCATTAACCTGATGGTGGGCATTTTGCAGCCCACCGCCGACGATTTTGTGGGCGATCCCGGCTGCGGTTCGGCGCGGATGTTGACGCACGTGTTGGAAGCTGTACGCAAGGCTGAATATGCCAGGGCTATCGCCGCAAACGGTGGGCACGAGGACGACATCAACCCCGAAGAACCCACCGAAGCCTTTATCAAGTTCCGCGACAACCACCTTTTTGGCGCGGAGATTTCGCGCAATGTAATGCATGTGGCGCGCGTCAACACGTTGATGAACGGCGCGCAGTACGCCGACCTCAAAGTGATGGACAGCCTGGAACGCCTGAACAGCATTACCGGCGGCATCACGGAGGGTCTGCCGGAGCGCCCTGGCTTCTACCCCGGCGGCCTGACGATGATCCTCACCAACCCACCCTTTGGTTCGCAAGTGACCAACAAGCGCGTGTTGGAGGACTTTGCCACGCGTGGCGGCGTGACGCGCCAGGACAACAAGATAGTGCGCAGCATCCCACAGGAAGTGGCGTTCGTGAACCGCTGCCTGGAATTCCTCGCGCCAGGCGGCAAGCTGGGCATCGTGTTGCCCGACGGCGTGCTGGCGAACAGTTCCATGCAATATGTGCGTGACTGGATTCTACGCCAGGCGCGACTCAAGGCTGTGGTGAGCCTGCCCCAGGAGACCTTTGCCCCTTACGGCGCGGGTGTGAAAACCAGCGTGGTGTTCCTGGAAAAGCGAGAAAGACCTTTAGGAATGGAAGAACAACAATTGCGCTTTGACGAAGAGAGAACGGAGGAAGATGAAAATTACCAGGTATATATAGCACGGGTAGATAATATTGGCTACGATGCAACGGGGCGGCCCACCGTTGCTGAGAATCAAGCATCTGAGCCACCAGAGATTAGTGATACTATCTCTGATTTTGCCAAAAGACTGGGGTGGTAGATGTCAAATGAGACTCGTGTCAAAGTACTTGCCCAGAGATTATCGGAGACTCCTGGTTTTGTCGAATTGACTGAGAAGATGCTAAATGACGAAGCTACACAGATTGCTTTGCGACCTCGCATCGAATTTCTCGCTTCCGTACCAACAAATCAAGATGTAGAGAATTCCGTACTGGAGTTTTTTGAACAAGTTCACTTAACTGATTTTCCGTGGGATTACGACAATGAAAAGAACGAATACCGAGTATGTGCAGATACATACTCGGTGACAGTCAATCTACTCCCTTGTCCAAACCCTAGACTGAAACAGGCAGAAATCTTGCTCATTGCAGTCGAAGCTCAAGAATTTGGCGAACTAGAAACCATACGAGATATGATACTTGAGGTCGATTTGTCAAGTCAGTTTCGTGATTTTTTGCTTATATGGGATGCAAATGGCTCCATACGTTCATGGACCTCATACATAGCTTTGCATCTACTTGAAAATCAGCTTCGTAAGCTTGTCGTTAGTACCCTCATGGGAATCGAAGATTCAAGATGGTGGGATCATCGTATAAAAGGATTATCTGGTGGAACATATCAAAAATATAAACACCAAGAACAAAATGCCCAAGATATTACTCATTACCCTGACGAAATCGCCCAAGATATTTTTTTCACAGATTTATCAGCTATAGAAAAAGTAGTGTCAGACTCAACTAACTGGAACGACGTGTTTCAACCCATTTTTCTCACGAGCAAATACACTCAAAAGCTAAGTTTACTAAACCGATTAAGGCGCAAAATCGCACATAACCGCTTCCTGACAGAAAGAAATAGCAAGGATTTGCATGACCTACTAACCGAATTTCTTCGTGCTTTTCGTCGAGTATGGAGGAACTAACAATAATGGTTTCAACATTGGTCAGCTTCCAAGCCATAACTCAAGCACGACGTTGGGATTTCGAGTACTTTGATCCCGCATACACAGAAACTGTGACACGCATCCAACAGTCAGGTTGGCCGGTTAGACTTTTGAACGAATTAGTTTCTAGCCTGACAGATGGCCAACATGGCTACCTAGTTCATCTGCCAGAAGGGATTCCCCTGTTACGGACAACTAATGTTTCTGAGAATGAAATAATACTTAACGATGTTCGCTATATAGCGCCAGAAGTTCATAATGAGATTAAACGTTCACAGTTACAGCAGGGTGATGTGCTTTTGACAACTATTGGTTCAATTGGTGTTGCCGCCGTTGTTGACAAATCACTCGGAGATGCAAACATCAACCAGAACTTAGTCAAGATGACTCCTAAAGATGAAGTGAATCCTTGGTATCTCGCACTTTTCTTTAACAGTCATCTTGGCAGAACACAAACTGAGAGAGCTGCATCCAAGAGTGTAGTACCGATAGTCAACTATTCAAGACTACGGAACATCATGGTTCCCCTCCCCCCCCGCGACGTGCAGGACCGCATCGCCCAGGTGATGCAAGACGCCTACGTCACGCGCCGGGTCAAACTTGCGGAGGCGGAGGCGTTGTTGGGTGGGATTGATGGGTATGTGCTTGGGCGGCTAGGGATAGATTTTTCACAGCTTCAGGAGCAGCGAGCCGCTCTCAAACCGATAAGCGCAATTATCGGCGGGCGTTTTGATTTTGAGGCTGTCGTGACAGTTCGTGAAATCAAATTTAACGACACACAGCCTGTTGTGCTCCGGCAAATCGTTAGGCAAATCAATGAGCGCGTCACGCCCACAAGCGAACATCCTGATCAAGATATTAACTACATCAGCTTGGGACATATTGCCCCCAATATAGGAGAATTGGTTGATTTTTCTCCTGTAAAAGGTTCTTCGGTTTTGAGTTCCTCGCCCAAATTTAAGCAAGGTGATATCTTGTATGGACGCATGCGGCCGTATCTGAATAAGGTATGGATCGCCGAGTTTGATGGTATCTGTACTGGTGAGGCTCTTGTATTCAGGCCAATTAGATAGAAAGTAGATACACATTTCCTGCATTCATTACTCTTGAGTCGTATCACGCTCGCTCAGGTAGTGCCACTTCAAAGCGGCACTTCGCTTCCCAGAGTTTCAGCATCGGACGTTCTCAGTGTCAAGCTACCAATCCCCAAAGACTTGGAACAGCAAATTGAGATCGGCGAAGAAGTTATGCGACGTCGCGCCCACGCCAAACGCCTGCGCGCCGAAGCCGAAACCGTCGTCGCCGAGGCGAAGGCGCAGGTCGAGCGGATGATTTTGGGGGAAGGGTAGACGGTAGACAGGGGGAGCAAACCGTGATTGATGGACATCGGGACCATGGGCAGGACCTGGACGTGGGAGCTACAACGGCGGCGGGTGTACCGCGTAGTCTGGTGGCTTGCTTCCAGGAATACGATCTGAACGCCCTCGACCCGGCGCAGCACGAACATCTGCTCGTGGAACGGGTGCTGGCCTACGGCGATCGTCGTGAACTGCGCTGGTTGTTCAGGCAATATGGTCAAACACGCATCACCCGTTGGGTGGGACAGTGGGGCGCGCGGCGTTTGCCGTGGCGGCGCTATAATTTATGGTGTGTGCTGCTTGGGCTAGGCCAGCCGGTACGTCCAAAGGAGCGGCAACTATGGCGGTATTAAACCCGGTTCATTGGAACGCTATCACACCGGCGATGCGAGAAGTGCTGCGGTTCATCGGGGCATGTGACTTTTCATCGCGCTTCTATCTGGCGGGTGGAACGGCCCTTGCGTTGCGCCTTGGGCATCGCCGCTCGGTGGATTTGGACTTTTTCTCCAGTACGGATGAAATTGGCCAGAAAACGCACCTCGAGATTCTGAGCGCACTATCTGCATTGCACCACAGACAATAGAGGCCGCAATGGGGAACCTGTTGCTTGTGCTC
>DAIUDK010000139.1:0-13150 GCA_036845725.1 Chloroflexota bacterium
CGCCAATTCCTATAATCAAGACAATGCCGATTCCACCGACAAGGCTCCACGAGATGGGATTTTCCTTGTCTCCTGAGGTCGGCGAGACCATCGCGGTCACGGCTGCTGTGGGTGAGTCAAACGGCGTCACAATCAATGAAACGCCGGTAGGCGTAGGAGACAGGATAACAGGTGTTGGGGACAGTGCGGTAAGCACAGAAGGTGTGTCCGTCGGCGTTGCAGGCAGAGCGGTCGGGGTGGAAAGTTCCGTCAAGGGGGTCGCCGTCGCTGTTGGCGTGAGTTCGGTCACAGCAATCACCAACTCCTGCCCGACCGACAGTACATTAGCGTCAGCCAGGCCGTTCAACTGAAGCAGGGTCTCAACAGAGATATTGTAGCGTAGAGCGATAGCCCCCAGGGTGTCGCCTACCTGAACGGTATGGACGACAGCCCCATCCGGGCGTCGGGTCGCCGTGGCTGCCGGTGTGGCAGTAGGGGCAGGCGTCGACGTTGGCAATGAGGGATCGAGCGTCGCGGTTGGTGCTGCAGGTTCCGGTGTCACTGTTGGCAGGACTTCGTTCAACGCAATAAGACTGGCATCGTCCAAAAACACGTCGTTATGCACGCGGAAAAATGTATCGGTCCAGTCTGGCCGGGAATAGGTGAAGACCGTTACCGTGCTGTTTTGCGCGGTCGCTTCCACCTGGAAATAGGTCCAGGCATCATATGCGTTGATCTCCGGTGACCACACCACGCTGGCTGCCCAGGGATTCGTTCCGCCGGTGGGATCGATACCGACTCTGGTATGCATCGGCGCTGGCTCATTGGACTTATCCTTGGTGGGGCAGACATTCCACTCTGCCGGACTAGGCATACAGCTCCACGTCTGCATATAGGCAGAAAAACGCAATGGCGTCCCCGGCGCGATCCCGCCAACCTGTTGATAAAAACCAGCTTCGTGTTGTCCGGCGAAAGAGAAATACTTGGCACCCAGATTGCCACTGCGAACACGCCCCGAATACTCACCCGCTTTCACATCCCGGAATTCGGGCCGCCGCCAATACTGAGGGACCTGCGCATACGAAGGCGGATTGTCCAAATAGAACGCGCGCCAACCCGGACACACCTGAACCTCTGGAATACCATCCTGAAACGGCCAGTAATTGGTGCTCGGATTCCACCACTCGAATCCCCCATTGACCAGGAGATTTGTCCCGCTCTGCTGCGCATGAACGACAGGGACGAAGAATATCTGCCCTATCAAGACCAGGTTGATAACCACCAACACACACCGGAGTGCATTACGTTTCCAGATCATAACAAACCCTCTACTGTCGTCCTTTCTACGAGTTTTATTTCAGCGAAAATGATGACCCTTGATGCAGGTTCGAGCCTTCCCAGAATCAACTGCATAGCTTAACAGATTATTCGAATTTGGCAATGGTCTACCAAGAACATCGGACTTGACGGCCTTGGCCCTACCGTACAGGAATCGAGGACGAAGTCTCTAGCACCAATTCTTGTAACAAGACGTGATTGCGGATACCCGTTTCATCTCGGATCGCCCACCGCTCCATCGTATCGAGCCAGTACGCACCCGTTCGCAGCCACAGCGCTGCACCCTCCGGCGGCAATGCGAGGCGATGACGTTGCACAAACACGTCACCCGCCGCTAACACGAAGGGCCACACGCCTAGACCATCGGCTTGATCAATGACATCACCCTGCGACGTGAGCAGATGCGCCATAATTGAGAAAGGTCGCGTAATTGGTCCGTCGGTCACCCGCCACCACGTTTCTACATCAAAGGCATCCGCCTCGTTATAGACTGCGGTTCCCAAGTAAGTCAACGGGCCATCCAGTATCACCGGCGTTGCCAGCAGTGCATCGTCAGTTAATGTCTCCGGCACGGATTCTACAGGGACGACGTGCACCGTCGCAGCGGGTAAGTGTGGGGCAGCAGATACTTCATAAAGCACAAACGCGGGGAGTTCATCCTTACGATCGTGATCGAAGGATAATCGCGCTTCGGTCAAATGACGCGTCATGAATAAATCATCCGGCGCTGGGGCACACGGGAGCAACCCTGGCAGGCACAGCCGAAACTCCTGCATCAGACTGCGATCCAGTGCGTAAATGCCGGACGCACTTCCCCTGTCTGGATATAGCCAGGCCTGAGTACAATCAAAACTCGTGCGGCGGAAAGGAGCATCACCAAGGCCGGCTAACAGCGCCTCCTCCTCCAAAGGGGATACAGGCACACTGCACTGCGCAACCCACTGCACCTCAAACACAGGAACTTCATAAATGAAGATGTTGTGATAAAGTACGTCCTGCGGTTCCCACTGCCTAAACCACGCATAGGCGTATGGGTCACCGATGCCCAGGCCCTGCAAATACGAGGCCCCGACGACATACACTCCAGGCTCAGGGCGCAATTTTGTCACGGGTGGTTTGGCCTCAACTCCCGGATGCGCCGCCACGTACTCGGCAAACATGTTAGCAGATTCGCCCCAGTCGAGGTTGGAATCGGCCAGATAACGGTAGGCGTTATCCGATCCACCGGTGAGTTCGTTGAAGTAGGCCAGTTCATGAGGGACGATGCACAACGTACCGAGAATATACCAGACAAGCAGAGCGTAAAGTGCAAAACGCAAAACGTTTCGCGTTATACGTGATACCCAATTCGTGATTCCACCAATCAGCAAATACATAAATGGGTGAACAGGCAGCATGTGACGATAACCGATGTTCATCCCTGTGACGACGGCAATCAGCGTGTAGCATAACGGAAAAACCAGCAAGAGTAGAAACCGCACGTTCGACCGCCATTTGTGCCACAATCCCGCCCCCCCAATGAGGCATCCGAGCAACAGTGGTAAGGGATTCTTCAATACAAAAGCAAGTGGAAAGTACCACCACCAACGGCCAAATTGTCTTTGCCCCAGCGCGAAAACCTCCGAGGAGTAGTGCGTCAGATACAGTGAGCTTTTCCAATAAGCCGGCGCAGGGACGGCAAAAGGCAGCATGTCGATTTTTTCCCACGTAAACCCGTACCCGGCCCAGAACACAAATAGACTCCACATACCCGCCACAAGCGCCTGAGTCCACCACAACTTCACGTCGTTATGACGCCGCAGCCGGAGCAGCGTGATCAACATAATGCAACCCGCTACAAGCCCCCACAACGGTGCCGAGACCTTCGCCAACACAGCCAGTCCCACAAGCGTTCCTGTTCCCAAAGCCCGCCCCCACGCGGGCGCGCGCGACCAACGCCACGCGGTATATAAGGCAGCGGTCCCTAACGCCGTAACGCCGACATCTGTCGTTGCCAGCCGAGCGTGCGCCAAGAGCGTTGGATCAAACACCAACACCACGAGCGCCAATAATCCGGCATACGCATTCCACAGGTCCCTCCCCCAACGAAAAATCAACGCAGCCAACAACACGGTCAGCCAGATTGTGGGGATACGCGCGCCGAGTTTGACACGCGCCAGCGGTTCAAAGTAAGGCTCCATAGCGTGGATAAATGGATCGAAATTCGGGGGCCACTCGGTCAGGGTCTCCAGTGGAATATCAGGTTCGGCGGCGTAAAATAGTGCCGCCTCCAGAACTGCCAACAAGGGCGTGTACCCGCGTTGGGACATCACATCAAGAGCCTCCCTCCCACGGGCCAGATACACGTACCCAGCGACGATGTAGGCCGGTTCGTCGGCCGTGAAAGCAAGCGGCTCCACACCGCTCAGCAGCAGAGCGAATAACATGAGAAGCAATCCCAGGACACTCCACCGGACGCGCCAATGCATCGCACTGTCCCTATAGCCCGATCTAGTCACCAACGGCGATTGCCTCCACAACGATGTAGGTCTTCTCTGCTCCTACAATCCATTGTTCCATCGTGTCCAACCAGTATCCCCCAGTGATTACGATATACTCGCCAGGATACGCATCTGCCGGAGTCGACAGAACGTGTTGCTGCACAATCACGTCGCCTGGTTGCCATTGCTCAATCGGAAAGCCCAACCCATCTCCCACCGCCACAGTAATCCCATCTGGACCTAGCAAATGCGCAAGTAGCGAGAGAGGGCGGCCTGGTACCTCACGGACGCGCCAATACGTTTGGAGGATGACATCCACACCGGGCGCAGCACCACCTGCATCAAGCGTGTAGCCCAGAAAATCCAACGGCCCATCGACCTCAACTTCTGACCGCGTCACTTCGGGTGTGGGACCCAGTCCAGATAGCCAGTGTGTTCCGTATTCGACCTCCCCTGCCGAAGATCGCAACAGCACATCGACTTCCGCCGTGGGTAGTGTGGCTTCATCCGCCTTGTCAACAATCACCCCCGGTTGCGATCCTGCCGGATAGACGACCGTCTGCGCACAATCCGGCCAAAGAACGCGCAAATCGTGCACACCGAGTCTCTCACTCACAGCCTCCGGCGAGAAAGGGACTTCCGCGCAAATGGCGATCCATGCCGGCTTCTCGCGCGGGGGGACACGATACAACCACAAAGTATTACCCAGGCGCAGCAACGGCTCTCGCCCTCTGAACCAGGCGTAGGTGTTCATGTCCGGCGCATAAGGCCCTTGCAGTACCGTCGCGCCGATCGCGTACAGTCCTGGCGCGGGATTCCACGACGCAAAGGCGACTGCACGCGGATCGGGTGGCAAAAAATCGGCGTCGATGCCATACACGTCCAACCAGGCCGGGCTGTAATGTGCGTAATAGACGTGATCCTCGCCATGGTCGTCCATCCACTGCCGCAAATCCCACAAATTCTGCCCCCAATCCAGATTCGAATCCACCAGATACCGATACCCGCCCCGCGCCCCGCCCGCAATCTCGTTGAAGAACGTCAGGAAATGCGGCGCGACGGCGAGCGTGCCGATGATGAGCCAGGCGAAGAGTATGGAGTAAGCAGTAAGAAGTAAGCAGTAAGGAGTGATATGTGATACGTAATTCGTGATTCGTGATTCGCCCTTCGTACTCCATACTCCGTACTCCCTACTCCCTACTCCGATTCCTACGTACAGAAACGGCAACAGCGGCAACAAATGCCGATACCCAATGTTAACCGAGCTAAATAAGCTAGAAACAGCATACAACATCGGAAACAGAAGCAAAGAAAGCGTTCTTATCCAATTATGGCGCTCTGTACGACTTTCGACTTTTGACTTTCGACTTTTGACTTTCGACCAAACCACCCACACTGCAAGAATCAACACCGGCAACGGCGTCTTCAGCACAAAAGCCACCGGAAAGTACCACCACCACCCGTGACTGCTGACCTGCCCCATCAAGAAAGTAGGGTGCCCCAGATCATAATGCTCCCGTAGCGATTGAAAGATACGCACATGTGTCCCTGCCGGAAGTGGGAAAGGAAATCCTGACACCACATTGATCTCGAATCCATATCCAGCCCATACCACGAGGGCTGCGATCCCGAAGACAACGACCCACGCGCGCAAAACGTGAAGCGTGATGCGGGATGCGCGATGCGTCATTCCTGATCCGTCATTCGCTGATTCGCTGACGCGCTGATCCCGCCCTAGCACGGCCTGAATCACCAACAGCACTCCAACCACCGGCACCAACATCAGTGCCGACACCTTCGCCAACTGCGACAGCCCAAGCAGAAGCCCAAGCATCACAAATCTGCCAATACCGACTGCACGCTGACTGTTGACGCTTGATCGCTGACTCGCCACATACAACGTTGCCACGACAAAAAACACCGCCGCCATATCTGTTGTGATGAGCGAGCCGTGCGCGACACAGTTAGGATCGAAGGCGTAAAGCATCAGCGCCACCAACCCGGCAAGCCACCCACCTAAATCTTTCGCCCAACGATAGATCAACGCTCCCAGCAGCACACCAAGCCAGAGGATAGGCAACCGCCCCGCCACAGCGATGCGTGCCGGTTCGGGATATTGCCACACCACCGCGTCGGTAATTGCCGACAGGCTGGCGATCTCCCAGCCATCCACGGCGCGAGGATCGGGCAAATCGGATTGTAGAAACAGTGGCGCCGCCGCCAGCACGTTCGCCAACGGTGGGTGGATGTGAACTGGCTGAAGACGCAGGTCGCCGGTACGCAGCGTGGTGTAGCCCACCGCCAGGTGCGGTCCCTCGTCGAATGTAATCGAGGCGTGCGTAACCTGCGCCATCCCCAATGCAAAATAGGCGAGGATAAGCAGCAACGGCAGACCCGCACGCAATATCCTGGTCACACGCACTCCTCCGACACTAAACCACGAGTCTTCAATAGGAAGCAAAAATAACGGAGATTCGTGGTGGAATTTCTACTTGTCTGTCACACTAAGCAGAAGCAAAACGAACTCATCGTTGAGCAAACGCTCGCCATTCGACGTCACTGCCGGAAGCCGGTCGCCGCTAAACGGATTGTAGACCCCGGTGTACAACGGATAATCTCCTGGCGGCGCATCCTTAGGGACAACAATGGTATATGCCTCGGCTACGACTTCGTTCTTGCGCCAGTGCTCGGTCGTGTACAACCCGGCCTGCGGCCACGAATCACCATGCCACAGCGAAGTATTGTCCAGCAAACGCAAGTGATTGAATACCGCGTACATCTGTGGCGGCTTCTCCATCGCCTGCCAGTAAACGGTTAAGGCAACGCTCTCACCGGGACGAACGATCTGACGCTCCAGCCGGTAGCCGCGCAGCCGTAACACGTCCCCAAAACGCACATCCCGTCGCGTTCTGGATAGGGGTGGCACATACGAGCGCGTCCGCGCTTCGACGACGAACGTGAACACCTCCGCCCAATCGTTTTCGGCTGCGCCATACAGCGAAAGCGCAACACCATCGCCGGTTTGCGCCTGCACTTGAACACGATAGCGCCCCGCCGCCAATTCATCGGGAAGCTGGAATCCAATGTTCTGCCGGACAATCTCACCAGGCTGCCAAACATCAGTGGGATAGAAATCCGGACCGAGTGCAACAACATCCGCGTCCCAACGCTGTGGGCCAACCAGGCGCACCTGTACTTGTGACGCAGTCGTCACACCACGCACCTGCCACCACAACGAGAATCCCATTGGATACCCCTGCATCGACTTCCCAGTGTACGGCTCCACACCTACCACCGCGAGCGTTTTGTCGAACACAGACGTCGTGTCGGTACCAGGTAACAGACCCGCTAATCCGGCCTGCGTCACGCCTGCCGCGACGTGAAACGGCGTGAGCGGAATCCAGTCGTAGTGACTCGCAGCATCGCCCATGACAACGTCGTCCCCTTCGACCTGCAAGCCCAGCATGTAATCACCTGGTGGCAGGCCGGGGAGCAGCCACAGCCCCAATTGCTCATTCCATTGACTCGGCAACATGCTCTGAGGGGATTGATGCAGTGGTCCGAGATTAACCTTGTACTGCTGCCAGACATTGTTACTATGAGCGTCGACCAATCCCAGCGTAACGTAGATGTAACGGTCCAGCGCCTGCCCTTCCAGTGCCAGCCCTACACGCACTGCATCGCCAATTTGCCCGCTCTGCCGGTCCACCGTCGCCCGGTGCACTGTCAGACGCTTTCCAAGGTCGATGCCTGCCCGCACCTCGACCATGTTCTCGACTGGCGGGAGGTATAACGCCAGCCCTGCGCGTTCGTAGACGCGGTACATATGGTCCGCCAACCAGCGGCTCACACGATACTGCGGATCGGCCCAGTGAATTGCGCCGTAAGAAACCCATACCCGCGGATGCTCACGGACAATTTGCTCGAGTTGAGGGATATCGGTTTCCGCAGAAAAGCCGGGCGGCGCGGCGGGCGGTATCGCGTAAACGGGAAGGAAATCCGGCTGTGGATAGTATTTCAGCAGTAGAGCAGGCCACGGACCGTTCATCACCAACGCATCGCCGGGCTGTGCTGCAACGTGCAAGGTTTGCACGCGGGTGGAGAATGTCGTATCAAGATCCTCGTACAACAGCGGCACGCGCCACAATGCGAAGGCCCACAGACCAACGACCGCGAACAGTCGCAGCACCCGTCCACGCAAACGCGCCAACAGTGCCGCCAGGCCAAACATCGCCGGGGGGAAGACCGGTGTGAGATAACGTGTTTCCAAACTTTCTGGGACCAGAGAAGCCAACAGCAGAGGGATCACGCCCCAGGTGGCCAACAATGCGCCGGTCAAGAGTCTGCGACGCGCAACCACAATCCATCCCACCAACGTGAGACCCAGCCCCACCCAAATAAGCCATACCAGTTCCGGGCGATAGCCCCAAAAATAGAAATCGGCGAGCACGAACCCCCACGCCTGAACGCGCCACCAACGCCCCGGAAACCGCCGTGCAATGTCCAACACCATCACACGGATGCCCGGCGAGACGGCGATGAAGACCAACACCACCACGCCGATCCCCAGTGCCGTCGCCAACCACGGCTTGCGAATGGGACGGGTGGGACGTGGGAGAACCAGCAACAGCAATGCCTGCACCGGCCACAAAAGCACAAGGTAATAATGTGTCATCGCCGCGATCAACGACAGCACAACGAAACCGAGCCAGCGTCGCCACCCTGGACGTTCCAGCCAGGACAGCCAGCTCTCCATCACCATCAACGAAAGCAACAGCACCAGCCCGTACATCCGTCCAGTGCGCCCCGCCCACAGGGCGAATGGCATAACAGCGCACAGGATAGCACTCCACCAGTCACCGCGTGGCCCCAGCCTGCGGCCCATGCGGAAACTCCACACCACAGTCAACACGCCGATCAACACAGAAGGAAAGCGCACGGCAAACTCGCCCGTCCCGGCCCAACGCATCCACAGAGACATAATGACATAATAGGCCGGCGGATGCTCGCGGGCCGCGCCCATCACGTAACGCACCATCTCCCCCAGGGAACGATGTGCCACGAAAAACGTCGCCACCTCGTCGAAAGTGAGATCCGCTGTGTCCACTTTCCAAACGCGCAGCGCAAACGCCAGCAGCAGAAGCAGCGCCATCCCCCCAACCCGCCGGAACGTCCGTGCTTTCTCGTGTGAAGAGTTATTTCCCATCGCCCCGCTCATCTTTTGCACTTGCATCAGATTGTCAGTCCAAGTTCTCCATATGTTTGCGTAGAATCACAATCCAACGCACTTCAATCGTAAACTACAAATCTCCGGCAATCCTCACGAATCAGCTCTCTTCATTCGTGTCAACGTGTGAAGATTTGCAGTAAGAATCCGCACGATCACCAATAGTGCCATCGCCATCAAGCCCAGCCCCCATCGCAGGGATTGCGGGAAATAGCACATCTCCACGCGATGCGCTCCGGTGGGGACGAAAATCCCACGAAACAGCCCGTTTGTCGCGTAGAGAGGCACAACATCGCCATCCACCGTCGCCTGCCAGCCCGGATAGAGCAAATCACTCAACACCAGCAGCGCCGGTTCGCTCGTTTCGACGTAGAACGCCGCGCGATTGGGGTCATACGCCAGCAGCTCGATGCGCCCAGTTCCGGGTGTCTCCAGCAGTGGGCCTTGCGCCACGGTCGCCATCTGCGCAGGCTCGAAGTCGGCAGCGAAGACATAAGCGTAAGCCTCCTCCAACGTATCCACCGGCAACGTATGATAAACCAACCAAACGCGCAACATGGTGTTGGTGTTCAAGTGGATGTCGACCAGCGCATCCTCAAAAAATACGGGCCAGATCCCATCCCCGCCCGGCTGCGCGCCTTTGGGGACAATAATGTACTTCACACCCAAAAGCTGGTAGGCCGGCATCCCTTTATGCGGCACGCCCCAATAAAGTTGATTGTACATCAAGATTTCCATGGGGTTACCGGTTCCCTGCGGAACCTCGAAGCCCGCCGCCATCAACGCCGCGGGAGACCACAACCCGCGCGCCGTGCTATCCACATCCACGCGGAACCAACCCTCGTCGGCCTGCAAATACGCCGTCGCCGCCTGGTGCGGATCGGCGGCAACGTCCGGCCCCGGCTCCACGTCCGCGAGCGCGCCAGTAAAGACCAACTCGACCAACACCAACGCGAGCAGCGCCGCCCGGCAAAGCCGGCTGCGCCCCACCCCCACCCCAAGCAACGCGGCGAAGGCTAACGCAGCAGCAGCCACGTATAGCCCGATCGACGCACGCGTCACAGCAGCGGCATCGGGCGCAAGCGCCGCCCATGCAGACGCGCGCAGAGCAATCCATACGGAGGCAACCAACATCGCGACACTCCACACGGGACGTGGTCTGTGCAGCAACCGCTCTGTCCCCTCCCCCGCCGCAATCGCTAACACGAAGGAGAGCACAAAAATGGCGCGGCCTGTCTTCCACGTCGCATCGAATAGCGGCAATGACGATAACAGCGGATAAAGCGGCCCTTGTGTGCCAAGCGCAAGCAGAACGGCAAATATACCCATCACCCACAAAAAAGCCGTGCGCCAGCGCGGACGCGCCAACAAACCGAGGAACGCCAATCCCAAGGCCACGACGCCGACGGAGCCGGTCTCTACCCGCTGCCACGGTCCCCAGAACGTCCGGTGGTTACGCCCGTGGAACAGCGGCGTGACAAAGTCACGCCACATCCCAAGGTGAAATTCGTATTCGCCCGGGGTCGGGGGGATGTTGGCGCGTTCGGTGTAGGGAAGGCGCTCGAATCCGGGCAGCATGGCCGGCATCGTCAGCGCTGCAGCGAGCAACCCTACCAGCGCCAGGCGTCCAATCCGGCGAGGCGCGCGTTCCAGGCCGCCGGCAAACGCCTGCCACAGCGCGTATCCGGCGATGGTCAGTGCGGCGTAAAGCGTCGCCTGCCCGTGCCCCGAAAGCGCCAGACACGCCAGCGCCAACACAACAAGTGAAATCGCTCGCTTGCGCCGCATCGCATTGTCCAGCGCCCAGAGCGACCACGGCAGCCATGCCATCGCATCGTTGAACTGTGGGTGGCCCAGGTGCGCCACGAACGGGTCGGCGAACATATAGGCCAGCGCGCCGATGAGCGCGGCCACCTCGCGCAACTTCCACACCGGAGAATGACGCAGATAGCTGTACATCCCCAGGCCCGCCAGCCACAGCGTCGCCATCCCCCGCAGCGAGACAGTCCACGCCGGAACGGGGCTAAGCAGAAACAACGGCCAGTTAAGCGGATTGAACAACCCGTACTGCCCCTCTGCAACGATAGGATCGCCCGCCATCATCCCCGTGTGCCACAGCGGGATAACGCCGCGTCTCAGCCAGTGCGCGACGTAGGACCAAACAGGATGGATCTGCCCCCACAAATCCCCGCCGCCGATGGGAAAGCGATACCCGGCTGCCCACACCGGCCAGCAGAAGAGCAGTGTCGCACCTGCCAGAAAAATCGGAATTTTTGCCCTGCGCAGAACCTTCGCCATAACCATTGCGTGGGCAGTCTATCATACTTCACCTTCAAGTCAATGATTCTGTGAGACTGCGATCATGCTATAATCCCATCAACACAGCCAAATAGAAAAGACACAATGACAACAGAAAAACTTGGGCAAGAAAAGACCGCCGTGATGTTCGGCGCGGGATGTGTAGGACGCGGATTTTTGGGGCAGCTTCTCAACGAATCCGGCTACACGCTAACCTTCGTGGAGATCGACGAGCCCCTGATCGAGGCGTTGAACGCGCGCCGGGCATATACGCTGCGCCTGGTGGAGAACGATTGGCATGAAGACCTCACCATTCCGCTCGAACGCACGTTGTACTCACGGGCGGATGAGACGCTGGTGACGGCGTTAGCCAAGACATCGCTGGTGACAACGGCGGTGGGCGTGCGCTCGCTGCCCGACATCGCGCCGCTTATCGCGGCAGGCGTCGTCCGCCGCGCCGAACGCGATGTGACTGCGCCGCTCAACGTGCTGATCTGCGAGAATATGCAGGACGCCTCGGCGACGTTCCGCACTATGGTCATGGCACACATCCCCACCCCGCTGCATGCCTTCGCCGATGCCCACGTCGGCTTCGTGGACGTCGTTATCGGGCGCACGATCCCCAAACCGCCGCCTGCCATGCGCGCACGCGAAGATTCACGCATGGATTGCAGTTTCATCATCGCCGATGCGTACAAGAAGTTGCCGGTGAACCGCCCGCGCTTCGTCGGCCCGTTACCGGAGATTGTGGGGTTGATTCCCACAGACAACTTCACCGCCTACATCGAACGTAAGCTGTACCTGCACAACTGCGGGCACGCCATACTCGGCTATCTGGGCTACCCGCGCGGCCATCGATTCAGCTACGAGGCATTCGCAGACCCCGCCATCCGCGCCATGTTGGAACGTGCCTTTACCGAAGTGCGCGCAGGCTTCGTGGGGGTGTACGCTATGAACGCCGCCGAATTGGATGACTACATCGCCGAACTGCACAAGAACTTCGCCAACCGCGCTTTAGCCGATACCGTCGCCCGCCTGGCGCGCGACCCGCTGCGCAAACTGGGGCCGAAAGAGCGGCTGGTGGGTGCAGCGCGTCTGGTCGAGAAGGCCGGGATCACGCCCGACGCGCTCAGTCTCGCCATCGCCGCGGCCTACCGGTTCGACGACACCGGCGATCCGCTGGCCGTCGAACTGCAACGCCGCATCGCTGCCGAAGGGTTGGAAGCCGTTATGGCCGACGTCAGCGCTATCCGGGCCGACGAGCCGTTGGGAAACCTGGTGCGAGAGAAATACTTCAGCGCCGGAACAGCGGAAACCGCTGCTGATAATTCCGCGCGCCCGGCGTGACAATGTTGGGCGAATCGGCGCGCACCTCGTCGCCGGAGAGCGACGCAGGCGAATCAACGATCCAATCCTCCAGCGCGTCATTGCTCCCTGTTCCGGTGAAAAGCGCGCCATCGTCATTGCCGAGCTTGCGGAACGGGTGGTCGAACGTCACCCCGTCCGCGAGGATGCCGAACGAGAATGGCGTGACCGCGTACCCCTCGCCCACAAAGTCGATGCCGATGTCGTCAGCGAAGGCGGACGTAGGGCCGGGCGCTAACAGCGCGAGGTTGTCATTATCGGGACTCAGATCGAAGCCGGGATCCGTCGTCACGTCGAGCGTCCCGTTGCCCACGTAGAACAACAGCTTGCGGTTGCGCGGATTTGCGTCATCCGCCGGGAAATAGTGGGCGTTGCTCTCGCTCTCCGTCGCCAGGATAAGGATAACGGTATGGCGCGGCACGGCTGCCAACGCATCGCTATGCGGGAGGATGATCGACCCCTC
>DAIUDK010000140.1:0-12842 GCA_036845725.1 Chloroflexota bacterium
GATGAAGCCAACTATGAGATCGTGGAGTTTCAAGCGCCCGTCACCGGAACGTACCGGGCGCGTATTCATTTATCTCGCTGGGACAATTCTTCGATGGAAGAACGGGTTGGTTTCGCGTGGTACAGTGGTGCGTCACTGCCTTGATGAGTTAGTCTCACGATCAGTAAACAATGCCCAAACAAAAACCATACGTCACCACAACGCTGGATCCACGCTGGACGGCCTCGATCTATCAGGCTGTGACTGGTGAGGACTTCCTGGGACTGCGTGCCGTGCAGGCAAACATCACAGGCTACTTATTGCCGGGCATCATTACCATCACACCCCGTGCGCGATATTATCCGTTCTATAGTTGGCTTCTGGTGGAGTATGGCAAGAAACACCCTAAAGGATGGTCACTGGATCATTTCATTCGCCAGCGGGAGCAGATCTTTGCCCTGGCAAACCTGGCATGGCGCGAAGAAGCCCCTGATGACCCTAGTACGCTCGGATTGACAGGTTCGGATAAATTGAGTGTGCATTGGGGTAAATACCGCGAGAGCGACAGTGTACCACTCAATGTGAGCGACTATGTAAGCAAGAGGACGAAGTACGCTGGGTACAACGCCTACACAGGCGTGATGCGTGGATTAGCGATCACCCGTTTTGCTGAAAATGATGACGGTTTGGATGTGCTTGCCAATGGACAAGAACTGGCACAGGCGTTTGCCCAAGCCATCCAGGATACAGGCTACTATTGTGAGCGAATCAAATACGATACTGCCCGTGCTATTCCAAAGGATGTGCTACTGGAATATGGTGAACGTTGCCACCTGAGTCATCTGGCCCGTTCTCCTGACGCCCAACCTACACTGGAGACACTCTTTGCTTTCGACGCTCCGCACACTTTACCACATTTCGAGCGTGATGTATCAACGCTTGGCAATATGCGCGGCACATTGGGGATGATTTTGGACATGTTTGACCAGACAGAGGTCCCCTTAACCGACTTGCGCTTTCGCGAGTGCATCACCTATGGCATGTGCAGTGATTTCACTGGCTATCAACCTGCCGACCCCTTACGTCCCTTTGTAGCACACTGGCAGATGTTTCAACTGCGCGAATACTATGTATACGCACTATATGCACTGTGGGCGTATTTCCTAAGTTGGCTGCGTGGGCAAGGGCCGCAGACCCTCGATGCTTTTTGTGAGCATCTTCATCGCGACCTTGATCTGGTTGCCATTGCTGCTGAGATGGGGATTGCGCTGGAGGGCAAACCGCTAGACGCTTGGTCCTTGGATGAATGGCTAATTGCCCTTCTGGATGCAGCGCATATTCCTGGCGACAATTTGAGGCAACGCTGCGTTAATTTTGCGTATCAGAGCCAGGTTCCGTTACAGGAACATGGGCTGTATCTGCATATCGAGGCTGCTCGACACAACAATCTCGCCGCTTATGTCGGAGTCGCCTGGATACTGCTTTCCTTATTGTTCCTACGCTTGGAGGGAATCCGTCCCCAAAGTGAAGAAGGGTGGTCTCCCTGGTACTGGGCTAGGTTTGGCGGGATGCGCCGGCGTTCGTTAGCTTACTTCACACGCGATATGATGTATCAGATCAAAAACAACGCGAGCTTATTGGATACTTTGCGTTGGCTTATTCGTGATTACGTGATCGCGCAACACACAATCACCGCTTTGGAAAAGTGGCGGCAGCGCAATGCCAAGACCTTTCACTTCAATTATGAAAACGGCGTCTTTGAATGGATCGAGGATGACAAAACCGGATTCTCAGCCACCCGCTTTCGCCAGGCTTATGACATGCTATCTGACCTGGGATTATACGAGATTCCGTCAACGGCAGGAGGAGTGCCGCGATTGACTACTTTGGGAAAACAAACGTTGCAGCGCGTTCTGGAGGGCTTCAATGACCCTGGCTGATACCCCAGAACCCATCAACCTACTTGAGGCGCTCTCCGAACACCAGGATTTTCACACGGCGATCTTCCTCACCTATTGCGCCGATCTGGCATTCTTTGAAGCTGCCGTATTGCACCGTCTTTGGCAAAATGGCTGTCGAAACATCGCAGTTTTTATGGACGCGCAACGTTATGCCGATACCCTCAACGATATGCGTGACAGCATCAAATGGGTTGGACGGCGCTATGTCGTATGCCCCGTGCGGTTGGAAAACCAGCGTGCCTTTCATCCCAAGTTGGCTCTGTTGATCGGGCCGGGACGTGGACGCTTGATGATCGGCAGCGGGAATCTTACTTTTACCGGCTGGGGCCATAATTATGAAGTTTATTCCTGCCTGGATTGGAC
The DNA here is from genome assembly GCA_036845725.1 of Chloroflexota bacterium. Classification (GTDB taxonomy): domain Bacteria; phylum Chloroflexota; class Anaerolineae; order B4-G1; family SLSP01; genus DSWT01. The sequence continues at coordinate 2,304 of DAIUDK010000140.1, forward strand.
ACTCGCTGAACCTGATTTGCAGCCTCTATTTGCGCAAAGCTGGGACTTTATCCAGCAGATCAACAAATATTGGGGCCATTCAACACAGATAAAAACCATACTCCAAAAGGCAGGCCGTATCGCGCCCTGGCTGAACCACCAGACGTCCTTACCGGATGACGTCCATCTTGTACATACCCTTGATGGCTCCATCATCCAGCAATTGACCTCGATCCTGGCAGAAGAAGTTGTCCACAAACTCACAGTGGTAACGCCCTTTCTCGATGACGAGGCAATGGCACTTGAGGCGCTCTATCGGCAGTTTTCACCGGACGAGTTGCACCTGATACTCCAACCCGGCAAAGCTGTGGGGAAACTCAAGGCGCTACAAAGACTGCAGGAACAAATTCCTCTGCGAGTCTATCCTTTTGCAGAGTCAGAGCGTTATTTGCATGCCAAGATCGTTACATTTCATACAGATACAGCATCCTACATTCTAAGCGGCAGTCCCAATTGCACCCGTGCAGCGATGTTGCTGTCACCAGAATTCAGCAACGTCGAAGTCGCCCTATTGCGTCGAGGAGAGGACCCCCGACAATTTGACGCTGTATTGAAGAATCGAATTGTCCCCAGTCCTTTGCAAGACCTGGCAACACTCGATTTGCAAACAGATAGGTTACCATCTGACAAAACCAGGCCATCTACAGTACAGGTGCTGGATGCAACAGTTACCAACGAGACACTTAACGTGCGCTATCGTGTCAAGCATATTCCCGACGGCATTGTGGCCTTCCAACTCAAGATAACTGCGACGCCGTCGATATTTTCTCCCCTCAAGGATTTCGGAGAAGGGGACCACTCAATCTCATTACGGTTGACACAGACGCACGCCGCATTACGAACTCGCCCCTTTGCTGTGTCGATTTGGGGGCAAGACATCGAGCCGACTTTGATAGACCTGGGATGCAATGAGTTATGGGTCATTAACGCTGATGAGTTGCACGCGCAGATGATGAATACCGCCATTGTTAGTATCGGCTCCGGTGGTTATCTGGCTGAAGGCGTCGTTGCCAGCGATGTGGAGTGGAGTGAGTTATACAAAACCTTGGCGGAACTGATCGAATTGGACATTGCTGGGCTGAGTCGCAAGGGGGGAACGTATACAGCAACGTCCAGAAAGAAACCGCCATCTCCCAAACCGGGCGATCCTGAGAAGGAAACTAATATCCATCTCATCGAGGCTGAGGCATTAACTAGGGAACAGGCTGATACTGAAGGGGTAGATATCGAGCGATTGATATTTGAAGAGAGCCGTTTTGGAGCCTGGCTGGAGTATATAAATGGCCGACTGTCCGGTGCAAGTGAAGAAACAACAGAGCCAGGAGAAGAAGATGAAGATGTTGATGCGAGGGCGGGAGATACGCACAAGAGAGGTGACCGCTCAAAGTCGCCACGCACACGTCACAGCCCTGATCCCCGTATAGGCAAACGCTTCATCAATCTGGTGCAGAAATACATCAGAAGCTTGCACAATGTCGCGTATATGCAGTCAATTCCGCTTTGGTACATTCTGACGTATTTCACCGTGTTTCAGCGCATTGTCTGGTTGTTGCTTGAGCATGAAGTGATTGATCGGGATGAGTTTGCCCGCTTGGTATTGAAGATGAATATTGGATTCTTTGGGTCCAAAAGTGAATCAGCGCCTTTATGCACATTCCGTCTGAACCGACACATTCGGCGAGTCTGGCAGACAGAGTGGCAAAAATATGATGTTGGGCAGTATGCTCTGGTCAGCATGGAACTGGCTCTTCGCTGGATAGAGCAAAGCGAAACTGCTAGTAGGTTGAAGGCGCAAGTGACTGGACAAACCGCACGCATACTCGCCAGCATCGCGCTGGTGATGGATGTGCAGTCCTTAACAGAGGATATCAAAGCATGGGTACAGGTCGCCAAAGTTTATCAGCAAGACGAAGGTGAGTTGGCCGCGCAGATGAAGGAAAGAATCATCTCCGTCTTGCCGGAAACGTTAACTCTGTTGAAGCACTGGAATTTGCGGGTGAATATAGAAACATTGGCAACTACGGATCCAAATTTGGTAAAGTATTTGCAGCGCGAACAGTTGGACTATCAACTTGCCGAATATCGCTTCCGTAAGCGTTTGGGACAAACTGACGGGATTTTTGACTTGTGTTCAGAGGTGCTATCAAGAGCATGGCAGCTCGGCGACCTGGAAGTAGCAGCAGAGTTGGAGGAGGATTATGTCAACTTGGCGGAAGCGTTAGGACAATTCCAAGAGGTCGCTCAGACACTTTACAAACAGGGAGAAAAACTCTGTCGTGACAAACAGTTCATGGAAGCGTATGATAAGTTGCAGAGGGCGCTGGCTATCTCACAGAGCATCGAAGACAGCAAATTGGTTGCGGCTTGTGAGCGGGTTCTTGACCGGGTTGAGTTCTTTTTGTCGTGACAAACTCTGCTAATCGACGCTGTCCTTATTTCACAATTGTTCATTTGAAACCAAGCGGCGTGAGTGTCACTAAACAAGGTTACCCGGCTCCGGTGGCTGGTAGTAGTGATTGCTGTGGGACTGGCAATCGACTTGTTTCAATAGTGGAGGATGCTATATGCCCATCACCTTTATGCACATCGCCGATATTCATCTCGGCTACCAACAATACGGCTTGCAAGAACGCTTCGACGACTTCAGCCGTACCTTTTTGAGCCTGGTCGAACAAGCCATCGTCCGCCAGGTCAACTTCGTGTTGCTGGCGGGGGATCTATTCGAAAAGCGCACCGTTGATCCGCTGGCCATGCGTGTGGCTATCGAAGGCTTGACCCAGCTACAGGAAGCGGGGATTCCCGTGCTGGCCGTCGAAGGCAACCACGAGCGTGCCTACTACCAGGAGCAATACTCGTGGATGGATTTTCTGGATGCGCTCGGCTACTTGCGCTTGCTCAACCCCCGCTTCGAGGGTGGCGTACCCATGCTCGAACCGCACGGCGCAGAAGGCGGCGCTTACGTTGACCTGGCAGGCGGCATCCGGGTCTACGGCCTGCAATACTACGGCGCGTCCATCAACAAAGCCATCCAGGGATTCGACGCCGCCGTGGCGGACATGGACCACAGCGCCGTCCAGTACATCATCCTGATGCTGCACGCCGGGCTGGAAGGACAATTGGAACACACCGGGCGACTCAAGTACGACGACCTGGCCCCACTGCGGGAGCGCGTGGACTACATCGCGCTGGGCCACATCCACAAACCCTACAGCGTCGACGACTGGATTTACAACCCCGGTTCGCCGGAGACGAACAGCATAGAGGAGACCGCTTGGCCGGAACGCGGCTGCCTGTTCGTGGAAGTACACCCTGGGCAACGCCCGCCGCATCGCGTGGATGTGCAACCGGCCCCGCGCCGCGCCTTTCATCGCTTTCGAATCGCCGTGGATACTCTGGAAACGCCCCACGCGGTCTACGATGCCGTCCAACGTTTGACAATCCGCGAAGCCGCATATATTGCGCAAAGCAGCCGCCCGATGGTCGAAGTGACCTTGAGCGGCGTGCTGCCGTTCAATCGCTACGATCTGGACGTGAGCCACATCGAACAGGTGGTAACAAGCGCCTGGTCTCCGCTGGTCACGCGCGTGCGCAACCAAACCTCCCCGGTAGAATTCGCGTTGGCGCTGGATGAGACTGCCAGCCGGCCCGAACTGGAACACGCGATTGTCCAGGAATTGCTCACCCGCGACGCCCGTTTTCGCCCGGCCGCCGCCGCGTGGACGGCCGGCGCGCTCGACCTCAAGCGTCTGGTGTTGGAAGACAGCGCACCGGACGCCATCATCGCCCACGTCCGCCAACTGCACCGCGAAATTGGCGCGTGGGATACGGTTCCATCCTCGGAGGAGGCATAAATGCGCATCCTCCAAATAGACCTCGACAATGTCAAAAGCTATCGCCAGGCCAGCATCGCCTTCGCCCCCGGCACAAATGCCATCTGCGGCCACAACGGCGCGGGCAAGAGTACGCTATTGGAGGCCATCGGCTTCTCCCTCTTCGACTTCCTGGCCGTCAAGCAAGACGATTTCGTCCGCGAAGGCGAGAAAACTGCCACCGTCGCCATCCACGTGACCGGGACAGATGAGCGCGTCTACCACGTCGTGCGCCGCTGTGGGGGCAGCAACCAATACTACGTCTACGACCCCGAACTTGACGAGAAGCTCACCGACGGCAAGGCCGAAACGGTGCTGTGGCTGCGAGAGTTTCTGGGCGTGGAACCGGCGACGGATCTATCCGTGCTCTTCCGCGACGCGGTGGGCGTGCCGCAGGGCTTGCTGACCGCGGCCTTCCTGGAAACCGCCAGCCGGCGCAAGGACGTGTTCAACCCCTTGCTGCGCGTGGACGAATACGAGCGCGTGTGGGCCGCCTTGCGCGAACCGCGCCGCCGGTTGGAACAACAGCTTGCCGCGCTGGAAACAGAGATCGCCGGATTGACGGCAGAAGTCCAAGCCTTGCTGGAATTGCGTGAAGAATGGGCGGCGCTGACGGCGGATATTGCCCAAAGCCTACAGCAACAAACCGCCACGCAAACCACATTGGACGACGTCACAGTGTGCAAAGCGGATATGGAAGCGCTCAAAGCCCACCTGGACGCGGCGGAGCAACAAGCGGCCCAGGCGGAAGCGAGCCTGCAAACCCTCTCCGCCCGGCGCGCCGATGCGCAGGCAGCGTTGGAACGCGCAGAAGCAGCCCAGGCGGTGGTGGAAGAGACGAGCAACGCACATCAAACGTATCTGGCCGCCGAAGAACGCCTCTCTGCCCTGGAAAACGAGCGCATCGCGCGCGATCAGGTGCAGCAAGCGCAACAAGCGTGTCGCCACGCGCAAGAGCTGGCACGCCAGGAAATGGCCCGTCTGGAACAAACGCAAGCAGCTATCGCGGAGGCCGAAATAGAGATGGCTGCCCTGGCTCCCCAGGTCCAAACCCAGACCCGCCTGGAAGCCGCCCTGGAGGATGCGCACCGCGCCGTCGAGCAGCACAAGGCCGCGGAACAAACGCTGGTGCGGGAACGCCAACGTCTGGTCGAAATGGAGACCCGGTTGGCCAAGACACAAGCGCAACTCGAAACCCGGCGCAGTGTCGAAACCGAACTGCAAGCGGCGCAAGCTACACTGGATGCTTGCAACGCCCAACGTGAAACGCTGGTGGCGCAACTTGCCGCCCAACAAGCGGAGTATCAACTCGCGCGCGAGCAGGCCAAACAAGCCGCGCGGCGACGGCAAGATGCTCAACGCGACCTGGAACGAGCACGCCAACGCCAGGCGGAGTTGGCCGCCAGGCAGGATGAAGTCCGGCGCGGCCTGGAAACCCTGGTCGCGGTGGAAGCCCAGAGCGAGGAGACGCGGACAGCGCTGGCGACGTTAGAACAAGAGGATCGGGAAACCACCGCCGCTTTCGCCGCCGCCCAGGCTGAACTGGAACGCCTGCACACACAGAGCGCCGTCCTGGCGACAACCGAGGCCGCCGATTGCCCGGTGTGCGGCGCACCGCTCTCCCCTGAGCATCGTGAGGATTTACTGGTGCAAAACCAGGCGCAAGTCACAGACCTGGAAGCAACCCTTGCCGCCGCGCGGATCAGGCAAAGCGCCATCGAGAAAGAACGGCGTCGTCAGGAGCAAGCTTTACGCAAGCTGGAGAAACAGGTCAAGGACCTGCCGCGCCCGGCGGAAGCCGAGGAAGTCGCGGCCCACATCGCTGCACAGCAACAAGACGTATCCGCAAGGGAAGCGGAAATCGCTGCCATGCAGGATGAACTCACCGCGCTGGAGGAACGCCAGGCCACACTACAGGCGACGGTGGACGCGGTGCAGCGTCAAGTAGCCGAAGCCGAACCTGCGCGTGAGGCCGCCCAAAGCGTCGTCCGCCAACTGGAGGCGCACCTCGCCGCGCTCCCCCGTCCGGCAGAAGCCGCCGATCTGGCAGCCCAGGTTGAAGCCCAACAGCAGACCGTCGCGGAAAGCGCACAGACTGTCGCGGCCCTGCGCCACGCGCCGGACGACGCGGCGCGCATAGAAGCGGAGTTGGCCGCCCTGAGCGATCCCAAGCGCGCTTACCAACGCGCCGCCGACGTCGCCGCGCAGCGCGAGACTATTGCCGCTCAACACGCCAACGCCGTCACCCGGCTGGCCGAATTGGCTGCGCAGCGTCTGTCCCTGGATGCCCAAGTTGCCGCGTATGCCGATCTGGATGACCGCCTCGCTGCGGCGCGCGCCGACCGCGCGGACAACGCCCCCGGCCATCAACGCTATCTGCAACACGAGCGCGAGGCGGCGAGCCTGGCCGAGCGTCGGTCCACAGTGACAATATTGCGTGACGAGGTCAACACCGCGCAGCATCATCGGGATACGCTCGTCGAAGCGCGAGATGCGCTTGCCCAACGCTATGATCACGCCGCCTACACCGAACTAGTGGCGCAACACAGTGCGTTGCGTGAAACGTTAGCGCGACTGCAAGCCGGGCTGGAACACCAACAAGCACAACAAGCACGGGTGCAGCAAGCCATTGCGCGTCTCGAAGCGCGCCAGCGCGAGCTGGACGCGGCGCAAGCCGAACGCGATGAACACATTGCCGTACAAACCCTCCTGGAAACCTTGCGGCAAGTCCTGCGCGATGCTGGCCCGGCGGTGACGCGCGCCCTGGTGGAAATGATCTCACTCCACGCCGACCGTCTTTACACCGACATTATGCAGAGCAACGGGGGGCTGAATCCGGCGACGCGGTTACGGTGGACGGAGGATTATGACATCGTGCTCACCAGCCAGGGACGCGCGCGTACTTTTCAGCAACTTTCCGGCGGGGAACAAATGGCCGCAGCCCTGGCCGTGCGCCTGGCTCTGCTGCGTGAAGTCTCCACGGTGGATATTGCCTTCTTCGACGAACCGACCGCCAACCTCGACCGTGACCGGCGTGCCAACCTGGCCGCGCAGGTGCTCAACGTCAAAGGCTTCGCACAACTTTTCGTCATCAGCCACGACGATACGTTTGAGCAGGACACGGATTTCGTGGTGCGCATCGAGAAGGCCGGCGGCGAAAGCCGGGTGGTGCAATAAGATGACGATTGATGAGCGGTCCCCCTTCACGGCCTCCCGCCTGCGCGGACGCGGCAAGCTCTTCAAAACCGCGCCGGATACACCGCCGGTCGCTGCACCCGCGCCGCCAGAGCCGCCGCCGAGCATAGCAGCGCCGCCGTCGTCGCCCACGTCAGCAGTGCTTCCGACCTTGCCGGAGGGCATCTTAACAACGGAGGCCGCCGCCGAACTGCGCCAGCCCATCGTCTGCCCACCACTGGACGCGGTCTTCGCACCTGGCGGGCCGGTGGCGAACCTGTTAGGTCCGCGCTATCGTCCCCGCGCCGGGCAAGTACAAATGACCGCCCTGATTCAGGATGTCCTGCAAACGGGCCAGCACGCTATCCTCGAAGCCGGCACCGGCATCGGTAAGTCCTTTGCTTATCTGATCCCCATACTCTGGACGGGCGCGCCAGCGATTGTCAGCACCTCCAACAAGGCATTGATGAATCAGTTGTGGGACAAGGACATCCCCCAACTGCGCAAAATCGCCCCGCGTCCTTTCAAAGCGGCGCTGCTCAAGGGTCGCAGCAATTACGTGTGTGCCCTGCGCCTGGAGGACTTCCGCAAACAACCCTCGCTACCGGATTTCGACGACAACTACGCTTTGTTGGAAGCTGCCCTGCAAACCGAGCCTTCCGGCGACTGTGAGCGGATGGGTCTGCCGCTGTCGTTGACAGCGCGCCTGACGGTGAACAGCCGCGATTGTGAGGGGCAGAAATGCAAGCACTTCGCGCATTGCTTCTACGAGCGCGCCAAACGCGAGGCCGTCAGCGCCGACCTGGTCGTGACCAATCACGCCCTCTTGTGCTACAACGTCCTACTGACAGATAATCAACTACTGCCGGTGCGTCCTGTCTTAGTGATTGACGAAGCGCACCAGTTGGTGTCGTATGCCATCAATGCGTTGACGTTGCGCCTGGAACACGAGCTTTTTTGGAACGTCGTCAATCACAAACGCACCCGTGAGGTGACTGAAGAGACGGACTTGTTGGAGACGGCCCGCGAAGGATACGATGACTTTTTCAGAACCGTAGCGCGGCAACGTCCGTCTTCGTGGACGGAAGATGAAGACGTAAGCAAATGGGCCTTACAGGGCGAAATCCAGGAGGGTTTGGCCCTGTGGAACACGCTGAGACAGGTTCACGATGTTTTGCAACGGAAAACCCAACGCAACGACGATGCCGAACTGGACGTGCTGGTGAACCAAAGCGCCGAACTGGTGGTGACGCTGGAAGCCCTCGCGCGTCCGGAGCCGGAGGATCACATCCGCTTCTGTGAATTGGACCTGACCCTCTCTGATGTGGAGCCGCGCGCCTATCACGCGCAGCGTCGCCCTCTGGAAGTGGCGGATGTGTTAGCGCACACTCTGTTCAAAATGTGGCCGCGCGTCATCTGCACCAGCGCCACCCTGGGAATCAACCACAACCTGGCCTGGTTTCAGCGGCAGGTCGGCGCGGTAGACGAGGAGAGCGAGGTCGTCACTGCTACGTTGCACAGTCCCTTCGATTATGCCCAACAAATGCTACTCTACACGCCACCGGGTCTCGCACCGGTGTACGGCACAAAGGAACCGGAATATGCGGCCAGGTTAGCGGATGCTGTGCAGCAGTTAGTGGAGACCGGTCGCGGGCGCGCCCTGGTGCTTTGCACCAGCCGGCGACGGATGCTCGACCTCTATGAGCGTTTGTCGCCCGTATTGAGCGTTCACTATCCCTGCTATTGCCAGGGCGAGTTGCCGCAGCCGGAGATCATCGCGCAGTTCAAATCGGCCGGCAATGCCGTCATCTTTGCCACCCGGAGTTTCTGGGAAGGCATTGACATCCCCGGCGATGCCCTAGCATTGGTGATCCTCGACAAAATCCCGTTTCTGCCGCTGCGCGATCCGGTGGTACAACGGCACGATGCACTCATCCAGCGTCGGGGCGGCAATCCTTTCCAGGAATTACAGTTAGGCAGCGCGATTCTGACCCTACGGCAGGGCGCAGGCCGTCTTATCCGCGCAGAGACCGACCGTGGGGTCATCGCGTTGCTCGATTCGCGGGTGTTGACCAAACGGTACGGGCGGCAGATTATCCATTCGTTGCCGGAAGGTTGCCACACCACGCACTTTGCAGCGGTGGAAGCATTTTTCCATACAGAACCGTCGGAGGACAAAACCTGAGGCGCACCTATGATGAAACCGCATCGCTTTTCGGCCACTCTGCAACGCCGCGCCACCGGGTGGGTGACACTGCTGGCAACCGTCGTTTTCATCCTCTTTACCGCGCTCGCCCTGCCGCGCCAGGCGGCTGAAGCAGAGATAGCCTCTGGTGGCGCTGGTTCACCGGATACATCATTTTGGTATACACCGACTGACCTCTACCAAATAGCTGACGCCTACGGCCCGGCAGGACGGCAAGCCTATCTGCGGGCACGCTGGACTTTCGATCTGGTCTGGCCTGTGGTGTATACCGTCTTCCTGAGCCTGACAATCAGTTGGGTGTACCGGCGGGCATTCGCTGTCGAAAGCCGTTGGCAATTGACGAACCTGGTTCCCGTTGCCGGTATGCTGCTAGATTACCTGGAAAACAGCGCTACCTCACTGGTGATGGCGCGCTATCCGGCCCTCACGCCAGGAATGGCGCATCTCGCCCCGCTGTTTACGCTAACCAAATGGGTGTTCGTCAATGGAAGTTTCGTGTTCCTGCTGATCGGCGTCGTCGCCGCCCTATGGCGTAGACGCGGAAGAGCATCGTCCCAAAGCCAGAGCGAAAGCGCAAACACCCCTTGATTTCACCCCCTCCCGTATGGTATAATAATAGTAAGAACCGTTCCTTACCAGTTCCATAACCTGCCCATCCTGGCATGCCCGCGTCTATCGCGGGCATGCTGTCCTTGTCATCCTTTGCCTGGCCCTCGCGCCGGACCCTGACATACCCTGAAAGCCCCACCGGGGCATCTGACATTTTTCACGCCTGACAGACTCCCGTTCGTTCGCCGAACGGCTCTGTCCACGTTAGATGCTTACCCGCGTGGGGCTTTTGCGTTCCAACGCTACCCTGAGTCCGTGGTCGCGGCATCGGCCTTGCAGCGCAAGGCTTGTGCCGAGGCTCCGGCCTCACATCCGGCCCTGTCTGATCCAGATGGGGCGCAATGGGCAGAACCTTAACAACCTCAATATTCTTATTCTGACTGCGAAAGGCAGAGCCGTGGGCAGCGCCCGGCGGACAACCCCCGGTGCGTTCCTGCGGCTGCCAATACGCAATTGTGAAATGTAACACGTGATGCGTGATGCGTAAAGAAGGCACAGCGACACAGCTTTGTCCCCTTACGTTTCACGTTTTACGCATCACGTTGACCCTGCCCATCTTTGCTTTGGCCTCTCCGGTGCCCCGGCCTATCAACAGTCGGTGCGCGGGAGACGCACTGATTGATACCCTTGTTCTACGCCGCA
>DAIUDK010000141.1:0-12560 GCA_036845725.1 Chloroflexota bacterium
GGCAGGGCGTCGAGCTGTCTCAACAACGTCTTGAACGCGGCTTTGTCTTCGACGAACGTGTAGAGAATTTGGCGATGGTACCGCGACTCGAACTGCGTTCTGAACTCGAGCCGGAAAGGTTCGCCTTCCGGGCCAGCGTAGGTCTTGGTGAAGGCCAGGTTGATGAAATTCGTTACGTCAAGCCCGCTGCCCCAGTCGGAGCTTTGTTGAAATCCCTGGGCGAGGAGCCTATCCACAAACTGCCGGTAGGTCTCGGGGGCGTTGCTAAGCTCTCGCATCACGTCCAGGGCATAGGCATACGTGGGATCGAACAGCGCGCGCTTGAAGATGCGGTTCTTAATCTGACCGAGGTAACGCAGGTGCGTGGTGATCTGCCACTTCGGGAGAGCGGCCTCGTCACCGACCTCCTGCCGCCATCGGGCGTCGTAAGCGTCGGCCTCGGCAACGCCGAGGGTGGCGAGCAGCTTCCAGGCGTCCCACATCTCAGGATACGCCAGGCTCGATAGGGACAGGGTTGCACCGGCGTCAGCGCAGGACAGGCCCAGGGCCGTGAGGTTTTTGGTCAGCGCCGCGTATGCGCGCTTGTTGAGGCCGAGGGCGTCCTTCTCGACTACCAACGCGCCGTCGCGCACGGCGCCCAGTTCGCCCAGGCGTTGCAGGCTGTCGAACAGGCCCTCGATCATGTCCTCGTTTTTGCGCCGCAGCTTGCGGGCCTCCAGGTACTTCTTCGCTTCGTCCGTGTAGACCCTGTCCGGGTTGGGGCGGTCCTCCGTCTCGTCAGGCTCCGTCGTCATCCCGATGAGCGTCGGGTCGTGGTACAGCGCGGTGTAGATCCCGGTGATGAAGTCGTAGAGCTGGCGCTGCGCGGTCTCGCTCGCCGCGTCCGACGGGACGGGGCGGAAGTCGGGCTGAGTGGCGATGTAGTTGTAGACCAGGCGTTGTGAGACGTTGTCGAAGTCAGTGCCAATACGGTTCTCGAAGTCCATTTCGCTCTCTCCCTTACTATTCTATTTTTAACCCTGTCTTTATCTGTTGTACCGCTTCACGAAACATATACTCGTCGGGTTTCCCATCTCCATAGGGCAATGTGATGCCCTCTGCGTTGATCCCATATCGTTGGAATATTTTGTGCAGTTCGCTCGTCGCTCCCCGCTGCCTTTCACGTTCTCTTACCCATAGATTATCAATGCAGATGACCTTTGTCGACGGCAGCTTCTGTTCATGTTGCAGATAGAGTGTTTCCAATGGCCACGGATCGAATAGCACCGTGAGTGCGAAAGGCTGTACACGGCGCATCATCGCTGCCCCCAACGCAACACAAGCGCCATGTTGATGACCGCATAGCACGACGCGGGAAGCCGTGAGGTGAAAACGCGACATCACCTGATCCACGAGGGCATTGACATACCCGCCGCTGGTTATCAAGATGGCACCCATCGCTTCGGTTGCCGCGATAAAAGCTTCTTCCGTACTTGACTGTGTGGGGAACACAAACCAGTAGCGGTGAGAGCCTGTTCCATAACTCACAGCGTTTCCCATGATCGGGTCATTGGATTTGCCTTCTATGCACCCATCTCCCGCCCAGATATAGGTATTGGGCAATACCCTTCGTATTTCATCCACAAAGGGAGCAATTTCATCTCCCGTCGAACAGCGAGTATGGAAGTACAGGAAAGCTGTGTCTACAGCATTCGGGATAATTTCAATCATTTGATCTCCTTGCAAGTCATCTCCTGGAGCATTGCGAGCGGTATTCCTGTGCGTCGCGATGTCTCCTCTGTGGACATCCCCTGCGCCATGAAGCGCGCAACGACGACTGTCATCTGTTCTCCCACTTCGACGATGTGCCCGTCGGGGTCGTAGACGTGAAACACACGCTGTCCCCAGGGTTGGGTGTGGGGCGGGTGGGCAACCTTGATTCCCGCTTCTGTGAGCCGCGCAAATACAGCGTCCAGGTCGTCGGTCTCAAAGCAAAACTCAAAGTTCTTACGTCCCAAAGGGCCGGGATCACTCACAGGAGCGTTGAAAATCATCTCGTGAGCATGATCTACTTGCCAGAGCGCAAAGCCGCCTGTGTAGCTGACATTGATTCCCATATCCACCGCCACTTTTTGCTCAAGCAAGTCCTCGTAGAAGCGGCGCGAGGCCGCCATATCCTTTACAAAAATCACAGGGGGTTGGCATTGGATCGTCATTGTTTCGCTCCTTCATGAAGTTCAAAGTCCAAGGTCGAGAGTCATTGCAGCGCCAATTCGAGGTGTTGGATGGCCTCGGCATCTTTGTCGCGTGCCTGGCGGACGATGTCGGCCATCGCCCGGCGCTTGGCGGGATCGGCCAACGCGCGGAAGGCGTCCGGGTTGCCGATGCCGCCGGCCAAATCCCAGATGAGCCACATCAAGTCGTGTTCGGCGGCGTAGCAGGCGGCGGCGTGGAGGACGTGCCCGCTTGCGCCCCGGTAGTTCGGCCCGGCGGCGAAGTGCTCGGCGATTTCCGCCAGGAAGATCGAGCCGTACCAGCGCGCCTCGGCGACTGTGCTAACGGCGTCTTCGTGAATCTGGTGGTGGGCGCGGAGCGTGGCCTCGTCATCGGCGGGCCATTCGGCGTCGCGCAGCAGGTGGTCGGCCCAGGCGTTGTAGGCGGCCAGCCCATTGTGACGCTGGCGATAATGCTCCGGTGCATCCGGTTCGGGGCGCACCATCGGCGTGCGCGTCACCTTGATCAGCCAACGCAGCGCGTCGCGGCTGACTTGCGGCAGCGAGGGCTTGCTGGGGAGCTTCTCGCCGATGATGAGCAGGTTTTCGGTGTTCTTGAACCAGTCGCGCTTGCGGAAGTAACCGCCCGGCTGTCCTTCAGCCGCCGGCTCGAACTCGATGCCTGCGGCGAAATCCGGGAAGTTCTGGAAGAAGTTCCAGCCGATGAGCACGTCGCCGCCTTCGTCGTAGCCGGTGATGAGCGACGGCTCCGGCGGGCCGATGACGCCGTAGGCCATGACGGGCATCCCCCGGTCGATGCTCTCGATGATGCGCTGGCGGAACACGGCCTCGTTGTCGCGGCCGGCTTCCTTCGTCACCGCTTCATAAGCGTAGCCGATGGCCGCGAAGATGTGATCCTCCACTGCGCCGGCATCCGCATCCATGTAGAAGAGCGCGACGTTATCGCCGTGCCAGCCCTCTTTCCACGAGAGGAACGCCGCCGCGCCGGACACGCCCACCAGATGTGAATAGGTGCAGAAGACCTTGCAGGCCTGGCCGCGCATCGGGCAATGCTTGCAGCCGTAATCTTCGTCGCCCAGATATTCCAGGATCGCCCGCACCACCGACGGGATGATGATGTCCTCAGGACAGCGTTTGCCGCCTTCATAAAAATGGACACGAGGAACATTTTCTAATACAGCACGTTGATTTGACATTGTTTGACGCTCCTTTTCCTACAAATTGTGCTTCTTGACGAGTTCTTTGGCCTTGCGCCTTGTTTTTGGACTGATGCTGCTGATACTTTTCTGAATAAACGCATTCACCCCTGTTTTGTCACGCACTTGTTCATACACATCATCAAACACGTCCAGAATGTCGGCCCGCAGCACCGCTTTCTGTTTCTCGGTATAGGTACACTGATGATCTATATCCAACAGAAGCGCAACGATCTGCTCTCGTAATGCGGGCCTGTGCCGGAGAATCTTCACACTGTTTTGGACGCAGCATTGTCCTGTCATGAACTTGTCGTCGTTGATGTGCGCAAAGTAGTCATCATAGATCCCGGTGAATAGGTCGTCTTGATCGACCTGGGTCAGATTGGCGATGATGGTAAGCGCAAAGTCCCGGTGATAGGAGTTTGGGTGTTTCAACAAGGCGGCGATCTCAGGCCAGTAGGGATAAAACAAATCTGGCCTTTGCCTGCTTGCTTTGTCGACGACATAGTAACAATGGTAATACACCATAATATTAGGGTGTGCGACCATCTGTCTGACGATTTCGTCCCTGATGCGCTCATCGCTCACTGCCAGTTGAGCGAATTTGTCAACATTGACATCCTTGACTGATATGGCTTCTATCAACGCATCGGTATTCATTTTTTATCGACTTTGGGCTGATGCCACTGCTGGATGATTTCTTGCCTCTTGCTGTTTACCCAGTCTTTTTACACGGTGAGTAGAAGTCCAGGATCACTTTCTCCCCACGTTGTTCCGGGATGCGGAACCGCTCATGCGAGTAGTATTCCATCTCGAAAAGGCCATGAGAACCATCGTACTCGTAACCGTGTTCTTGCATCGCTTTATTGATGTGATAAGAAGCATCGGCGTGGATGTTCCCGCCTTCGTCGCCTTCGGTTTCTTGCAGCCAGCCGACGGCCATCTCGCACCCGGCAATATCGCGATAGACATATCCTTCTGGAACCGGCGCGTTGGCCTGCGCCAGGATACCGGCAAGGTAGGTATAGGTTTCAGCGCCTGGCTGCCAATCGCCCATCCAGCCTACCATATCGGGGCTTGGGGTGACGCAGTCGGGCAAGCCGAGCAGAAAATCCAGATCGCCCTCTCGCGCCATACCTCCCCACAATTCCTCAATCGTGCGGTCGTCAATGGCTGCTTCTGATTTTATAACCACACTTTTTCCGATGACCCTTGTGTTTGGGAATGATTCCACCGAAAATTTAACCAGTTTAGCTCCCATTTCAATCTTCCTCCACAAAATCCGTTCAATCCATTGAGAATGGTTGGCACACCGGGCAGATGCGCGTGTGCGTGCTGCCGGTTTTGATGTTTTCGACAGTGGTGCCACAGACCGGACACGGCTCATTTTCCAGGTGCAGGATGTGCATGTGACGTTGATCCCATTGCCCCTTTTGACCGTAGAGGTTCTGCTCCCACGCGCTGCCGCCCAGGTCGATGCTCTGTTGCAACGTCGCGCGGAGCGCCGTCCACAGGTCGGCGATCTCGGCGTCGCTCAATGACGCAATCGAGCGCAGCGGATGGATGCGCGCCAGGAAGAGCGGGTCCTGCACGTAGACGTTGCCGATTCCGGCGATGCGCTTCTGGTCGAGCAGCAGCGTCTTGATCGCGCCCTTGCGCTTGCCTAGCAGGGCGCGGAACTCGTCCAGGCTCAAGTCCAGCATATCGGGGCCGAGTTCGGCGGTCATTTTGTGGGCGGCGAGGGTGGGGGCGTAGTGCGAAAAACCGAACCACCAATAATAGTGTTTACAATTCACCATTAGACTCTTACATCCTTACAGCCCGTATTGTACTCCCCAATAATATGCCATGCAAACGGACGGCGGAATAACACTTGCAAACCCACTTCGTCATCGAACGGTTGAGCGAGGTTTTCGGACCGTACAACTTTGGCTATCGTTACGCCCACAGTCCCTTCGTGGCGTTCGCTCTCAAGAATGATGGTCAGAAGATCACCATTGAAGTGGCCTTCCAATATTGTCGAAACGCTATAAGGACGAGGGAAATGCAGAAGGATTCATAAATCCAAGTCTTCATACTTTTTCATACTGGGTTTTGGGAGAAGTATGAAAAAGTATGATTTGCCCCGTATCAGCCGTATTTTGGCCCACGCACTGCACTCTGGATCACTCCGGGAGTTATCACCGCCGAGAAATCGCTGCCCGCAACGTTACGGTATGAAGGAATAGCACAAATGGCTGTTTTTTCTTTCATACCGTAACGTTTATCACGCCACAGTCCTGGTCGCGCCATTGTAGTCAGCTTTAGAAGGTATGAGGGCTATGCCGCGGACACGCTTTGCCCCGTTGGTTATCCTGAAGTACGACGGCCGCCCAGCGGGTTAACGCGCCGGTCTATTAGGAAGCACGATAGTAAAAATTCTCGCCAGAGTGAGGAAAAATTACTATGGTTTCCAACAATCATTTCGACTAAATGCGTTTACCATTGAAACCGTTCCCTGAACAGAAGGCCGGGGAAACTACTATTTCAATCGTTGGAGGAATGTCGAGATGACAACAGAAGCGCTTCCTGGACTAGAGACGGCGAGCATTGCCAATGAAACCGCATAAACCTCTCTCACCTCCACTTGCGTGGCTATCGGCATTTGGCCTGCTGGCGCTCTACCACTGCTGCCTGGTTCCACTGTTCTACGTTACCCGTGACGAAGTCCGGATGTGGCTGGCAACCCATCGCTACGCTCAGGGCAGGCTCCCCACCCCCACGCCAGTCGCAATAGCCATTGACGTCGGCGCGGAAGGCGACGAGGTAGCCACCCGTGCGGCCTTCATTGACTGGCTACGGGAACAGCACGGTCTCCAAGCCTTGCCTGATCCCGCCCTCGAAGATCGCGCCTACTATCTGGCCGGGGAAGCGCCCAAACTACGCTCTGCCCAGACCTGGCCGCGCTGGTATGGCGTGCGCTATGCTGTGGGGCCAGCAACCGGGGCGTGGCTATTCTACTGGCCCGGTTGTAACCCCTGCCCGGAGAATTCGAACTGCTACCTCGTGAACAGTCCAAGCCTCGACTCACTGGCGACCGCGAAATATCCCGGCCTGGACAGCGCCGCACAAGTGGGTATCGCTGTTGTCTGGCGCGGTGAACAACCCTACCTGGCCGTGGTCTGGCCGGGAATCTGTCCCACGCCGCAGCCCGTGCCTACCTTCAGTAGTCCTGGTCCGACGGGGCCGGGGTGGTAAGGAGATGACCGGACAATGTATATGAGTGAGGCGCGCGAATTGACGACTGAAGAACTGACGGCGCACTTACCCCTGGAATGGCGCATCAATGACGCCTACTTCGACCTGGCCTTCCAGTGTGTGCTCCCGGCCCTCGAAGCGTTGGCGGCCGGGAACAAAAACCCCGAAGCCTTGCTGAGCGTGACGTTCGGCCCGGTGGCGCAGCTCATGCTGACGTGCCTGCTGCCCGCAGGGGTATGGAGCCTCCTGGACTTGCTGCGGAGTCTGGTGGGTCCGCCAGACGCGGAGGCCAGCACTGAATTCTGCACCGCGTCCCGGCTGCTCAAGAGTCGCCGGAAGCGGGGACGGCTGGCCGTGTTCGATCTGCGGCCCGGCGGCAGCGCAGAGTTCAGGGGCTATCCCTACGCGCCCCTCTACAACCGCCAGGGCTACATCAGCACGTTCCACGCCGAGGCGTTGCCGTTGGTCGCCGCGGTGGTGCGCGGTTGGGGGATGGAGACGGTGGTCATTCACGCGCAGCCCACACCGCTGCTGTCGGAACGCGCCTTGAGAAAGCAGGCGAAAGTCCAATGGACGTTCCTGACCCAAGCATAGACACACAGGAGGAGGCGATGCGCCGAGATTCTCAACGGTACCCTCATTGCCGGTATCAAGGAAAAAGACATGGTAGAGCAAAAAAGGGCCGTTTTTCCCAGATACCATCAAGGCCGAAATCGCTGCTCAACCCTGGTTTTGGCGGCGTCAGACGGGGTTTTGCGGGGGTTTTTACCCCACATCCGCCCTGTTTTGGCCCTGGTACAGCACTTTGGCGTGCTCCGGGAACTACCGTCGCCGCAAAATCACTGTTTACACCGTTACGGTATGGCAGAGACGCCAAACTGTCCGTTTTCCGGGCATACCGGAGCGGTTTTTTCACCCTGTCCAACCCTGCTCTTCCCGGAGGTAAACCGATGTCTTACGAACTCAACACTGTCGTGCGCCACCTGATGGCGCTCGCCGGGGCAGACCCGCGCAAGGTGCGGCTGCCCGAAGGGAAACACAAGTTGCGCGTGCATAGCCAGCGCATCGGCGACGTGCGGCTGGTCACAGTTGCGCCCTGGCAAGGGACACTGCCCGAAGTGGACGCCCAGGGCGTCGCCCACCTGTGCGCCGAGAATAACCTGCTGTTATTACGGGGCATCGTCAGCGCGCCGCCCCAGGCCAAGACATTATGGCTGGCCCTGGACGGTGTGGGCGCGGTGCCGCTCGTCCCGGCCTCCCCCAGGGTCGAGAAAGCGTTGCGCGCCCTGGTGCAGCGCCGGGTCGTCATCCAGGGAGAGTGTGCGCCGCGCGGCATTGCCGTGCATACGGTGCAAGTTGCGCCGGAGAAATAGGGATGAACGCGATGCTGCTACATAGAGAAACAACAAGAGCGCCGCCAGCATCTGCGTGGCGGACTAACAAGTTTTCCATCAGCGGACAAGCAGCCATAAGTCGAACGCCGATTTAGCCGCTAGACGCTGCAAACTGACAAAAAAATCTGCTTAATCTGCTGACAACAAAGGAAGTTTTCAGCATCAATTTCAAGGAGGAAACAATATGCATAGACATTTTATCATCATCGGCCTGACCCTGGCCTTGATAGGGTTACCGCTCGGCGTGGGATATGCGACCGCGCCGTGTGACAGCTTTGGCGCGCCGGTGGTACTGTCGCTGTACCGGCTACGGCAGCAGCGCTTCCTCACGGCGGCCACCCGCTGGGCGGATACCGTGGAGGAAATCGGCGACAGCCTGGACGCCATTGCTGGCGGGCCACAACCGCAGTCTACCGGCGCGGCGTTCCGTTTGGCGGAACAGGTCGGCCAGGCGGATGCCAGGCTGAACGCCTTGACACTCCCCGAAGCGCCGGCGGAGTACAGCTTGCTGGCTTTGACGATGCAGCAAACGATAGACACCTACGCCTACGCCGCCGAGCAGTTGTTGACCTTCTACGGCAACAACGACGGTCAGGCTTTGACTGAAGCGCAGGCGTCCCTGGCGTTGGCCCGGTTGGCGCTGGGCGACCTGCGGGCGGGCATCGCCGGCCTCACGTATCCGGCGTGCCGGGAGGTGTGGCGTGAGTAACAGCACAGCGCAGCTCGATATCGAGAAACTGCAAGCCAAACACGCAATAGAACTGAGCGTGCTGCAAGGTCGCTACTTGAGCAGTCAAATGCACAGTGCGGCGAGCGTGCGCGCCCGCCACCGCGCCGAAGCTATCCTGCAACAGTACCTCCTGGTGCTGTTTCCTGACCTGTTCGCACGGGCAATAGGGGCGCAAATGAGTATCACCGAAGCGGGGGAGTACCTATACGCGCATCACCTGTACGACAGCGACCCGCGGAAGCTATTCCGTGTCAAAAATGCGCAGACCGAGGAAGAAGCCGCTTCGACATCCCCCACCGCCCCGGTTGTCGTGGAACAAGGCGTGGACCTCTCCGGCGACGCGGTCAAGTTCCTGTACGTGCTAGGGATGACGGTGGTGGCCAACGAAGCCCGCGCACTGTGGGCGCAACACACCGGCAGGGCGGTCGGCAGCGCGAAACACGTCTTGCCCGAGTTGCTGGACAAGGGCCTGCTGCGCGTGGAGCAAATCCCGGTACCGCGGTATCTCACCGGGTACGTCGGCGACACCTGCTACACCCTCACCGAGTGCGGGCAGGCCGAGTATCGGCGGCGCTTCAACAGCGCGCCGACCACCTACGAGGCCGCCTACGCGCCCTACAAGTCTCCCGAAGCTTGGTGGATGATCCGGGCGACCAAGGCCCTGATCGAGGCGGGCAATGCGCACCCGGCTAATACCCGTTTCACGTACACCGTTTACGACCCGGAGGCCGACGCTGACGCGCTGGAGGCCGCCGGTTTTGCCCGCCGGTATGGCAATAGCCAACCGGACTTGATCGTGGTGGTCCAGTCGCGCTCCGGGGGTAAACCGCTGTGGCTGGCGCTGGAATGCGAACGGGGGAATTACAACAGCACGCGGCTTAAGCAGAAACTCGCCAAGAATCTGGAAGACTACGCCACGGCGGGATTCGGCGGCTGTTACTACATCGCCAACAACCGCGACACGGCGCGCGTGCTCGGCGGGACAATCGCCCGGCTCCGCGACGACCTCGCCGCGCGGCCTGACGCCGTCAGTACAGCGGGATTCCTCGCCTTGTTCACGCTGGAAGCGCTGCGCGATGCCTGGCTACCGACGCCGCGCTTTATCTTGACAGAGTTCTTCGACCGCAAGTTGCAGCGCGTCAACCCGGAGTGGCCCCAGGACGTCGCCAGGCCGGAACGGTATTTCAAGTACACGCCCACCGAGAAGGGGCGGGATGCAGGAAGCAGGATGCAGGAGGCAGGAGGCAAGGGGCAGGATATGGAGGATGCGGAAGCTAATGTGGGAGATGCATTGCAGGAGGCAGAGGACGAATGGGCGGACGAGGAAAGTGCGGAGTAGGTTACAAGCAGTCAGCGGTCAGCGATCAGCAATATGCAATGCTTGTCCACTGTACAAAGCTGAAGGCTGACGGCACGCGAATTTTCGCGCTATCACTGAAGGCTCTTCAAAGGAAAGGAATAGACGATGACACTCGAAACATTTTTGACATACGCCCTGCGGCTCTGGTGGGCCGGGGCGCTGTACACGGGGGTCTTCCTCGTGCGGATTGGGCCGTTTGTGCTGGCGGCTTTGGGTTTCGTGGGCTGGCAATGGGCGCAGGGGACGCCAATCCTGCGCCGTCCACGGAAGAAGACAGCGGCAGCCACAGCAGATGCCGCGCAAGCCGGGCCGGATACGCCGGCGTTCACCGTGCGCTGACCGTGGTGGGAAGCGACACAATTTACATTTACATCATCAAGGAGGAGAAAGATGCAGACAAAGTTTTCAGTCATCGGTTTACAGTTGCCGTCCACTATGTATCTGAGCGGCAAAGCAGGGCAGGCGTTGCCAGGGGAGGTGTACGGATGTCGTCAGTAACTCGTCCGGCTTCTCCTATTCAACGAAAACCCTTTGGGGCAAACATTGGTCAGATATGGCGTCACCTGGTCACACTCCCCGCGCAGGCTTTGGCGTGGCTCACGATGCGCCTGGCCTTGCTTTGTGTGGACTTGGGCGAAGCCCTGGCCGACATATCCATTCATCTCACCATCTACACTGGAGGTACACAATGTTAACGTCACACTTGATGCAGCAAGCCCTGACCGACCGTCTGGCCGGATACCCAGTTCCGGCCCCGAATCTGGCCCAGTGGAGCGATCCCTGGCTCACCTGTTGGCGCGCGCTGGACGCCGACCCGGACACGCCGCCGCACGAGACGGTGTTGCGCGTGCTGGAAGAGCACCCTGACCGCGATAACCTCATTGCTGCGCTGTTCAGCCTCGTGCCCGGCGACACACTCTGGTATCCGACGCTACACGACCTCGCCCAGGATTTGCCGCCGATCACGTGGGTGTGGCCCGGCTGGATTCCGCGGGGGATGCTGACGCTCTTCGGCGCAGTACCCGGCGCGGGGAAGTCGCTCGTGGCTCTGGATTTGTGTCGCCGTATCATCCACGGCGAACCATTCCCGGACGGCGCACCAATGACCTGCCCCGGCGCGCCGGTGCTCTACGTGGACGCCGAGGCCGTGCCGCAGATCACCAATGCGCGCGCCACGCACTGGCAGATGGATACCCAACGGCTGTACCTGATGTTGCCAGAGGGCGATGCCTTGCTGGACTTTGGGCAGGACGCGGACCGTGACCGGCTGGTAGAAATGGTCTATACGGTCAAGCCAGCGTTGATCATTGTGGACAGCCTGTCGTCGGTGAGCAGCAAGAGTGAGAACGCGGTCGAGGATGTGCGTGCCTTGTTGGGGTTCTTTGCCAATCTCGCCCGCGAACACACACTGGGACTGGTGCTGATCCACCACGCGCGCAAACGGGGGGCGACGCTTAGCGGCGCGCCCTTGTTCACCCCGATCACGCTCGATGACTTTCGCGGTAGCGGCCATATCGTGGCGATGGCGCGTTCGGTGTTGGGCCTGTCGGTGGTACAAAACGGGCCGCAGCCAGATAGCAATGGGCCACGCCAACTAGAGGTCATCAAGAGCAACCTGGCACGCGTTCCAGCGCCGCTGGGCTTCGAGATGCTACCGCTGGCTCCTACCGGGGTGCTGCTCAAGTGGGGGACCGCGCCGGAGCGGTGGCAAGCGCCGACGAAGCTGAACGAGTGTGCTCTCTGGCTGGCCGATTGGTTGCGCACGGCTGGCGAGCCACTCGCGCCGCAAGATATCGTGGCCGCGGCCAAAGAGCTGGGGTTTAGCCGGGCCACCGTGTTCCGCGCACGGGAAGCGCTTGGCGCGCAGATCAGGAATACGGCGGGACGGCGGGATCCCAATAATCTATGGGCCTGGCAGGACGAGGATGAGAGCGTCACTGCATAGCCAACCCGTTGACGCGCTGGCGACTTCCCGGCTGACCGTTGGCGGGGGTAACTGTCTCACTGTCGCAGGAGTTCACACTATCAGCACACTCCCCAGGTGTATCAGGATGGGGATACCCTTGAAACAGCGTATTCTTGCAACTCCTGAGACTCTGATACTACCTACAGGCACCTGTCTCAGTGTCGCAGGAGTTCACACTATCGGCACACTTCCCAGGTGTATCAGGATAGGCACACCCTTGAAACAGCGTATTCTTGCAACTCCTGAGACTCTGATACTACCTACCGGCACCTGTCTCAGTGTCGCAGGAGTTCACACTATCGGCACACTTCCCAGGTGTATCAGGATAGGCACACCCTTGAAACAGCGTATTCTTGCAACTCCTGAGACAGTGAACAGCGGGACAGCCTTCTTCGTCAACCATAGGGGTATCAGGACAGGCACACCCTTGAAACAGCGTATTCTTGCAATTCCTGAGACTCTGA
>DAIUDK010000142.1:0-12446 GCA_036845725.1 Chloroflexota bacterium
GTTTCAACTTATTCTAACCCATTTGTGGTCTAACAAATGGGGGTAAGCTCACCGGCTACCTGCTGCGGCGTTTTTTGTCAGCAGATTGAGCAGATTAAGCAGATTTTTGAGCAGGCTACAATCTGTAACCTGCTCAATCTGCTGATAGAACAAGTCCTGCTCAGGGCGCGTCAATCTCCACCAGCGCCGTCATCCCCCAGCGCAACCCGGCGGGGACTTCGTCCAATTCGATGGTGACTGGATACACAGCATCTCCCCGGTAATCCTCCGCTTGCAGTTCGATGCGCACGACTTTCCCCGAAAGAGTCACGTCAGGCAGGGCTTCTACGGTCACGATGACAGCCTGCCCTTCGGCGATGCGCACGACGTCCAGTTCCGTCAAGTCTTTGGTGCGCGCGCGGAGTTGGGTCAACGTCGCCAACGTGGCGACGGGCTGACCAGGGCTGACGGTGTCACCAACTTTCACCGGCACATCGCTGACCGTACCCGCGAACGGCGCGACCAGGGTGGCATCGACGATCTGCGCCTGGATGCGTTCCACCGCGACCTGCGCCTGCTCCAACCGCGCCTGCGCCTGGACTTGCTGTTGCTCCCAGTGGGCAAGGGCCTGGGCGTAGCTCAGCGCGGTCTCCTGTTCCTGGCGCTGCACGTCGTAGCCGTGCGCCGATTGCGCCTGGTAGGCTTTGTTGAGCTGCGCCTGCGCGGCCTGATAGTCCAGTTCGGCCCGCCGCAAGACCTCGGCGTATTGATCACGCACCCACTGTTCTTCCCAACTTCGATCCAGCGATTTGTTGTATTCGTCGCGCGCGTTGTTCAGCGTGATCTCGGTCTGTGCCAGTTGCGCGCGCGCCGCAGCGATGTCGGGCGCAGCGGATTGCGCACGCGCCTGTTCCAGGGCCAGCGACGCCGTCTCTGTGGTCGGCTTTGCCACCGCCAGTTCTGCCATCACCGATTGCTGGAAAGCGACGTTCGCCTGCGCCTCGATGAGGGCCAACTCCAGCAAGGTCGTGTCCAGCCGCGCCAGCACGTCCCCCTCAGCGACCACATCCCCCGGCGCTACCTGGACTGCGACGACTTTCCCGCCGCTGGCGAAGCTTAACGCCTGCCACTGCGCCGGCTCGATCACCGCCTCGGCGATAATCTTGCCCGCGTCCGCGTCGGCGACCACCGGCACGGTCGCCTCCGTGGCAGCCACAGCCGCGACAGAACTCCCGCAACCGGCCAACATCAACCCCACCAATCCCAAACATAACACCATCCACTTTTTCATTTCTCTCTCTCCTTCCTTGCGAATTACGAATAACGAATAACGAATTACGAGGTGCTGGCCTACTCGTATGCCAACGCCTCTCGCACGCTCATCTTCGAAGCGCGCCGCGCCGGCCAAAAGCTGGCGAAAGCGGAGACGCCGACAGCGACGATTAGCCAGAGCCAGACGCTGAATCCAGCAAAGACGACCTTGACGCTCGCGCCTGTGAAAGCCGTGCTCACGGCGTAGGTGAGCACGTTGCCGATGGGCACCGACAACAGCGTCCCCAACGCCCAACTGAACAGGCCGATAAGCACCCCTTCGACGACGATGATGCCGCGCAGTGTGCCGTTGGATGCGCCGATAGCCCGCAGCACACCGATCTCGCGGGTACGTTCCAGGATGTTCAGCCCCATCGTCGCCCCGAGTCCAAGCCCGCCTACGACCGCCAACAAAACGGCGACGATGAGCAGCAGGTAGACGATCATGTTGATCTGGCTCGCGTTCCCGGCAATGACCTCGTAAATCGTCAACGAGGACGTGACCGGCAACCCCGCACGTTCGTAACGTTCTTCCAGGCCGCGCGCGACGGTTTGTTGCGCGATGGTGTTCTCCGCATCGTCAATCTTGACGATGGCGCGGTTGGCGCGGCCCGTCATCCCCGCCGCGCGCGCCAGGGCCGGAGCGTTGGCATAGCCGGCGGCGCCGTTGGACATAAAGACGCCGACGATCGTCCAGGGGGTGATTTTGTCCCCGATTTCGATGTCTAACGCGCCGCCGACGGCAAGATCAGGCTCAGCTTGCAGCAAGCCCTGGCTTACGACGATGGCGTTTTCATCTTCCGGCAGCAGCCAGCGCCCGGAGATCATGGGGGCGACCACGGTCTGCTGATCCGGCGGGGGACCAAACAGGGACACGTTCTCGCCCTGCGAGACGTTCTCGCCTTGCGAGACGTTTTCGCCCTTCGAGTCATCGTTGCGAATCCGCGTGCCGTAGGTCACCACCCAACTCTCCGCCCGTGTGACGCCGGGCACTTGCAATGCGCCTGCCTCGATGCGCCGAGGGTGTACCGGCTGCGCAAAGTCCACGTGGACTTCGTAGCTGTACAGGCCCAGGACGTCGTCCACCATCGCCGCCATGGAGCGCTGCGTGCAAAAGACACCGATGAAGACCGCGCCCGCCAGCGACAGCGCCCCCAACGTGAGCGCCAGCCGCGCCTTGCGTCGGAAAGTGTTGCGCAGCGAAAGCATCAACGGGCGGGGCAGGCCGCGCGCCCGCGTGAGCACCCGATCCAGGAAGCCCTCGCGGACTTTGCCGATGCCGTAGTCACTGATGGCCTCGCGCACCGTCTTGCGCGTTCCCAGATAAATCGGGAACAAGGCGGCGATTGCCGGGACGATCAACGCCATCCCCGCTTGCAGCGCCAGCATCGAGGGCAGGATTTCGTAGGTAACGGTGAAATTCATCACGTTGCTGCCGAAGTCAGCGAACAGCTTCCCGCCGATCATCCCCAGCGGCACGGCGATTGACAGCGCCAACAGCCCATACAGCGCGATCATCGACATATAGATGCCGACGACCTGCTCGCCCTGCGCGCCAACGGCCTTCATCATGCCGATCTGGCGCGTCTCCTGGGACAGCAGAGCCATCACGGTGTTGATGATGAGTAGGCCGCTGAGGAACAGCGCCAGGACGCCGACGCCGGTCAGCGCCATCACCAGCGCGGAGAAGAAATCGTAAGCCCAGTGTTTGCCGGGGCGCGTGATGAAGTTGTCGAAAGCAATGACCTGGTAATTGCCCGCCTCCAACCGGTCGGTCACGACGTCGCGGACGTATTCACGGTAGGCCTGATCCTCCGTGTCGGCGCCCGTGGCTGGGTCAGCCTGGGTGGTGATGTAGAGGGTATTGTACCCGGCATCGATCCCCAACCGTTCCAGCGTGCGCATCGAGATAAACCCGCGCGCCTGGCGGCTGATGTAGGTGGCGAACTCATTGAACTCGTGGGCGAACCCGGCGACGACCAGCTCTTCCTGCGCACCGCTCGGCATCTCGACCGTGATTGTGTCGCCGATTTCGGCATCGAACAGCACCAGCGACGAGCGCTCCAGGATGATGGCGTTCCGCCCCGGCGGCCACGCGCCGCTTTCAGGCTTGACCACGCTGATGCGCGAATCGTCGTAGTCGTGGAGCACGGTCAGCTCGAGACGCTGCCAGCCGTCGTCAGTTGTCGCACTGCGCGGGCCGGGATATACCCGCGCGGAGGTGACATAACGCGGCTCGGCGTCGTCCACCTCGCGCATGGCGTGCACGATGGGCAGCACGTCCTCGCCGAAAGGCTCCAGGAACAGCTTGACGTGCGGCGCATTGTTAGCCTCGAAACCCGCCATCATCTCGCGGATGGTCACTTCGCGCGCGGTGAGGATAATGCCGATGAGCGCCACACCGATGGTAATCGCCATCACGACCAGCGCGCTGCGCGCCTTGTGCTGCCAGAAATCGCGGATAACTTTGTTCCAGCGTAATCGTGATAACATTAGCAGACTCCATTCGCCGTGCGTCGATCGCTATCCACTTGCCCATCCTGAATGTGAATGACCCGCCCGGTTCGTTCGCTCAAAGCCGTGTCGTGGGTTACGATGACGACAGTTTTGCCTTGGGCTACCAAATCCTGGAACATCGCAAAAACCTCATCTGCCGTTTTGGTGTCGAGGTTCCCCGTGGGTTCGTCGCCCACGACGATAGGCGGATCGTTCGCCAGCGCGCGGGCGATCGCGGCCCGCTGCTGCTGCCCGCCGCTGAGGGCGCTGGGCAGCTTGTGCGCCTGATCGGCGATCCCAACCTGTTCCAGCAACGCCATCGCCCGGCCTTTGCGCTCGCGCCGTTTGTAGACGTCACAAAAGTCCATGGGCAGCATCACATTCTCCAGGATGGTCAACGTGGGCAGCAGTTGGAAAAACTGAAAGATGACGCCCACGTGCTTCCCGCGCCAACGGGCCAGGCGATTTTCGCTCAACGCGTGGACAACCTGCCCGCCGATCACCACCTCGCCGCGCGACGGGTGATCGATGCCGGTGATCATATTCAGCATCGTGGACTTGCCGGAACCGGACGGCCCGACGATGCTGACGAAATCCCCTTGCGGCACCTGGAGCGACACATCCTTGAGCACGGCGATCTCCCCCGCGCCGGTCTCGTAGCTTTTGAACACATCGCGCAATTCAATCTGTGGCTGCACTTCCGATCTGATTTCCATTTTCCCCCCCCTTGCCGATTTGAGATCCCTTGTCTGTCACTTTCACCATACCACGCCCGTACTAAATTTACCTATCGACACGCCACTAAACAGCTAACGGATTCTCATCATTTGGACGGCGATCTTGACAAACACTCCGCTTTAGCTAACATCGGACATATCCACCGACTACAAGACTACCGGACTAAAGGGGAACTATGGGAAAAATCTTGGTGATCTACGACAGCAAAACCGGCAACACCGCGCAAATGGCCGAATACGTGGCCGAGGGCGCGCGGAGCATCGACGGCATAAACGTGCGCCTACTCTCGGTAGAAGACGCGACGGTCGACGACGTCCTCTGGGCCGAGGGCATCGCCTGCGGAACGCCGACCTATGTCGGGATCGTCTCCTGGAAAATGAAAAAGTTCTGGGACGACATCTCACAACATCCAGGCTGGGGAAAAATGGATGGGAAAATCGGCTGCGCCTTTTCCACCTCTGGCGGATGGGGTGGCGGCGCGGAACTCACCTGCATGTCCATTCTCATTATGATGATGAACGTGGGGATGCTGACGTTCGGCGTACCGGATTACACCGGCCCGCAGTTCACCCTTCACTACGGCGCAGTGTCGGCGGGCAAACCCCGCGAAGACAAGGAGATTGCCGCTGGTCGCCGCCTCGGCAAACGTCTGGCGCAGTGGGTGGCGGTGTACTTCGACGGACGCGCGGAATTGCGGCCTGGGCCGATGAAGACGCGGACGTGATTGCAGAATGAATACTTCGTTACGCTTGGCCCTTCTCGCCGACATCCACGGCAACCTCCCTGGCCTGGAAGCCGTCCTGGCAGATGCGCGCGTGCAAGGCGTGGACGGCTACGTCATCGCCGGAGATTTGCTCCTCGGCGCGCCGTTCCCTGTGGAGACATTGGAGCGGCTACGCGACCTCAACGCCTGGATCATCCGTGGCAACAACGACGTCTACTTCACCCGCTATGACTCCGGCGCAGCGCCCGAAACGTGGCAAACGCGCGCGCAATGGGCGCTGCTGCGGTGGAGTTACGCCCGCCTAGATCAGAATGCCCTGGATTATCTCGCCGCACTGCCCGACCGGGTGACCGTCACCCTGCCCGGCGTCGCGCCGATTTGCGTGGTGCATGGTTCGCCGCGCGCACTCTCAGAGGGTATCATCCCCGATGATCCGGAGACCAGGCGTAAATTCGCGCAGTCGCGGGCGACGAACAATATCGGCGTGGCCGATGCGCTGGCGCAGATCGCCGAGCCGGTATTGGTGTGCGGGCACACGCACATCGCGTGGGAACATCATAATAACGGGCGTCTGGCGGTCAATCCCGGCGCAATCGGCGGGCCAACTGACGGCATAGTGGGCGCGGAATACGCGCTACTCACCTGGGAAAGCGGGCGCTGGACGGCCGACTTGCGCGTGGTGGAGTACGACGTGGAGGCCCTGCTCGCCGCCTATCGTGATAGCGGAATGTTGGCAGAGTGTGGCGCAATGGCGCGCGCGTTGATGCGCAACGCCGAAACAGGGCAAAACTACGCGTGGTATCTCGTCCTTCACGCCTTCGATCTGGCGGCGCAGGCAGGCATAGCACATGACGGCGTCGTCCCCGATGCTATCTGGGAACGCGCTGCGGCGACGTTGGAATGGTAACAGAGAATTAGGGAGTGCGTTTGCCTGAAAGCCATCCCACTTGCGCATTATACGGCTTTGCCGTATAATACAGATATGGAATTCATCGAAGCCACGGCATTTACGAAATACATCTATACCTATTTGTCCGAGGACGAATATGTGGGGCTACAAAGTTTTCTGCTTCAATATCCAGAAGCGGGCAATGTGGTTCCCGGGTCCGGTGGAGTGCGTAAACTCCGTTGGGGAATGGCAAGCAAAGGCAAACGCGGCGGGGTGCGGATAATTTACTATTTCAAACGCCAAGATGCCGAGATATGGCTGTTAACCATCTACGGCAAGAGCGAAATAACCAACATCCCCGGGCATATATTACGACAAATAGCGAGGGAAATAAGTGAAGACTGAACGCAATATTGGAGAAGAAATTCTCGAGGGCATTCGAGAGATAAAAGCACACAAGGCTGGCATAAAAGCTTTGCATACCTATACGCTGCAAGCGCCTTCTGCGCCGCAAGTGATCCGCGCGAAATTACAGTTATCGCAAGCGGCTTTTGCGGGGTTAATGGGTGTCAGTTTGCGCACGGTACAAGATTGGGAACAAGGACGGCGCAAACCCAGTGGCCCGGCCCTGGCGCTATTGCGGATAGCAGAACAAAGGCCAGATGTTTTTACACAGATTGCATAGCAAGAGGCGCAACAAGCGGTAGAAGTGAACGCTCTCCGTTAACGCAGCACAAACATCAACATCCGCGAGACCTCGAAGTAATCCGCAGTATCGAAACTAACCGTGTGCGGCCCTTCCGCCCTCACGCCTGGGAAGAACGCAGCACGGTAGGCGCTCGCGTGATTGCGATAGCAGACTTCGACGTGGAAGTGTTCCGGTAGCGGAACCAGACAGCGGGACAAATCGCCGGTGAGGGCCTGTTGCGCGCCTTCGCGGATTGCCTGCAAGGCGCGCAGCGGGTGGATATTGATTGTGGAATTGCCGACGCCCTCCTTGACTGCGCACGTTCCAATGTGCGGATTGAACGCCTGCGCGTGACGGCATAGCCCGGCATCCCCGGAGACAAAGACAACCGGCACGTGTTTGAGCGATGCGGCATAAGTGTGCAGCATAAACTCCGACGCGAGTTGATCGTTGATTTTGAGGGACGTGATTCCTCTGTTCATCGTGTGCGCCAGCGGATTGGCGTCCGACGCCGCCGGCGCGTGGTAGCCGATCATCATCGCGGCCTGAAAGGTTTCATCCAGTCCACCGACCATGCTAAAAGGATGCCCGGACCACCCGCGAACAAGCTTGACCTCCTGCGGGAGTTTGGCAGCGATCAGGTTGCGCGCCGAATCGTGGGCGTCCTTGACCCAGATTTCTGTCGCGCCCGCGTCCAGCGCGCCCTCGCAAGCGGCGGCGACCTCCGCCGTCATCTGCTCGCGGAATTCCGCGTAAGCCGGCTCGCCTTTCTCGGTTTCGTCCCAGTCTGTTGTTCCCGTAACCCCCTCAATATCCGCGCTGATGTAGATTTTCAAGTTGATCTCCTAATGCATTGGAATCCAGACCCGCATCGCGCCTGGCGTGCGATTGGCCCAGGCGTAGTAGGGCATGGCGATCAGCTTGACCGGACGCGCGGACGTCTCCGGCACGAGCGCAGGCCGGTAGAGTGCGGCCTCCCAATCCCTCACATCCGCCACATAGCTCTCCGCCGTCACCGTGACCACGCCGCCGAGCAGGTCGTCACGCCACACAGTCTCTAATTCCGCATCAGGCAAAAGGCGCACGTCAAGCAGATCCACACCCGCATCCTGATCCTCCTCCTCAAGGCAGTAGACCAGTGGTCCACGCTCAATGGCAAGGCTACCCCGGATCGCGTCCACGCGCGGGTTGGGCGCAGTGAGCCGGGGATGCATCTCCAGATCGAGTTGTACCACATCGTCGGGCTGCCAGACCCGTGTCAGGGTCACGTAATTCCCGTCGCTCGCCCCGCCCGCGAGAATCTCTCCGTTGAGCCACAATGCGGCGTGGGTGCACCAGCCGGGAACGCGGAACGCCAGTGTCCACTCGGCGTCACCCGTCTCCGCGACGGTGACGCGCACGTGACCCTCCCAAGGATAGCGCGTGTCCATCTGCAAAACCACACGCTCGTCCCCCAACGCCGCATCAATCGTCGCCGAAGCATATTGATGCACCTGAATGCCCGTTTCATCTGTCGTTGCCATGTAATTGCCGACGAGCGCGATCTGGCGCATCACGTTTGGCGGACAGCACGCGCAGCCGTACCACTCCGGGCGCGCGATCCCGCCCCGGCTCTGCAAGGGATTCACGTAGAAGTACCGCTGCCCATCGAGCGAAACGCCGCTCAGGAAGCCGTTGTAGAGCGAGCGTTCCAGCGTGTCGGCATAGCGCGGATCGCCCGTCGCCAGCAGCATCCGCCAGTTCCACATCATCGCGGCAATCGCGGCACAGGTCTCGCAGTAACACTCGTCGCTCGGCAATTCGTAGGCGTGCCCGAAGGCTTCGCCCTCATGCCGCGCGCCGTAGCCGCCGGTGAGGTGCATTTTACGCGCCGTCGCGTCGTGCCAGAGCCGCAACAGTGCGTCCATCAATGCCGGCTCGCCGGTTTCCAAATACGCATCGGTGACGCCGGCGGTGAGATAAAGCTGGCGGACGGCGTGCCCGACCACTTCCGACGCCTCGCGCACGGGGACGTGATCCTGGTGATACGCTGCGCCCCAACGCCCGTACCCGCGCATCCGCCCCTTGCCGCGCGCATCGATGAAGAAGACCGCCAGATCGAGATAGCGCTGCTCGCCGGTCTCGCGGTACAGTTCTACCAGCGCCAATTCGATCTCCGGGTGGCCCGGCGCGCCGTCGCGCTTGCCCGGCCCGAAGATACCGTCGATGCAGTCGGCGAAGCGACAGGCCACGTCGAGCAAATCCCGCTTGCCCGTGGCCCGGTGATGCGCCACCGCCGCCTCGAAGAGATGCCCGGCGCAGTACAACTCGTGATCGTGATCCAGATTCGTCCAGCGGTCTTCCGGCTGTTTGTGAACCTGATAATACGAGTTGATGTAGCCATCCGGCTGCTGCGCCGCCGCCACCAGCGCGATGACCTCATCCACCAGCACCTCCAACTCCGGGTCGGCGTCATTCGCCAGGTCGAGGGATGCGGCCTCCAGCCACTTGTACACGTCGGAGTCCATAAACACCGGCCCGCGATACGCCCCTTCCCCCGCGCCGACCGCCAGCCGCAAGTTGTTGAGATTGCCGGATTGCCCCAACATCCGGTAGCCGTGCCGCAGGCTCACCCGGCGATTGATCGCCTGCTTCTCGGCCCAGAATCCATCGGTCAGCTTCACCTTACCTACCGGCAGCGTCCGCCATCGCGCGTGCAAACTCCTCATCGTCGAAACGTGCATCTTGTGTCCTCCTAAGATTATCTCAACGGATTCAACGGAGAGAACGGAAAATCCTTCCGTTAAAATCCGTTCAATCCGTTGAGAAAATTATCAGCCTCAGCGCTTAAAATCCTGTATGCTCCGTGCGGGTGATGATCTCGTCCTGCAATGCCTTGCCGAGATCACAGAAGTAGTCGCTGTATCCGGCGACGCGCACGATGAGATCGCGGTGCTGCTCCGGGTTGCGCTGCGCGGCGCGCAAGGTCGCCGCATCCACCACGTTGAACTGCACGTGATGCCCGCCCAGCGCGAAATACCCGCGAATCAGCCCCACCAGCCCATCCAGCCCGGCCTCGTCCCGCAAGATCGACGGCGTGAACTTCTGGTTGAGCAGTGTGCCGCCCGTGCGGACGTGATCCATCTTGGCGGCGGACTTGATGACGGCGGTCGGCCCGCGCCGGTCCGCGCCCTGCACCGGCGAGATGCCCTCCGAGAGCGGCGTCCACGCCTTGCGCCCGTCGGCGGTCGCGCCGGTGACGCTGCCGAAGTAGACGTGGCACGTCGTCGGCAGCAGGTCGATGTGATACGCGCCGCCCCGCGTGTTGGGCCGCCCGTCAATGACCTTGAAGTACGCCTCGAAGACAGCACGCATCACCGAATCGGCGTAATCATCGTCGTTGCCGTAGCGCGGCGTGCGGTTGAGCAGTCGTTGCCGCAAACGCTCGTACCCGGCGAAGTCGTGCGCCAGCGCGTCGAGCAGTTCGTCCATCGTCACCGGCCCCATACCCGCTTGCGCTGGATCACAATCCAGCGCCGCCGCGAACGGCGCATACTCCGCCGCAAACGTTGGTTGTGCATCGAACACGTGATACTTGATCGCCGCCAGCGCGTCCGTGATCGAACCCAACCCCACACCCTGGATGTACGACGTGTTGTACCGCGCGCCGCCGTCGTGATAATCCCTGCCGCTGGCGATGCAATCACTGATCAGCAGCGACAGGAACGGCACAGGCATATAGTGCGCGTACAGCCGCTCAATCGTGTGATTCCCCTGGATTTTCACGTCCACGAAGTAATTGAGCTGCGTTTCGAAGGCGGCGAACAGCTCCTCGAAGCTCGCAAACGCGCGCGGATCGCCGGTGCGCGGGCCGAGCTGCTTGCCCGTGCGCGGGTCGACGCCATTGTGCAACGCGATTTCGAGCACCTTTGGCAGATTGAAATACCCGGTCAGGTTGTAGTTCTCCTTGCCGAATGCACCCGTCTCCACGCAGCCGCTCGTCCCGCCGCAGCGCGCGTCCACCAGACTTTTGCCCGCGCGCAGCATCTCCGCGACGACGGTCTCCGTGTTGAACACCGACGGCTGCCCAAACCCCGTGCGGATGATGCGCCCCGCCCGCTTGATGAAGGCGTCGGGGTTCTCGCGGCTCACCTGAATGGACGAACTAGGCTGCAACAGGCGCATCGCCTCGACCACGTCCAGGATCAGATACGTGACCT
The DNA here is from genome assembly GCA_036845725.1 of Chloroflexota bacterium. Lineage (GTDB taxonomy): Bacteria > Chloroflexota > Anaerolineae > B4-G1 > SLSP01 > DSWT01. The sequence continues at coordinate 11,025 of DAIUDK010000142.1, forward strand.
CGTTGACGCCGTCCGTCCCGTCCGGGCGCACCCCGCCGACGTTGATCTGGGCGAAGTCGGTGTACGTGCCGCTCTCCGCCGCCGTCACTCCCACCTTGGGCGGCGCCGGCTGGTTGTTGAACTTGATCCAGAAACACTGCAACAACTCCTCGGCCTGGTCACGGGTCAGCGTCCCATCCTGCAAACCCTGCCGGTAAAACGGCTCAAGGTGTTGGTCGAGCTTACCGGGATTGAACGAGTCCCACGGATTCAGTTCTATCGTCACGCCCAGGTGGACGAACCAGTAGTATTGCAGCGCCTCCCAGAAATCGCGGGGCGCATGCGCGGGCACATGCGTGCAGATCTCGGCGATGCGCTCCAGTTCGCACCGGCGTGCTGGATCAGCCTCCTGCGCCGCCAGTTCGCGCGCCTTCCCCGCGTGGCGCTCGGCGAAGCGGATCAGCGCGTCCGCCGCAATCGCCATCGCGGTGAGTTGTTCCCGTTTGGCGGCGGCTTCGGGATCGCCCAAGTAGTCTAGTGTGGTCAGACCGGCCCCAATGTCAGCCTTGAAATCGAGCATCCCCTTGCGGTAGATTTTATCGTCCAGCACGGTATGGCCCGGCGAACGCTGCTCCATGAACTCGGTAAAGATGCCGGCGTCGTAGGCGTCCTTCCATTCGGGTGTCATCGTCGCGAAGATGTGCTCGCGCATCGTGCGCCCCTGCCAGAAGGGGATAAGCGTGTCGGCGTACACCTGGCGCGTCTCCGGGCTGATGGCAAACGGAATTTTCTCCCGCGCGTCGAGGATATCGAGATCGGCCAACGTGTGGCAGCACAATTCGGGATAGGTCGGCGTCGCTTTGGGCGCGGGGCCTTTCTCGCCGACGATCAACTCGCCGGGGTGGATGTAGATCGCCTTGTGTTCCAGCAAATACTGAAACGCCAGCGCCCGCCGCACCGGCGAAGAAACCGCATTGTCGCACGTCTGGTAGAACGCCGTCATCAACTCCGCCCGCTCACTCGAAAGCGTAGGGACGGCGTCCAAACTGTATTGCCGCAACTGCGTTACTCTATCAGTCATTACCTACATTACTCCTGAACCAACAATCATACTCACACCACCATTTTTGACATCCTGGTTTTCACGTCACGGAAACAATGAAAAAGCTTTTCGGTAATTTATCACCCACACTCTATCTCGATCTAACAGTCTTTTTTGTGGTACACAACCGCACAATTTCACACGCATAGACTCAGCAACTAAATACGCCGCATTGGGGCTATCATGAACGTTTTGTATGATTACCGGGTATTTAGCGGCCAAACTATCATTGAGAATTTCTACCCCCGCATCGCCAGTCGCATACGCAACATACCTGTAAACGCTTCTAGTAGCTTCGCATCCTATGACTATCCCGGCAAACGGTATGTCGCCGTTTGCGC
>DAIUDK010000143.1:0-12398 GCA_036845725.1 Chloroflexota bacterium
TTCGGCAAGTGCCTTCGGCGGGAGTTTGTCTCCCCCGGATTATTGATAAGATACTTTCACTGAGTAATATTTTCTCTCTAAATTTCTGGAAAGTTGTAAGTCGGATAAAAGTCCTAGAAGTAAGCGCTCCAACGTAGCCCTTGCTTTTCTGAGTCAAAGATAAGCCCCGTTCGACAAACATGGAATAGAGATCGTTATAGGTATTGGGGTAAAGCTGTTTTAGCAAAGAATCAGCTTCATTTAAACCTGCTCCGTATGGTGGATTCATTACTACAACATCATAATCATCTATAAAAACATCAAGGAGGCGCACGGCTTTGTCGGCTTCGGCGGCGAAGAGTTGGGCGTTGAGGTCGTGCTCCTGGAGGGCGTCGCGGGCAAAGGCGCGCAGGTCGTCGCGCAGGCCGGCCAACGTGTAGCCGGGCGTCCACCCGCTGCCGGCATTGGGCTGCTCGCCCAGTTCGAGTTGGCGCACGGGCGCTTCCAGGCCGGGGATCGTCCGCTGCGGGCGGGGACGCAGCTCGCCCGTCTCGCTCAGCGCGTAACCAGCCTCGGTGAGTAGCGCGCGCAGGCGTTCCTCCACGCGCAGCAGGCTGCCTACCTGCGCCACGTGGTCCATATCCGCCAAGACCTGGGCAAACGCTTTCTGCACGCGGGGCGCGTCCTTGTAGCGGGCCAGGAATTGTTCGCGCACGCCAGAATCGGGCAGCGTCGCGTCGGCGGACACCAGGTTCACCTGCCGCACCTGCGCCTCCGGGTGCAGCGTCCGCGCCTTCATAAACAGGCTCAACGCCGCCAACTGCACCGCGCGCCGGTCAATGTCTACGCCGAAGAGGTTGTGCTGGAGGATGAGGGAGGGGATTTCGTGATTTTGGATGTTGGATTTTGGATTTTGGATGGGCCAACCGTGATCGAGGGAGTCGCGGTACATTTCGGCGAAGACTTCGCAGGCGTAATGGCCGAAGTGCATCGTCCCGCAGGCGGGGTCCAGCAGGCGGATGTCGGTGACGGGTTTGGCGGCGCGACGCGGTGGGGCGGCGGGATTGTTGATGGGGGAAGTGGGATCGAGTTGCGAGTTAGGAGTTGGAGCTTCACCTTCTCGCTGATTCGCTGATTCGCTGATTTGCCGATCCGCCAATACTTCAGGGACAAGATAATCGCATTTGGCGCGGACGCGCGCGGAATCGGGGTGCATTTCTAGCCAGAGGCGGCCCAGGGTGTTATCGACGAGGAATTTGACGACCCAGCGCGGGGTGAAGAACTGGTTGATGACGGCGACGTCGTGGGGGGTCTGCGGCTTGCCGCGCCGACGCACTGCCACCTTCTCCTCGGCGTTGTAGAACTGGTAGAGCCAGCCGATGATCTCGTCCTCGCGCCAGATGATCTCTTCAAGGGCGTTGATGCGGGCGATGCAGTCCTTGAGCACGGCGTAACGCGGCCACAGCAGGCTGTAATCGTCGTCGGGATCGAAGAGGTAGCCGATGAGGTCGGCGTTGACCTGGCGGCAGGCGTCCTGAATGGCGGCGGGCAACGCGTCATCGGCGGCGCGGGCCTCGCGGGGGTGGGCGTCGCGGTAGTCGCGGTGCGCCTGGCTGCGTCCACTGTAGATGTCGCGCGTGGTGATGATCTCCGGGATGATGCCGCGCACTTCCAGGCACTTGAGACCCACGAGCCGGTTGAGCAGCGTGAAAGCGGCCTCGCGGACGTAATCCGCGCTGGCCTGGGGCAGCGTGCGCCCTTCCTGCGTTCCGCGCCGGATTACCGTTACGATGCGCCGCCACGCCTCGCGCTCGGCGGCGTCCGTCAGACGGTCGGGCGGCGCGTCTGGCGTCCACTTCTGGTCGGTGAAGATGCCGTAGCGCTTCAGCGCGAGCGTCAGTTCGTCCTCAAGCGTGTGGCGGAGGGTAAGGACGAGGGCTTTAATGGCGGATTTGGTGGATGAGTCCATAGTATACGTTACCTATTCTGGCGGCGGGCTTTTTTCGCCGCTTTGCGTTTGGTGCGGGCTTTCTTTTCCTGCGTGCGTATGTGGCGCGTCTGTTCACGCACTTGTTGTTCAATCTGAGCCTGTCGGGATTCCGCCTCGGGCGGTACGATGGCTATTCCACTGCGCAGCCTTTGCCTGAATCCCTCCAGGCCTTGTTGTATTTCAACCCATTCGGGATGTTCCGTGAGCATGTAGTTGGGCGCGGGCGTCTGGCGTTCCGGTAACAATCTCAGGTAAACTTGCGCATCTTCCCAATCTCCGAGCACCATCAAATCAACCTGTCCTGCGGTGTAAGCAGCTTCGATCACCGCTGCCGCTTCCACCGCGCCGAGGTCAATACACAAGGCAGACACCATCAGCGCATTCAGATTGCGGTCCTGCTCCGCGAAATGGGCCAACTGCGCGGTGAGAATTTCGACCACAGCGGCCCGGCAATCGGGGAACTGCCGCACCAGTTCAACCAGTGCGTTGATGCTGGCGCTGCGCGACCACATCCCGTGCGTCGCGGTGGTGAAATAATCGCGTAAAGCGGGTAACGTAGCCGGGCCGATGCGCGCGAAGACCGAGGCCAGTTCCTCGCTAATCAGCTCATCGAGATATTCGTCCGCGCGCGGCAGCAGTGTACTCAGCGCGGGGATGGCTTCCTCGGCGCGCAACTGGCCGAGCGCGCGCCAGGCGTGGACGGTCGCCCAGGGTTCTGGAAAATCCCAATCATCCGTGTAAAGGTCTTCATCCACCGCCAACTCGATCAGCGCCGGAATATGCTCCGGCCCGATGCCCAACGCGGCATAGTCGGCCCAGTCCGCGTGCCACTCAATCTCTCCCAGCGTCAGCAGGTGCGCAACAGCTTCGGGATAATCGTGTGTCATGCACTCATCCTTTCAATTCTTGTCTGTATCACCGTAACACCACTTTCTTCCCGGCCTGCAATCCTGCTTCCACCGCCCGGCGCAATTCACAGAGGGCGGCTTCTAACGCCGCCTCATCCGCAACCTCCCGCGTCAAAATCGCCTGCTGCAAATACACCACCACCTGCTCCGAGTCTCCCTCTTCCTCGTTCCCTGTTATTCTGCTACTTGCTACCAGCCTTCCCTGCTCCTGCGCCGCCGACTGAATCTGGTAGTACAGCGTCTCCAACGCAGTGCCGCACGCGGGACAGGTCAGGTCTCCCGCGCCCCACGTCACCGGCCCGGCGCAGAGGCGATCCGCCAGCGACTCGGTGGGGATGGTGAGCGCGTCCAGCTCGGCTTTGACCGCCGCGTAGGCAGCCTGGCGCTCGGCGTGCAACGCCTCGTAGACCGTTTGATAGCGGTGTAGCAGCGGGTGCAGGTTCTGCGCGAACGTCCCCCACTTCTCCACCAACTCACCGTGGGTTTCGATGGCGCGCAGTTCTTCCAGCCAGCCGTTGACCTCCGGTTCGGCCAGGGCCGGGGCCACGCGCTGCCCGCGCGCTACGGCTTCCATTAGAGCGCGGGCGCGGCGGTATTCGGCGGGGCGTCCGGCCTCGCGGAACTCCTTGATTTTCTGCTGGTACTCCTTGAGTTGTTTCAGGGTCTCCACGTGCTGCACCAACGCCTTCAGCCGCCGGTCGGCCTGGGGCTGCTGCTGGATGTCCTGGATCACGGTCTGGCCCTCGCGCAACAGCGCCTTGAGCGGCAAACCGGCCTGCTCCGCCAGGATGCGCTGCTCGGCGTTCTCCTGTTGGAGTTTGACCAGTTCTTCCTCCAACGCCGTCGCCATGATATTCACCGTGTCCGGCTCGCGGCGGTGGAAGACGCGGTCTAGGGCCTGTTGCGCTTGCTTGCGCTCCGCCGGGGTCAGCCCTTCCTGCGGGTCGTAGAGGAATTCGGTCTTGCGGAAATCGAGCGCCCGCGTGAGCAGTTCCCGCGCGCGGGTGGCCTTGTAATCCGTGTAGGCGCGCCCCTCGTACTTGAGGCTCACTACGCCCACGCGGAACATCGCCGCCAACACGATGCGCACCAACGTGGGGTCCCAGCCGTAGGGCACGCTCTCGAAGAAGTCCGTCAGCGTCTTGCCGTCGCAAGGGTCGCCGGCCCGCGTGCGCAGGCGCAGTTCCTCCAACATCTCGTTCACCACCGGTGTATGCCGGTTGAGCCGCGCCGCGTCGTCGAAGAGATGCAGGTCGGCTTCGATATCGGCAAGCTGAGTATCTTTGACGGTCAGCGCCTGCTCGATGCTCTTCTCATTCACGCGCACCGCCGCCGGTTCGAAGCGGGTGTAGACGTGGGGGATCACGGCGGAGACCTCGCGGGTAAAAATCGTGGTCAGGTTGCCCGTGCGCCCGGCGAGTTCGTGCGCTTCCCCGTTGTAGAGGATCACGCCATCCACCAGGCTCTGGCGCAGCATCGTCTGAATCCGCTGCTGTGCGTTGCCCAGATCGCGCTGCTTTTCAAAGAGGATGCGATCCTCTTCCGGGCTTTTATCTTGCCGTCCGCTGCGACGTGTGACTACTGTGTCGGTCTGGATCAGCTTGCCCAGCTCGCGGTAGAGCGCGTCGGCGGGCGCGGGCAGCCAGTAGAGCGTGCGCTCGTCGCCGTAGCTGCGCTGCTGCACCTCGTCGCGGGTCAGGCCGGTCGCGGAGACGTACAGCGGCGAATACACTTGCACCGTTACGTCGCCCTTGTCGCGGATCACCTCGTCATCGCCGCGCACGGCCACGTCGAACCAGCGGAGGCCCTGGTAGTTCAAGCGCGGGAAGTCCAGCACCAGCCGCAGGTACTTCTTGACCTCGCGCCGCTGATCGTTGACCTTCACGGAGACGGCGGCGATGTCCATCTCGATGTCTTTCTTGACGCCGGAGAGGAATTCGTACTGCCCGTCGCGCTCCGCCACGTAGTTCGCGTCGTCCAGCACCTTGAGGCTGGCGCTCACCTGCTGGCGCAGCGCGCTGAACGGCCGCGCCGGATCGTCCACATGGTTGACGAGCAGCCGTGCCAGGTTTTCCGGCGTGCAGGGCACCCATTCCAGTTTTTGGATCAGATACAGCGCCTTGAGGATGCGTTTGGCGAGGGCCGGACTGTCGCTCACCTGCACCTCGTCAATCGTGCGGCGGTCGATGCTCGGCAGTTCCGATTCGATCTGATCGTAGATTTCGTCGAAGGCCACCAGGCGGCCTAGCGGCGCGGCGGCAAAGCCCGTGGCTGGGGATTTCAACACTGCCTGGGTCACACCGATCAGGCTGCGCTCCGTCCCCTCGATCTTTTCCTTCTCGCTGCTGCGCGTGCGCACGGCGGCGAAAATCTGCTGCAAGATCGCCAACTGGTAGGGCGGGAAGGGGTAATCCGCCACAAAACGCCCCATATCCGCCTGCGGCAGCGGGCGATTCGCGCCCAACAAGGTGCAGACCATTCCGATATTGCCGCTCGCACCGTGGTATAGATGTTCTAGTTCAGGCAACCGGCTTTCTTTCTTCTTGAGGATGCGCTCCTCGAGTACCGTCTCGATGTTCTCGGAGGTCAGCACCAACCGCAAGTTGAAGCGGTCGCGGATCTTGTCGAACTCGTTCTCGCGGCGCAGGGCGTCCTGCACGATTTCTTCCAGAGCTTCCTGCGCCGTCACGATCAGCCAGAGCCGGCCCATCCCGTGGGTGGCAAAGGCTTCGGCGATGGATTGCAGTTCCAGCAGCTTCTGGTTGCTGTCGCCGATAAACTGCCCCATCTCGTCAATGATGAAGACCAGGTGCGGCGCTTTCTCTCCCGCGCTGCGGCGCTGTTCCTCCACCCATTTCGCCAGTTCCTTCGCCAGAATCGAAGGCCCCATCCGCAGATCGGCCTGGATGTCGTCAATGGCCTTCGAGGCGCGTTCAGCGGTGGGATAGCGGTCGGGCAAGATCGCGCACAGCGCGCGCACGGCGGCATCGCGCACAACCATCTCGTGCTCGCGTCGATCCTCCCAGGGCAGCCCTTCCAATTCGGCCACCTTCGCCGTGAAGGCATCGTAGACGCCCATTTCGCTCAACTGCTGCTCCAAGCGTCCCACCCACAACGTCGTGCTGAATCCGCGTCGCCGCAACCATTGACGGTACAGAATGGTCGAGATGTGATTGGCTTGCAGCCAGTCGCGCTTGCCGTCCGTTCCGTCCAGGTCCCCTACCATCAATTCTTCTTCCGTCTTGATCTGGAACGCGATAGCCTCGGTCTGGATGAAGCGCGTCGCCTGGTGCAACAGGCGCTCGATGTCGCCCCGGCGCGGCGAATCCACCACGCGCATCCGAAACCGCTCCACCGCCGTCTGCCCGCCGATCTCGCGGTTTTCCAGCAAATAACTCAGAATCTTGGCAAAGTGCGACTTACCGGAGCCAAAGAAACCCGATATCCACACCCCGATGCGGTCGGTCTGGCCCGTTCGCGTCTCAGCGTAACGTTCCAGGAATTCGATTAGCAGCTCCTCCAGCGCATCGGTGACGACGTACTCGCTCAGCTCCTGCTCAATCTCCTGCGCCCGCAGATCATCCATCTTGATGACAGTCGTAATCTCACGTTGAATCGGGTAAACGAATAAGTCCTGAATTTGCGTCATAATGCTCCTTGTACGGTAGACGGGGTCGGAATGAGCCGCCCCTATCTACTGTCTACTGTCTACTCCGCTCATATTCTCCTCGCGCGATACTTGGTATGCGGGCCGTCGGCGTTTTCCAGGCCCAGGAAGCGCAACTCGCCGTCGATCTCCACGCCGGGATAGAACACGACCAACGGCGGTTGCACGCGGTTTTCCAGGTCTTCCAGCAAATTCGCTACCCGCACAAAGGGATACAGGTGCACCACATCGGTGAGGAAGATAACGGTATCGTTTGCCGGCAATTGCTCTGCCGTCTCGATGATATGCTGCACCAGCGCAGGGCGGTAATGTTTGGCAAGGTCACGGTACACGGGGTCGGGCTGGTGCTGCTCCTTCTCGAAGATCGCATCCAGCAGACCGATTGCGGCATAATGGTCGAAGATAAACGTCTTGACGGAGAGTTCGCACACGTTCAGGCCGGCGTCCGTGAGTTTGACGCGCAGGTGCGCTTGCTCCTCACGGCAACTGCGTTCCGCTTCCGGGTCATAGATCAGCAACAGAAAAGGGACGCCCGCGTGCAAGGCCAGCGTTTCCCGATCCTTCAGGAGCAGGCGCTCCAATTCCACGAACTTATCCTGCAGTGAGGACATCCACCACCTCGCGCAAGTCGTTATAGATAAAGCGCAAATCGTAAATATCGCCGGCGTAGCGGAAATGGACAAAGCCGCCTTTGGCCGCGTCTTCCAGCATAAAGCGCACGTCCTCCTCGCTCAGCAAAAACAGCCGCCAATCCGGGGACTCGATCAACGCTTTTCCCTCGATGCCGCGTTCTTTCTGGTGGTAGAGCGCGTAGACGAAGGCTGCGCGCGGCACGTAAAGTTTGTAGAATTCCTTTTGCTTGGCCCCCGTTACGAGGCCAAAATCGCGGATCGTAGCAAGATAGCTACTCACCAATCGCCCGCGCACTGGGAGTGACCACTGTGCTAGTTCGGGATGCTCGGACTCTTGCTGTGTGAGCCATTCATTAATTTCCACTTTACCGATCGTTGTACGGGCATTGTGATAGAGGGTATAGGTACAATCGGCGGTTAAATCGTAGAGCAACGTATCCATCTGGCAATATTCGTAGAACAACACCAAATTTTGCGTCAGCGCATCGGTGCTGCTTGTCACCATCCGCGCTAGCGTGGCTATATGCGCGTCACTGCGTCCACTCATATAGCGACGATAAGCCTCTTTCCACACGGTCTCACGGCTCTTGCGTGTGCCGCTGTCGAGCAAGTCTTCCTCGATGACTGACTGGCGCGCCTGATCTATCGTCTGGCCGGCGTCCAACGCATGCAACACGGCTTTCATCTCAGGAAGCCGGGCGCCTTTGCCGGCGAAAGTGCTATAGTAGGGTTTAGTTTCTGTCATCAGCGTGATGCCTCGACCACAGCAGGAGTCGCCGCCCACGCGCCATGTTTTTTCGCGCCCAATTGCGCCATCGCCGCCTTGTGCGCTTCCAGCGATTGGCAGTCAACCATCCATACATTGGCGAACTTCTGTCCATCGAGCACGCCTTTGCTCAATAGATTGCGAATGTGGGATGACGAATAGCCGGACTGCTCGCTGGCCTGCTTGACTGAAATGAAATGCTCTGCCATTTGCACCTCTTACGCAATGCTTGCAAGCCTACGGCTTGTTGAGGATATATCACACTTGAAAGCATAGTGCCTTCAAGAAACCATTGTAGCATCGAAAAAAAGTTGTGGCAAGTCCGCTATAACTCGACAAACCGCCATTACCTAATCCTACATCACTGGTCCTGCTCTTCGCGGGCCACGCTTTCTTCCCAACTCAACCCCTCGTCGAGATCGTGCAGCAAGAATCGCGCGCCCTGGTTATCGTTAGGATTCAAGGTCAGCATCCAGCCAAAGACCTCGCACGCCTTCTTTGTTTGCCCAAGCCGCCATAGACATAGTCCCTGCCCGTGCAATGCGCGCATAAAGGGCCGCGAGTCCAAATCGCCCCAGAAAGGACGTGTATACGTAGCAGGATCGCCGATCGTCCGCGCTTCAGCCGCCGCCTGCCCGCGCCGGTAATCGTCCAGCGCCTCAAGCAGCAATCCTTCACTGAAGCGGCGATTCCCAATATGCACCCAGGCGTCGGCGTGACCCGGATCGAGTCGCACGGCGGCGCGATAGTAGGCTTCATCTGTGACTGCATAGCCGGCCCACCGGTAGTCCATGCCTCGGCTGAAGAAATACTCCGCCCACGCCCGGCGCTCTACCTCACTGCGCGCTTTATGCCATTGCCCGCGAGGACGTGGTACGTCGAAGGCGTCGGGTGATGACGGCGTTTCCCGTTCCAATGCATTCACCAGTCTTTCTACCAGCCAAACGCTGCGTCCTTGGTTAACGACAAAACGCAGGTCAGCCCGCAAGACTTTGTCCCAGGGTTCAGGCGGCAGGGCGTGTTGGTAGACGTCACTGGCGATCAGGCGAGGTATCAGGTAGAAATCTGGCATATCATCAGCGCTCTGACGCGCCAGGCGTTCTGCGACGTCGGCCAATGCCCGATTGCGAGCCGCGATTGCTGCTGGATCGCGTTCGGTTTGCCGCGCCAGACTCACAGCATAGCGCCGCGCGGCAATGTCAATGACGCGCACGACCAGGGCATCTCCAGGGGTAGCCCCCACGTATTGGTACCACGTCGCCAGCGCCGGCATCGGTTTCAGCCCCCAACCGGACTCCTCCAGAGGTTCGATGTGGCTCTCCAAGACTGGCCCGCCCACCAATTCGAGCGTCACCGCACCTGCACTGCGCAGCACGCCGACAAAGAAGTCAGGCCAGAGGGCCAGCCAGCTCTCGATCCCTAAGACCAGGCCACCGGAAGACACATCCGCCGCGCTCAAGGGTTGGCGGAAGACGCTTCCGGTAAGGTGATTGGGCCACCACGTGTAGCGCGCCGGACGCCCACCCAATGTGGCCGCCAACGACAGACTGTTGAGAGCGTTCCGCAAAGTCGAACGGGGGTTTCTCGTCTGCACAGGTCGCACTCGCGCAACGTGCGCCCAGATTTCATCCAGCGTCAACGGCTCAGATGCCATGGAGAGCACCTGCGCGACCAGTTGGGTATAGGAAGGTTGATCAGCCATTGTATGGTCCTCCGCAATCAGTATAACACGCAAAAAGAGCCAGCACAATTACGACTGGCTCTTCGTTATCCGACCTCATTCCATCTCAACGGTACTCGGCACAAACACCCCCTCCCGATCCTACTATGGCCTCGTGCCCTGTGCCTGGAACGCGTCTGAATTCGTTTTTTCTTTATCTATAAGCCTCTACCCCTTCTACAAAAGTCGGGAAATCGGTGAAATCCGTGAATGATGTGAACGTATTTCACGGTTTTTACGTGTTTTCAGGAAGAGGGTTCTGTGTCAACAGAAAGAAAATTGCTGATCCGCAGCACGCGCGGACGACCCTCAATGGGAAGCTGGTAGAAGAAGGGTTCGCGCCCGCTCTCCGCCGGAAACAGCAGCCCCTGCTCCTTCAACTTCACCTTCACCCCGTGCTCGGTATCGGGGAACACAATCCTGCTGTCCCGGTAGAATTTACGCACCACGTCTCATATGAACTCAGTCATCGTTGGCAGCCAGGTATCATACAGCGCCTCCCGCGTGAACAACGCGAGGAACACTACTTGTGTCTCATTCATACTGTCACCCGAAAAACCGAAAAAACAGCGGTGGTGACAGTATGACAGTTTGACAGTAATACCGTCTCTACTGTCAACTGTCCCTTTACCTGAATAATGCCATTTCTGGTAGACAGTATTGCTGTAACTCATTGCCGCTCCTCTGTTGCCAGGCGATACCGCCACGTCGCCGGGCCACGCGTGTTCTTGAGTTCCTGTTGTTCGATCTCGCCGCCGGCCAACAGATCGGCCAGCGGACGCTCCACCTCGGACCACTTCACCTTGAGCGCGCGCAGCAAGTCCCGGCGTGTCACCCAGGCCGGGCCGGCCTTGACTAACACGGTCTTGATCCCGTCGCTGTAATCGCGATCATTGTGCAGCTCGCGCATCTTGGCAAAGAGTTCGTGCAAGTTCCTGCGCCACGCCTCGACGACCTGCTGGGCGCGATAGATGTGGCATGCTTCCAGGACCACCGGCAGCTTGGCGGCGTCGAAGGCGGCCAGGATGATGGCGACCTTGACGAGCATCGTTCCCAGGCGGCCATAGCTGGCCTTGAAATCGTTGCCCACTACGTTTCCTTGGAGGATGTCGAAGCTGGTCGCTTTGGCATAGCGCTCCCAGGCTGTCCAGGCTTCTCCATCGCGCGTAAAGTGGACCTTGGAAGCCGCCAACGGCATACTCAATGCCACTTCCTTGACCTTGCGCGGGTGTCGTTGTTGTCATCGGTGGCCGTCTCGGTCACGTTGAGGTACACCTCTGGTACCGGTAGAAGCTGCGTGGCAACCCGCCGCAAGTGGTGAAGACGAACAGCTTGCGCGGGTAGTAGTTCCAGGTGGCGCTGATGCCGTCGCTTTTCCCCGGCCGGCGCAGGCCAGTATGACCAAAAAACGGACAGTTTTGCGTTTCGGCCATACCGTAACATTGTAAACAGCGAATTTGCGACGATGGCGGTTCCCGGAGCACGCCATAGCGCCATACAGGGGCCAAAACAGGGGGTGGGGCGGGTCAAAAACCCTGCTAGATCCTGTTCGATGCCGCCAAAAGCAGGGTTGAGCAGCGATTTCGGCCTCTGACGGTATTAGCAAAAAACAGCCCTTTTTGTCCTACTATGTCTTTTCCCTAAATACCTGCAATTTGGATCGTCGGGATGACAGTGACGGCCGTTGTACTGATCCAGTAGGCAGTGATGCGGGTATCGCTTCATTGGCTTCTCAGGTGTGGCTAAAGCTGCGTCAAAAATGTCCAGTTGGTACATTCTGACAATGCCAGGTCGCGAGAAGCGAGTAATACTTTTACATATTGGCGAAGAAAGGCAGTATGTAAAAGTATGAACCCGCACTTTCAGCTTCCTTTCTGAGTTGCTTGACAAAAGAGTTCACACCAGCATAGGCGGTGAGTCACATTGTTGACATCGTGGCTCATTTGATAGCCTCCCCGGTATGGAATGGTAAAAACGCGCGGTTGTGCTGAATGCGGTAACTGGTCGCCAGCGCTCAACCAGGGTCATCTATGCGGCGTGCCGTACGCATGGCAAGGCGCACACATTAAAGTATATCTTCAGTTTCCGTAATCTTGAATTATATGATAACACCGCTACGAAAGAGCAAGATAAATGCTATCGTGGGACTTCCAATCCGGGTCAAAAATCGGTTATATTGGACTTGACGTTATGAGTATCGGTGTTATAATTTTTTATAAGGTATACCTTATAATTTTTACAGAGGACAACTATGGAAAGCAGAGGCGGAATTCGGGAACGAGTGGAGGATTACCTGGCAGCCATTTTCAGATTGCGGGGCGGTCCTGAGTTACCCCTGTCCTTGTCAGCGTTAGGGGAATACTTTGGTTTTTCGCCAGTTTCCATCCACGAGATGATCCTCAAGCTGTCGCAACAGGGCTGGATTCACTATTATCCCTACCGCGGCGTCACATTGAACGCGCAGGGGGAGGCGGTAGCGCTGGCTTTGCTGCGCCGGCATCGTCTGTGGGAACGTTTTCTCACGGACAGGCTCGATGTGTCCTGGGCCGAGGCCCACGAGATCGCGGGCGCGTTGGAACACGCGGCCCCCGAGTCGGTGACGGAGCGCCTGTCCGCGCTGTTGGGCGATCCAGTGAGCTGTCCGCATGGCGTGCCGATCCCGCCGAGCAGACGCGCGTATGTCGACACATGTTTACGCCAGGTGCCGGTGGGCGCGCGCGGCCGGGTGACGCGCAT
>DAIUDK010000144.1:0-12126 GCA_036845725.1 Chloroflexota bacterium
CTGGAGGATTCCTGGGCTGCGCCGTGATTCCCCCGTTTTTTTGATAAGATACAACACTCGGGACTTGGGCAGTCGAGGGCTGTTTTAGCTGCAGAAATTGTTGAGAATATCAAGAAATAGGTGTTGCAAGCAACTCGCCTATCCAATTAACAGCCATAGGAGGAGGGCGGCTAAAGCCGCTTTTCGGAGGGGATGTTTGTGGCAAAGCAAGGTCTCGCCACAAACATCCCCTCTTTATTTTTGGCCTTTAAGACCATACCCGACGCCAAAACTAGTCAACTCCGACAGTCCTATCGTTTTCGTCAACTTGCCTTCGGCCCAAATCGTGATAGTCTGTATCATGTAAATGCCCCCGTAAGCATTATTAGCGTAGCAAAATGAAGGAGTAGAATGTATGAAACCGAAACCGATGCGCACCTTCTCCATCATCCCAGCGCTGCCTGAACCCCTGAAACCCTTATTCGATCTGGCCTACAATCTGCGGTGGGCCTGGAGACACGACATCATTGAACTTTTCATGCGGCTGGACAGCGATTTGTGGGAGAAAACCAACCACAATCCGATCTTGATGCTCGGCACGATTGAGCAATCCCGCCTTGCGGCCGCTGCCGCAGACGTCGGCTTTATGGCGCACCTGGAACGGGCAACACGCTATATCGAAGAGCACCTCGCCGAAAAAGCGACAGCCTGGTTTGCCCGCACCCACGGCGAGACGAAAGACCCGCTGATCGCCTACTTCTCGCTAGAGTTCGGCATCACCGAATGTCTGACGATTTTCGCCGGCGGGTTGGGCATCCTCGCCGGCGATCACATCAAATCGGCCAGCGACCTGGGCCTGCCACTCGTCGGTGTAGGTCTGCTCTACCAACAGGGGTATTTCAGCCAATACCTCAATCAGGCCGGATGGCAACAGGAAGCCTACGAAAACAACCACTTCGATAACCTTCCCCTGCGGGCGCTGTTTGACGAGAAAGGCAAACCGCTCACCGTCGAAATTGAGCTGCCCGGACGCACCGTCTACGCGCGCATCTGGCGCGCCGACGTGGGACGCGCAGACCTCTACCTGCTCGATACCAATATCCCCGAAAACATCCGCGCCGAGGATCGCGACATCACCGACCAACTGTACGGCGGCGATCAGGATTTGCGCATCCAGCAGGAGATACTGCTCGGCATCGGCGGCTATCGCGCGCTGAAGCGACTCGGTCTCGACCCCACGGTGTACCACATGAACGAGGGCCATTCGGCGTTTCTGGCGCTGGAACGCATCCGCTGCATGATGAACACCCACAACCTGACCTTTGAGGAAGGCCTGGAGGCCGCCTCCGCCGGGCTGGTGTTCACTACCCACACGCCGGTCCCTGCCGGGCACGACCGCTTCCCCTCTCCGCTGATGGAATACTACTTCGGCGACTACGTCGCCAACAAACTGAAATTGCCCTGGAACGACTTTCTGGCGTTGGGACGGCAGAATCCCGGCGATTACAGCGAACCGTTCTGTATGACCATACTGGCGCTGCGGATGTCGGCGTACACCAACGGTGTCAGCCGGCTGCACGGCGAAGTCACCCGGCAGATGTGGGAAGGATTGTGGCCGGGCGTCCCGCATAATGAAATCCCCATCTCGCATGTCACCAACGGGGTGCACATTCTCTCGTGGATTTCGCGGGATATGAAAGTGCTCTACGACCGCTATCTGGGGCCGCGCTGGCGCGAGGAACCGGCGGATCAGAGTGTATGGAAACGGGCGACGCACATCGCCGCCGAGGAACTCTGGCGCACCCACGAGCGCCGCCGCGAGCGCCTGGTGTCTTTCGCGCGCCAACGCCTGCGGAAGCAACTCGAACAGCGCGGCGCCTCGCAAAGCGAGATCAAAGCGGCGGACGAGGCGCTCGATCCGGAGGCGCTGACCATCGGATTTGCCCGGCGCTTTGCGACGTATAAGCGCGCGGCGCTTATCCTGCGCGATCCGGAACGGCTGGCGCGGCTGCTCAACGACCCGGAGCGCCCCGTGCAGATCATCTTCGCCGGCAAGGCCCACCCCAACGACACCCCAGGCAAGGAACTGATCCAGAAAATCGTCGGCATTGCGCGCCAAGAAGAGTTCCGCTCCAAGATTGTGTTCCTGGAAGATTACGACATGAACAGCGCACGCTACATCCTGCAGGGTGTGGACATCTGGCTGAACACGCCCCGCCGCCCGCGCGAAGCCAGCGGCACGAGCGGGATGAAGGCCGCAGCCAACGGCGTCCTGAACTTAAGCATCCTCGACGGCTGGTGGGATGAAGCCTACACGCCGGAGGTCGGCTGGGCCATCGGATGCCGCGAGAGTTACGACAACCCGGATTACCAGGATCAAGTGGAGGCCGAAACGCTCTACGAGCTTCTGGAACGCGACGTGGTTCCCATGTTCTACCAGCGAGGCCGCGACGGCCTGCCCCGCCAGTGGATCGCGCGGATGAAAGACAGCATCGGCGCGCTCTCGCACTTCTTCAACACCAATCGCATGGTGGCGGAGTACACCGACCGCTTCTACATCCCCACCGCCCGGCGCTTCGAGGCGCTGGTGAGCAATGACCTGGCTCGCGCCAAGGCTTTGGCGGCCTGGAAAGGCCGGATCGCGCAAAACTGGTCGCATATCCACATTGCGAGCGTCAACGGCTCGCTACCATCAGAGATCAAAGTCGGGGATGCCTTCGTCGCCCAGGCGGAAGTTCAGCTAGGGTCACTTACGCCTGAGGATGTGACGGTAGAATTGTATCTCGGGCTGGTCAACCCCAACGGAGAGATCACCCACGGGCGCGCCACACCAATGCGCGTGGTCAAGCGGGTACGCGACGGGGCTTACCTGTTCGAAGCCGACGCGCAATGCGCCATGAGCGGCCTGCACGGCTATACCGTGCGCGTCCTGCCGCAGCACCCCGATCTGGTGACGCCGTTCTTGCCGGGGTTCATCAAGTGGGCGGAATAACACATCTATTACCGAACAGATTTCAACAAGACGCCGGACGCCGATTCACGCTGATTTTCGCAGATTGATAAAACGATCAGCGTGAATCGGCGAAAATCCGCGTCCTAATTGGGTAAAGTCGTTACGCCAACGCGATTTTAAGGACCCGATCTTTCCCGGCGAGGTCAGGGAGGATCACAACATCGGCTTTGGGGAAAGCGGCCTGGGCAAGCGCCTGGGCCGCTTTGCCTTGCCGCTCGCCGATTTCGACCAGCATCAGGCCATCGGGCGCGAGCCGGGTCTGGGCCTGCGCCAGCAGCCGTTGAATCGCATCCAGGCCATCTACGCCGGAGAGCAGTGCTGTCCGGGGTTCCTGCCGCACGGAAAGGGGCAGCGCGTCCCATTCGTCATCGGCGACATAGGGCGGATTGCTGACGATGAGGTCCACCGGTTCGAGCAGCGGCGTGAGCAAATCGCCTGCGAGAAACGTGATGCGCTCCGCGACACTGTGCAGTCTCGCGTTGGCGCGCGCCACCTGTAACGCAGCAGGCGAGATGTCGGTCGCGTAGAGTCGCAGCGACGGCACATGGACCGCCAACGTCACGGCGATGCAGCCGGAGCCGGTCCCCACATCCACGGCAACGGCGTCGGGATGCGCCTCCAACCAATCCAGCGCGGCCTCTATCAGCATTTCCGTCTCCGGACGGGGAATGAGCACATCCGGCGTCACTGTGAAGGTCAAGCCGAAGAACTCAATCTGCCCGGTGATGTAAGGCAGCGGCTCACCGGCGGCGCGGCGCTGCACGCACGCGGCGTAGTCGGCGGCTTGTTGTGGGGTCAGTGTGGCTTCCGGATGCGCCCACAGATAGGTGCGAGGCTGATTCAGGAGATGCACCAGGAGCAATTCCGCCTCTGTCTGTGGGCGATCAATGTGCACGGCGAGCAAAGAGCTTGCCCAACGCAATGCAGAGGCAAGATCAGTAATCTCTGCCATCAAATCATCGAATCCAGCTTTGTTATCCATCCACAAAGCCATAACGCTCGCAAGGCTTCTAGCGTCGAGTGAACATCTTGGCCTGGGCCATCTTCACTCGGCCAACGTCCATCATCCTGTTGACTTTGCTCCAGTAACGAAGCGGCTTTATCCACCAAAGGGTAATCTGGTGGACTCCCCGCTGCACACACCGTCATTATAAGCCATGACAAATGACTTGCGTCCAAATCAGGCATCTGCGTATCAAGGTATTCAAAGACACGCTCTGCTGACTTATACCAACCCAACCTGTACCACAAACCACCAGCCAGCCAGTGGGTATGCAAATAACTTGGCAAATGCCCACCTTGATTCAGATGCAGTTGGAGATAGTTGGCCGCTTTCAAAGCAACCCGATCTGTATCTCCAAAAAGTGCCAGCCACAGTCCGCAGTTAGCCGTCAGATAAAGTCTGGCAGACAAATCGCCCGGCCTAGCCCACGTCGGCGCGAAACTGGCAATTTCCTTGTCTTCTTCCCAACTTCCGTCCAGCGACTGACGTCCAGCCAGAAAGTCGACCGCACGCATAATAGCAGTTTCTGATCCAGTCAGACCCATTTGCTCAGCCTGGGCTAACCAAAAACAAGTTGCGTCAAGTGAACTGTAGTCCTGTGCCCAAAACGGCGACCAGCCACCATCTGATCGCTGCTCGGAGAAAAGTTTGTTCACCGCATCTTGCGCGGGATGTTCATTTGTTAGGAGGTACTTGAGTCGCGCTTGTTCCACCTCATTACCTGCACTCCTGACAAATTCAACTGCTTTACACAAATCCATAGCATCTTCCTTTTTTCTCGATGCCCTAACCGATAATACGCGCCTTCCGCAAATCCTCCAACAGCATCCGCCGCAGGGGAACGCCGGTGCGCAGCATGGCGTAGCGTCCCCCGTGCTTGCCGGCGAGCGCGCGCAATTCGGCCTGCCAGTCTGCCAGGCGGCGTTGATAGGCATCTAACGCCGCGCCATCGACCGTGACCTCGCGTTTGTCGCCGGTTTCGGCATCCACCAGGCGGAGGTCGCCGCGCAGCGTGGGATCGAGTTCGTCGGGGGTGAGCAGGTGCAGCAGCACCACTTCGTGGCCGCGCCCAGCAAGTGCTGACAAACCGGCACGCAATCCGTCGGGATCATAACCGTCGGTGAGCAGCAGCGCGAGGCCGGGACGCTGCGTCCGCGCAGCGATGTCGCGCAGCGCGTCCGCCAGGGGCGTTGCGCCAGAAGGTGTCAACGCAGTACACCACGTCTGCCAGTCCGGCAGTAGCCCCCTACCCCGGCCCGGCCCCCAGAAGTCGTGCGTGGTGTGTAGCGCCGCGCCCCAGAGCGCGTCCCCGCCGAGCAGCGCCATCGTCCCGAGGGCTGCTGCGAGCCGTTGCACGACAGGCCAGCGGGCCGCTTCGCCTTCGCCCCACGCCATAGAGGCACTGCCGTCAAGCAGCACCATCACGGCGAGATCTTCCTCTTCCTCGTGGAGGCGCACGTAGGGACGGTCGAGCCGCGCGTAGAGGTTCCAATCGACCCGGCGGGGATCGTCACCGGGCGTGTAGTCGCGGTAGTCGGCGAATTCCAAACCCGCGCCGCGCCGCGTGGAACGCCGCTCGCCCCACGTCCCGCCACGCTTACGCTTGCGCGTCACGAAGCGCAGGCGCGTGAGCAGTGAAAGTTCTGTTTCCAAGATCACCGGTGTTGCCATTTCTACTGGATCTTCTTTAGCGTCGCCAACAGATAGAGTTTGAAGCAGCGCAGCGGCTGTGGATCGGTGGCCTTTTCAAAAAGCAGCGCCACCCAAAACAACAACGACGAGAACGCCAGATAAAAAGGATTGCCCACGTATTCACACGAAGTCATTTCCAGACCGGCAACCTGCGCCAGGTGCGCCAACCGCCGCCGGGTATTGGCGCGAAAGTAGGTGGGGTGCGACTCATGTTCAGGGCGTTTGAGCCAGCGCCGCAATGCGCCGGATTGCCAGGCGTCGGGCGTCAGACGGCTAACAAGAGGAATGTAGTTGAGGGCATTGGTCGTAAAAAGGATCATCTGCCCGCCGGGCCGCAACACGCGCGCCACCTCGCGGAAAACATATTCCGGTCGGGCCAGGTGTTCTACCACCCACTGGCTGATGAGCAGATCAAAGCTGGCGGAGGCAAAGGGTAAAGTCCCGCCGTTGGCTAGCAGCGCGTGGGCGACGGTTGTATTGTGGCGCAGATCGTCCAGGTCCAGGTCAATGCCCACCGATTGGTGCACGTCCTGGAAAGCGGTCCCGGCCAGACTAGCGCGTCCACATCCCAGATCGAGCAGTGTCGTCTCCGGCGTGACCGCAGCAGCAACGAGATCATAGTAACGACTCCCGGCGTCGCGGTAGCCAGGGTACCAACGGTCGAAGCGCGCCTGGCAGGCCCGGTAACGTGGACTATGAACGAATTCACTCATTGTGTGACGCTCAGGGTTCCGGCGTGGTTTCGAGTAACGCCGTGATGATCGCGTCTGCGGTGATACCTTCGGCTTCGGCCTCGTAGGTGAGGATTAGCCGATGCCGCAAAGCTGCCGGCGCTACGGCACGCACATCCTCCAAAGCGACATTGTAGCGCCCTGCCAGCAACGCCGCAACCTTTGCCGCAAGGATAAGAGCCTGCGCGCCACGCGGACTCGCACCGTAACGCACGGCCCGGCGCGCGATCTCCGGCGCGCCGGGGTTGTCAGGGTGCGTGGCGACGGTCAAGCGGGCGGCGTATTCGCTCACCGGCGTCGCTACGGGGACGCCACGGACAAGGGCCTGCATCGCCAGAACTGTGTCACCGTCAGTGACAGGATGCGTGTCGGGCGTTTCAGCACCGGTTGTGCGGGCCATAATCTCCACCAACTCGTTCGCCGAGGGGTAGCCCACGTTGATTTTGAACAGGAAACGGTCGAGTTGCGCTTCCGGCAGGGGATAGGTGCCTTCCAACTCGATGGGGTTCTGCGTCGCCAGCACCAGGAAGGGCGGCGCAAGGGTGTACGTCGCGCCGCCCATGCTCACCTGACGCTCCTGCATCGCTTCCAGCAGGGCGGACTGCGTCTTGGGCGTGGTGCGGTTGATTTCGTCCGCCAGCAG
Source organism: Chloroflexota bacterium (assembly GCA_036845725.1). Lineage (GTDB taxonomy): Bacteria > Chloroflexota > Anaerolineae > B4-G1 > SLSP01 > DSWT01. The sequence continues at coordinate 7,062 of DAIUDK010000144.1, forward strand.
CAGGTTGGTGAAGATCGGCCCGCGATGGAAGCGGAAGCGTCGCTCGCCGGTGTCGGTCACTTCGAGGATGTCGGTGCCGATGATGTCGGCGGGCATCAGGTCGGGCGTAAATTGCACGCGGGTGAAGTCAAGCCGCAACGTCGAAGCCAGGGTGCGAACGAGCATTGTCTTGCCCAGGCCGGGCAGCCCTTCCAGGAGCAGGTGGCCGTTCGCCAGCAGCGCGATAAGTGTGTGGCGCACGACCTCGCGCTGCCCCACGATGACGCGGGCGACTTCGGCCTCAATGGTGGCGGCTAAATCACGGAATTGGCTGGGGGAAAGTTCAGTATTCACGATAACCTCCAAATCAATATATGCGCATCGGAAGGAGGAAATAGGCAAGTCCCGTCACAGTTAACGCACACGTTAGCAGCAGGCCCAAAAACAACAGGATGATGCCCGCCGAGCGACGTGTCCCTTCGACGCCTTGCAATAGCATAAAAACCCCGGCGCCGAGCATACCTAACCCGATCAATGCCAAAACGATCAACACCAACAGCAACAGCAAGAAGCCAAAACTCATCGTCATCCTTGTCCTCCTATCGTGACCGCCTCGAAAAGCGGCGTTATTCCCCTTCCCACAACCGGCAGAAGTTGCATAGGCCTGGCGCGGTGGTCGGCTGACCGCACTGCGGACACGAGTGCAGTTCCGGTACGGTCTCCACGGCGGTGAACAGGCTGGTTTCCTTAGCTTTGAGGAAATTGGTGTAGAAGTGCATTTTCGCGCCCGGCGAGTCGTGCTCCATACGATTCAGCGTCTCTTTGTGCGCCAGGCTGGTTGCCCCGGCGGCGTAAGGACACTCGTCCTCGATATAGTCGATGCCGCGGATCAACGTGTAGGCGGCGGTTTCGCGTTCGTAAAAACGGCAGAACGGCTTGACCTTGCGCGCCAATCCCTGCCCGTCGGCAGGTAAAACAGGGAACTGGTGCCGGAGATAGTCCACCTGCCAGTGCAGAACGTTGCCGAAGAGCGTCGCGGCCTCGTCATCGAGGTTGTGCCCGGTCGCCAGAACGTCGTAGCCACTTTCAAAGGCCACGCGGTTCATTTCGTGGCGCTTGATAAGGCCGCAGATCGAGCATGGGCGCTGGGGGCGGTGGCGGCGCTGCGCGACCTGGATGATGCTTTCTCCGTAAAGCTGAGGGATGTCCACGACGATCAGTCGTGCTGCGGGATACTGCGCCGCAAAAGCCACGGCCCTGTCTTTGGAATGTGCAGAGTAACTGAGGCCGCGATCGATGCCCAGGTCGATGTAGATGCCGTCAGCCTGATAGCCAAGCTTGAGCAGCACGTCCCACAACGCCAGGCTATCCTTCCCGCCGGAAACAGCGACGAGGATGCGCTCAGCGTGGCCAAACATCGCGTATTTGCGGATGGCACGTTGGGTCTGCTCTAGGAACCATTCGGGAAAATGTTCCGTACACAGGGAAAGCCTGTGCTGACGCATATTGATGGCGGCTGGTTTATCACAGCGACGACAACGCATTCTCAGCCCCCGGAGATAACAGAGATGATTTTGATTTCATCGTCGGATTGGAGTTTCTGGTCTTCAGCGGTCAGTTGTCCGTTGCGGACGACCAACACGCTTTCGGGGAGCAGTTTGAGGTATTTAAGCATCTGATTGACGGTTAGCTCCTGGTCCACAAACCACTCTTTGTCACGATAGACAATGTGCATGGATATTCCTTTAGAATTAGTTGGGCTCTTTATCCTGGTTTCTCTAACATAATCGCGGGGGCTTTTTTGGCCCCCGCGTTTATTATATCACGAGAAATGGTTGAAACGGCGTAGTCAAGACCGGCCCAAAGCCGCTTGTGATGAGAATTACTCCTCGTTGAACCGCTCTTCCAATTGTTCGAGTAACTCCGCCGCTTCTACGAGTTTGTCGAGCGGGTTCTGCGTTCCAGTAAAGTAGCGGTAATCACAGGGCATAATGTCGAGCATCTTAACCATGGTGACGTTGTGTTTACGGACAGTCTCCGCCGATACATCGTAGAGCGCAGACAGTTTATCCAGTGGCACATCGCGCAGATTGACTTTGCGAACGGTGTAGTCCAGAGCCGCCGCCCACGCTTCGGGCTTGGGGATGCCCAGCGATTCCTCGCCCAACGCAATGCGGAATTCCATCCACATCTGAATCGCCGCGCCGATCATATCGATGGGCATTTGCGCGGACGTCATGCGTTCGGTAAGCTGTTCTTCTACGGGGTCCATGCCGCTGGCGAAGAGCTGTTCTACGCGACCCGCGACCGGAGAATCCGGAGCGAGACGAAGGTAGTTCGCCAGAGAGCGCAACGCGCGATCGAAATCGCCGGCCCGCGAAAGAATTTGCGCCAGATTCATGTGATAAGAGGGATTATTGGGATAGAGCGCCAAGGCGCTTTCGAGCTTTTTGATAGCAAGTTCAACGTCCCAACGTTCGTAAGCAGCAATCGCCTCCTGGTACAGGCTCTCAGCTTTCTTTCGATCTGTTGCGCTAGGTTGTGCTGGGCTCATGGACAGCCTCCATATAAATAAGAACTACATACTATTATAGCATCAATCATGAGCCTGCCAAGATGACGATGGTACTGTATCCATCTCCCTACCACCAGGACTTTTCTTCGATATCGATCCCCCACTCCGCCAGTAACTCATGAACCTCGTCATAGTGTTTGGCATCGACAATACCCAATCCCGCCGCGTGCGGCAGTGGCTTGATCCAACGACCCAGGCGGCGGTCGGCGCGGCGTAGCTCTTGCAGGGCGTCGTCGCTTTCCAGATGCAGCAGGATCACCGACGCGATCTGCGCGTCGCCGTAGTGGTTGCCCCAGGCCTTGAGCTGCTTTTCCCAGTCCGGCGATAGCGGCGCGCCCGTCATCTGCTCCAGCAGTGCGATCACCTCCGGGATGTCCATACCGGCAGCGACGGCGGCGCAGAGGCTCTGGCGGGTTAGTTCCCAATGGACGCCATTTTGCGCAGCGATGCGGCGCAGCGTGCCGGTGACGTAGAGGCTCGGCATGGGATGGCGCGGGCGCAGTGCATCCTGGTCCCAGCGCAGGCTGCGGGGCAAATCGGCCTCCGGTCCCTGCGAGTAAGCAGGCAACATCTCCTGTTGCTGCAAGTGCGATTCGAGCTTCGCCGTGTCTTTTGCGCGCAGCCAGGCAGTGTGCGCGTCCAGGCGATGCAATAACTTGCCAGTCGCTTTGTCGTTGAGCAGATGGTCGAGCATCCCGGTATCGTCAACTTGCAGGATGGTGATGTCGCGGCGGATGACGATCCGTTCGTATTGCTCGCCCCACTCTTCGAGCGTGCGGATCACGTTTTGTGGAACAGGCAGTTCGGTGGCCTCTTCCAGAAAGACGCGGATGGTTTCCGGCGATTCGCCGCGCTGCAACGCCTGGTAAGCGCCTTCACGTGTGATCCGGTAGGCGACGACACTCTCGGCGAATTTCTCGCGCGTGGCAAAACGTTCGAGATTGGCGAGGATGGGCAACGGCACGGGCCCCATCGCCAGGATTTGGAAGTCGGGTTGCAGGATCACCTGCCCGCCGTTCTCCGCCGCCTGGAAAGGCTGGTTGGCGAAGTGCGCGCGCGCCAACGAGGTAAGCTGCAACGCCGAAGGGACTTCACCTGTCGCGGGATAGCCCAGTTCCACGATCCCGAGCATCTGAAGCTCTTTGAGCACGACCAGCGCCGCCTGGCGATCCAGTTGTTGCAGCGCCGTCGTCAAATCGTCACGACGACCGGCAGCATACCAGCGCACGTTGGAGTAAAGTGTGTTCAAAATGTTGTCGGCTATGACCAAACTGCCACCGCGCCCTTCACTCAAGAAGGCGATAAAGAGCGCAAACGGGAACCACTGTGCGTCGGCGATCTCCTTGAGCAAATCGAGTACCTGACCGCGGATTTCTTTGGACGGGCGCAGCGGGACGGTGGAATAATAGACATACTGACTGATAGCGTTGAGGCTCAATGAGAGACCATGCGTCACGTTAGCGTAGCTTTGCAGGATAGCGGCTAACTGCGTCCGCGGTGACGCATCCCAGAACAGTTTGACGGCATCCGTGTCAACGGCGCCGATGGTATCGCGGGTGACTGCGAGCAAATTCGATGCTTGCAGAATAGCCTGCATCCATTGCAGGCGTTCGGCATCGCGTTCCTCGTCCATGAGCAAACCCTTGGCGATGCGGCGGATATCGCGTTTGCCGATGCCGCCGGATTTGAGAAGATTCGCCGGTTCGCGGCGCAGCTCGGCCCACAGGAAGAACAACTGCCGCAGACAGAGTTCTGCGTCAGCGCTCTCAATACGCGGCGGTGCAACAACCGTTTGTATAGTCGGAGACGGCTCCGGGACAGCGAGCACCTTGCGCGGGAGCACACGGCGCACTTCCGGCGCAATGCCGATCTTGTCGAAAGGTTCAAAGAGGCGACGCGTGGACATATTCGCCGGATCGTCGAGGTTGAGCACAAGGCCCGTGCGCATCAGCCGCAACACCCCGTCTCGCAGCCGGGGCCGGTCGATGGTGATATCTTGCCCTTCGACGTAGATGAGGCCGGCTTTCATCAACGGGAGAGTGATCGTACGTTGCGTGCCGGTGCCGCCGTTTTTGAGCAGCAGAGCCAGAATCGCGCGTTCAGCCTGGCCGAGGCTATCGATAAAGGCCGTGGAGCCGGCGATCTCGCGGACCTTCTCATCAACCGCATCGACGAGCCAGGTTTTGCGCACCGTCCCTTTGGGGAGATCGACGTTCAAATGTTCGGCGATCTGCTTGAGCGTGTCGATGTGGTAGAGATCGAGCGATTGTTTGAGACTCTCCGCCATCACGCCTCCTCTTTAGGCATGTAACCCTGTCGCCCCAAATCGCTCACAATCCGAGTGACGCGGTCTGCTTGCAACAGTGCCACCCGTGGCATAACCAGCCCCATGATCGACTGGCGCAGCGTCGGCAGGGCGGCCTGTAGCTCCTGCATCGTGAATTCGTCCCGCGTCATCAGCGTGGTCTGGTCCGTGTAGAGGCGGACGTGGGCATAGCGTTCCCACCAAGA
>DAIUDK010000145.1:0-12123 GCA_036845725.1 Chloroflexota bacterium
CACGCGTTGTACGCCTTCGCGCCTATGGTTGTTGTTGATCGAAAGGAGAACGATATGAAGACGCGAACACTCTTGACTGTGTTGTTGGCCTCTGGCCTGCTGCTCGGCGCGACGCTGGTTTTGGCCTCTCCTGCACCTCCTGCTGCGCCACAAAGCCCACAACCACAAATGCCGCTGACCAAACCTGCGGGCATCGACCTCGACGTGACCCACATCAGCCGCACGCCGCGCTACCACCGTTACGACGTTATGTACACACCACAGAACACGCCCTTTCTGCGCCCCGGCACCGAAGGGGATCAACGCTGGCCCGCGCATGGGGAGACGGTGACGTTCACCGCGCACATCGCCAACAAGGGCACGGTCGCCAGCGGCCCGTTCGATTTCGTCTGGCGCATCGACGGCGCGGACGTGCTCTCCGGGACGCATCCGGGCCTCGCTCCCGGCACGACGATGACGGAGACTTACGCCTGGGTCTGGGCGCACACGCTTGATGGGGAGCGACTTCTCGGTGAGCACACCGTCACCTTTGCCGTCGATCCCAACGATGCCATTGTCGAGACCTACAAGAGCAACAACACCCTCACCGACCGGACAGACGCGCTCGCCCTGGTGCTGGCCCTCACCCAGGAGCTTTACGACGCGATGGAAACCCCGGTCGATCCCGTGTGGCCCTTCTCCGCCGAGGACTGGCTCCAGAAGCAAATCGCCGCGATGAACGTCGCTTTCGCCGCCTCCGCCTATGCCTCGGCTCTGCAGGGCGCTACACAGCGGGTGCGGTTGGACGATATCCTGATCACGTCAGAATGGCCGCCGACTGATTTCAGCATCGACGGTTGTTTTTGGATGTCAGCCGACGACCGCTACGGCAACGCCTATTACCACGCTGAGACGGACGTGAGCGGCGCGCTGATCCACGAATTGGGCCACCAGCTCGGCCTCATCGACCTTTACGTCCTCGACGTGGCGCTGGAGATTCCCCAGGTGCTCGACGGGCAGGGAAAGCCGGTGCAGATGGAGTTTTGGAGTGGCTTCGACGGGCTGATGAGCAATCCGGGTATCTACCCCATTCGCTTTGCCGAACACACCACGCTGGCGCTCAACAGCAACCTGGGCTACCGGCGCGGCTACTACGGTGAGTATCTCTTCGATGTCCCTCTGACGACCACGGTGCGGGTGCTCGACAATCAGGGGAATCCGGCTCCTGGCGTGACCCTGCGTTTCTTCCAGCGCGCTTCAGGGCCGAACGTGAAGGGCAGCCTGCACGGCGTCATCGACGCCGTCCCGGAGATCACCGTGACGGCGGGCGCGGACGGTATGGCAGTGCTTCCCAACCGCGACGCCGGCCCGCCGGTCACGACGAACACCGGGCATACCTTGCGCGATAACCCCTTCGGCGTCATCGACGTGGTGGGGCGGAACGACGAATTCCTCGTGGGCATCACCACAGCCACTCACGAAGAGTTCCAATGGCTTACCATCACCGACTTCAACCTGACCGCCTGGCGTGGCGCGGACGTGCTCACGCTGACCACGCACGTCCCGCCGCCGGGCGCATCCCAGGGCGTGGGGCAGCTCCACGGCAAACAGGCTTTCGGCAACGTCAAATTGACCTGGGAGAGCGCTCCCGGTGCTGTGGCTTACAACGTCTACCAGACCGGCGGCCCCGTGTACACTTTGCAGCGCGTTGTCACCGGCGTCACGGCGCTCGAGGTCACGCTGCCTTACGACTTCAATCACCGCGCGGCGGGTTATGCCGTCACCGCCGTCGATGCGGCCGGGCTGGAGAGCGGTTTCTCGAACCTTTATTGGGCGCTGCGCCTGCAAAATCCCTCCGGCGTGTTGCTGCTGGACGACGGAAACCGTTTCGTGCTCGATCCACAGAACGGCTACGCCCTGCTCCTGCAATCGCCCGATGGGGATTACTTCGACACGTTGGGCAGCTTCGACGTGCATCTGGAGTATTCCCAATACCTGGCGTGGGATCCTTTCGGCCAGGTGTTGGTCTCACACCCCACCGATGCGTACTCCTCCCGGCACTCGGTCCGCATCCTCGACATCGAGGGCAGACAGCTCTTCGAGTTTGGGGAGACGGGTTCAGCGCCCGGCCAACTCCTCAATCCGGCGGGGATTGCCACCTGGCCCAGTCTCGATACCGATCCCTTCGACTTTGCGCAAGCGCGCACCCTCGTCGCCGACAGTGGGAACGATCGCCTGCAGGCCTTCACCCTCGGCGGCAGTTTTGTGACGGCTTATGCTGATCTGGATGATCCGCGTGGGGTGGCGGTGCTCTCCGATGATGTCGTCGTGGTCGTCGACCGGGGCAACGCGCGCCTGCGCCTGTTGAATTTCGACGGCGAGACCTTTACGCATCTCAGGGACATCACGGCGGCTTTCATCGCGCCTACTCACGTCACTGCTTACGGGCCGTATCTGATCGTGACGGACGAGGCTACGCACAACCTCACGATCCTGCATCGTGACGGCACGCTTGTGGACATCTACACCGGCCCCGATGAGGACGACGGCGGCCTCTTCTATCAGCCGCGCGGCGTGGCCGTGGATAATGCGGGGCGAATGATCATCGCCGACGCGGAGAACCGGCGCGTGGTCATGCTCTCCGGCGCGCTGCCGGCGCTCTCGTCGCTAGAGGTGACGCTCACCGGGCCGTACATTGGCTACAACGACGTCCCCTACACCTTCACCGCTTCCGTCGCCCCGCTGACCGCACTGCTGCCGCTCACCTTCACGTGGGAGGCGGCAGGCCAGACGACGGTCGTGCGCACCATCGCGGCCAATACCGACACGATGTCCTACGCCTGGCCCACCACGGGTACCTACGGTATCACCGTCACCGCTGCCGCCGTGGGAGAGAGTGCCCAGGTATGGCACAAGATCGTCATCAACCCGGAGAATCGCGTCTACGTGCCTCTGGCGCTGCGCGGTTACCCGCCCGGCCCGCGCATCAACGCCTTCCACGCCGATGTCGAGATTGCCGATCCCGGCCAGACGATTCTGCTGACGTGGACTTCTCAAGGGGCAATCAGCGGGACCTTGTACTGGCTGTTGCCCACGGGACAATTCGGCAGTTACTGGTCGGTGGCGCCAAACGGATCGATGCCTTACGCGATCCCGGAGACGTGGCGCAATTTTGAGCACTTCATGCTGTACGTGAACGATGCTGAGGGGAGAACAGATTCGGCCTACCTCAACATCCCGTTGACCTGTCCCGATACGTGGTTCTTCGAGCCGGCTCCGGACGACTGTCCCGCCAGCCCGCCGCTGTATTCGGCGGGCGCGCAGCAGCTTTTCGAACACGGCGTGATGCTCTGGGTGGGGGAGGAGGACCGCATCTACGTGATCTACGACGACGGCGGCGTGGGGGCGTGGAGCGCCTTCACCGACGAGTGGAACGAGGGCGATCCCATTGACGATCCGAGCATTGTGCCGCCGGAGGGGTTTTACCAGCCCGTGCGTGGCTTTGGCCTGGTCTGGCGCGAACAATTGAACGTTCGCGAGCGACTGGGATGGGCGACGGCGTTGGAACAGGGCTACGAGACCGCTGTCCAGCGCACCTCGCGCTGGAAGTACAACGACACCTACATCCGCGCCCTCGACGGCGGGACGTGGCGGCTCGGGCCGGAGGGCGGTTCCTGGGAGTATCTGCCTGCGCCGTGAGAGCCGGTCACGAATTTCAAACGAATAACCGAATTTAGCCAGGACCTAAATTCGGTTACTCGTTGCCCGTTCGTGGTCGGCAAGCTCGCTCGGTTGCCTAATACCGCAGAACCAATGGCAAGAAAACCCGCGCGTATAGATTCAGCCATACTCTTCCCTGAATTCGCCCTGCCGTGACCTCGACGTGCGCGCGCCCAGGTTTGAGACCGGCGGTAAACGTTGCTGTGATCAGGCCATCCCGCGTGTGCCCGCGCAGCGGGATTTCCGCAGAGCCGCTGCCGAACGTTAACGTCCCCAGCGTCGCAGTCAGCGTGACCGGCGTGCTATCCGCGACCGGATTACCGCCTGCATCCGTGACCGTAGCGGTGATGGCGGAAGTAGATTGCCCGTCGGCGGGCAATGTGGTTTGTTCCGCGACCAGCGTTATGGCATCGGGCGTATTGGGAACGAGCGCAATTGTGACCACGCCTGTCATCTCACCGTTGGTGGCTGTGATGACGGCCTGTCCCACGTCTAACCCGGAGGTCAGTACCGCCGTAGCGACGCCGCCGACGGTGAGGGTCGTGACCGGTGTGATAGTTCCCGATGAGGCAGTAAATGTGATAGGTCCATCCACCGCTGGCTTTAGCTCGTTCCAGTAATAGTGACCAACTCGCAGGGCCGTGGCGACTATGGTGGACGTAGCCACACCGTCGGCTACGAGCGTGGCGGGCTGCGCCGTCATCAGGATCGGCAGCGGTCCCAGCGTCCACTCGGAGAGCGCGGTAATGCCCTTGCCGGTGATGGCAAAAGGCGCGGCCTCGGTGAGCGTCAGGGGATACATCTGCCAGGATTCTTCCGCGCTTTCGCGATGGTAAAGCGCGCGTATGGGCGCGGAGGTGAGGTGGAGTTGGATGTCGTCGAAGACCTCGTCCAAATCCTCTGCACTGTCTGCTTGGCGGTGTAATCCACCGGTAGCGTCGGCGATGGCTAACAGCAACAGGATGTCGGCGCCTGATCCCATGCTGATAGAGTAGATGCGGATGCCCTGCTCGCGGGCGCGCATCGCCATAAACATCGTACACTCTTGTGCAGGCGTGCCGCCCGGATAGAGACTGCCTGCATGGCAGCCGACGTTGTCGGCATCCAGGGAGCCTAAGAGATGGGGTTCGCCATCGGTCATCAAAATGATAACCGGTAGTGCGCCGGAACGGCCATAGTGAGGTGAGTCGCTGCTCAGCATTTTGATGGCCTCCTCTAAGGCATCGGGGATGTTAGTGCCGCCGCCTGCGTAAGTCTGCCCACGATTCATCAACGGGTTAACCAGGGCATTTTCGATCACGTTCGTATCACATGCGACGCCGTCAGATTCAAGACACGCGAGTTCACTGACCGTGTCGGCAACACTCGAATATCTCACCAATCCGATTTGATGCTGCGCGATGTCCGTAGCGCGTATAAAGCGCGCCGTCGCGGCCGCAGTGCCTGCCAGTGCTTGTTCATCGTCATAGATATCGTCCAGGTAGCGATAGTTGTGCGGGTGATCGACAGGGAAGCCGGGGATCACACAGTGCGGGGGCTGGTTGCCGCCCGGCGCGCCCGGATAACCGCCGAAGCGCGCGTCGCAGGGATCGCAGGCCATACCGGTGCGGTTGTTGTCGTGGGCAATGCCGGTAAGCGTTGCGTCGTCGATGTCCCCGCTGTAGTTGGTGATGACAATCTGGTCAATGGTGAACCCTGCCGAGCCGGCCCAAAGGTTCAGGATGTGGGTTGATCCTGGGGATAATGCGTTGCCGTTGCCGCCGTCGCCGGTTTCCCCAAGTTGCAAGCGCCGCCACGTCCAGCAATCAGGATCGGCGCCATTGTACTTGAGCTGGCCGCCATCGGCATGATTTTGCGCGCCGCGTCCAAGCAGAACTCCATCCAGACCCCAAAACGCCCCTTGGCCGTAGTTAGGATCTGAAGTTGGGTCGCCTCCCTGCGCGCGAATCCAAAAATACCAGGTGTTGCCCCCGGTTGGGTTCGTGGGGACGGTAAATCCGTAGTCCGCTCGGGGCGCAGGGAAAGGCCCGCCGCGCGCAATGACCCAGGCGTGGCTCCGGCACATAAAACCGTTGTTGATATCCTCCCAGATGCAAGGAACGCCGACTGCGCCTGGATTGCCGTTAATCCCGACAGCATAGGGGAAATGGCCGATGTACGCGCCGCGTGTATCGCGCCCGCGCGCGCCCGCGTCTCCCAGATAGTCGGTATTCGGTTCGGTGATGGTTCCGTTGCGCTGCATCACCCAATAAGTAAGACCCTGTATGTATCCATCGCGGTCGTAGAAGCGGTTGCTATAGCTGTATTCCTCGGCTTCGATCAACGCGAAGGTATAATCGCCGCCGATCGTTTTGGTTTGCGGCTCGCTGCCCGCGCAGTGCGTCGGCGGCCCGTCGGCGGGGCCGTTCCAGGGCAACGGCCATCGGCAGCCTTCGGGATATTCTTTTCCACAAGATGTCCAGCAGCCGTAGCACAACGTGTTAAATTCCATCGAACCGGAGCTATCGAAGGCGATGACCATGTCGACGGGCCTGACCTGCGAATAGCCGAAGGTCGCCGTGACCGCGTAGTTTTCGGCCGTGGTGCTGATGAACCAACTGCGCGTGGTCGCGCCGCCGGGTGGCGGGTTGAGCGGCGTGGTCGGAACGAGCGTCACCGTGACCTCGCCGGATGCGCCTGGTGCGAACGTGAGCGTCACGTCCGTGTCGCCCATCGTCTGCGCCGTTCCCGGCTCGATGGTCGCGGATGCCGTCACCGGTGTGACTTGTGCTGCCGGGGGCATCCCTTCGCGCGGCGCCGCCAACAACTGCAATGCGCCTAGCATAAAAGCCAGGCTTATTCCAGCGACTAACAAAAAACGATACGTCGATTTCATGGTATCCCTCCTGGTTTTCGCTGTTTAATTGAGCAGATATTGAGATTTCGCCAGTTCCCTGTCGTGCGAAACATCTGTTGATTCTAGCCCCGGCAGCCAAAACGCGACGGTCAGGCCGCCGCCGGGCATCGGCGTGGCCCAGATGTGTCCGCCGTGCGCGAGGATGATGTGGCGCGCGATCGCCAGCCCCAGTCCCGAACCGCCGGTCGTGCGGCTGCGCGAGGGATCGCCGCGCCAGAAACGCTCGAAGATGTGGGGCAGGTCGGCCTCAGGCACGCCGGGGCCGTTGTCGGCGATGGCGACTTCGACGCCGTTCTGCGCGGCTTGTGCCGTCATCTGCACGCGACCGCCGGCAGGGACGTAGCGCGCGGCGTTGCTGAGAACGTTGCCGACCACTTGCGTGAGGCGTTCGTAATCGGCGTAGACTGCGAGTGGGGCGGACGCGGGGGTATAGTCGAGCGTCAGCCCGTGATCGGCCAACACTTCGCGGTAGGCCTCGGCGGCGTGTTCCAGGAGCGCGCCCATATCCACCGGCTGGCGTTCCAGGTGCAGTTCACCGGCGTCGGCGAGGGCCAGCGTGCGCAAATCGCCCACCAGGCGGTTGAGGGTGCGCACCTGGTCCAGGGCTGGTTCGATGTTGTCCGGCGTGGGTTCGTAGACGCCGTCGGCCAATGCTTCCAGTGTCCCTTGCAGGACGGACAGTGGATTGCGCAATTCATGGGCGATGTCGGCGGTCTGCGCGCGGCGGGCCTGTTCGGCGCGTTGGAGGCTGGCGGACATCGTGTTGAAGGTGTGCGCCAGTCCGGCGATCTCGTCATGGCCTTGCACCGGCGCACGCGCATCCAGGTCTCCCGCCGCTACCGCCTGCGCCGCTTGCGTCAATCGTCGCACTGGAGCAACGATGCCGCGCGTCAAGAGGCCGGCCAACAACAGCGCTGCCGCAAAGGCGACCAATCCGCCTATCAGTAGCGCCCCCCGTAGTTGATTGAGGTAGCGCTGCGCCGGTTCGTCCAGCAACGCTGCGCCCAGCGCCTCTCTGCCGGGCAACAGGTAGCCGACAATCGCTTCACCGTCTCTGATGGGCAATGCCTGCTGGCGTTCGGCCGTGGAGAGCTTCCCCGATGAAGCGCCGTCGGAGTCCGCAATGATGCGTCCATCCACGTCAGCGACACGAAAATCCCACATCGCTATGCCGCCGCTCATAGGACTGCCCCCGGTTGTGCCGCCACGCCCCTGACGCCGGCCGGGCATGGATACCAATGTTTCCATCTGCGCCTGGAGATCATCCCATGAACCGTGCTCGGTGTAGTAGGCGGCGAAGGTCTGTGCCAGGGTTTGTGCGCGGTTGCTGTAGAGGGTGTTGTAGGAACGGAAGTTGCTTTCGGCACGCTGTCCGACGAGGAATGCTACAGTCAGCACCGCGATCAGGATCACCACGGCGAAGGCTAACAACCCTTTTTGATACAGATTCATAGGTCTTCCAGCCGGTAGCCCACACCACGCACGGTGGTGATGTAGCAGGGATTGGCGGGATCGGGTTCCAGTTTGTGGCGCAGGTTCTTGATGTGCGCGTCTATGGTGCGCTCGTAGGCCTCGAAGGCGACGCCCTGCACGGCTTCCAGCAGGTCGGCGCGGGAGAAAGCGCGGCCCGGCGCATTCATGAGTGCCGCCAGCAGCTCGAATTCTGTCGGTGTCAGGTCAAGACGCTCGCCGGCAAGTGTGACCTCGCGGCGACTCTTGTCGAGCAGCAGGTCTTTCATTTGTAGAACTTCGGTGGGGGCGGGGGTGCTTTGCGAACGGCGCAGCACGGTGCGTACGCGTGCAACGAGTTCTCGCGGGCTGAAGGGTTTGGTCATGTAATCGTCGGCGCCCAGTTCCAGGCCCAAGATGCGGTCCACTTCTTCAACGCGCGCGGTCAGCATAATGATGGCGATGTCGGGCTGTTCGGCGCGGACGCGGCGCGTGAATTCAAGGCCGTCCATCTCCGGCATCTGCAAGTCCAGCACCACCAGATCGGGCTTCTCGTACCGGGCGATGAACAGCGCTTCCCTGCCGTTGGAGGCGGTCAGCACGCGATAACCGGCTTTTTCCAGATAGCTGCGCGCCACGCGTACAATCTGGAGTTCATCATCGACAACCAGTATCTTTTGCAGCATAGGTAGTCTCCGAACCCTTGCGAAGGTTTGGGGTAGAACCTTTGCAGGCTTACTGATCACAAAACGAGCCGTTCGTAGAGCATTTCCAGGCTCAAGGTGGGGTAGACTGTTTCATGGCAGAGGACGGTCTGCGTGGCGGCGGTGATGCCCAGGCGGACGGCTTCTTCTGGGGAGACATTTTCGAGCAGACCATACGCCACGGCGGCGGTTAGCGCGTCCCCTGCGCCGATGGGATCGATGATATCTACGGAGAATGCCGGTAGCCGCCCGCTTTCTTCGGATGTGGCGTAAAACAATCCTTCCGCACCGAGCGTGATGACGGCCAGTTGAACCCCCAACTGTACCAGGCGGCGTGCTCCAGCGCTGATGGCCTCTGCCGTGTCGAAGGGCGCGCCAAGCAAGGCTTCGGCCTCTTCCTTATCGGGCGTGATGACGGTGATATCAGGCAGGTAGGGGTGCAGGCGCGGGGCCAGTGCTGCGGTTGTGGGATCGACGCAGACGGGGATGTCGTAGCGACGGGTGAGTCGGAAAAGCGTTTCGAGTGCCGGGGTCGAGAGATTGGCATCCAGGCACACCATATCGACACTTTTTACCAGACCGCGTAGCCGGTGGATATGCCCCGGCGTGATTTCGCGCATCAGATCCATATCCTCGAAGGCCAGCCAAAGCTGTCTGTCGTTGTGGTAGAGCGCCGCGTAGGAGGAAGTTGATTTTTCGGCGACGATGAGGCTGGCGTCGGTGTGAATGCCCAAATCGTGGAGGGGGTGCAGTAACAGATGGCCCAATTGATCGTCGCCTACGGCGGTGATGAAGTGGACTTCGGCCCCCAGGCGCGCCAGGTTTTCGGCGATATTGCGCGCGACACCGCCCCATCCCCAGCGGATGACACCCGGATTGGAACAGGCCGGTTCCACCGCTTGATCGCGCGGGTAGATTTTGACATCCACACCTGCAGCGCCGAGGACCAACACGCGATGCTCTGCTCCATTCACGTCTCATCTTCCTTTCTTATTAGGATACGTGGGATGCCTGAAAAGATTTCATTTTGTTGTTCATAGGGTCCAAAAATGACCCGTCCGTCTGAATGGCGTACAAAAGGCATATCCCGGGTCAGTGTTACCTCGTCTGGCGGAGCAGGAGAGGTGGCTTCGATCAAGAGCATATCGCCAGCATGACTTTGGCGCATCAGTTCACCATCATGTGGGATTTTCAACGCCAGATAATGCGTATCAGGCCAGAGTTGAAAGAAGAGCGCTGCTTCGATGTCCAGTGGGACATAGTTGGCAGGAAGATATTGCCTGAGCGTCTCTTCTGGCAACTGCACCAGAAACGGCGTGATGGATAGCGCATCGATGAGGGTAAGTGTCTGATTGACCATCTCGTATGCGGGCACAATCATCGTGAACTCACCCGGCGATGTCTCTGATGCCAGCCCCTGTAGTTTCGATATCCAGCGAGCCAGCGTCCGGCAGTTGTTGGCGCGCGTGATGTTTTTTTCGAATCCCCAGAACCGTTCGCTGTCGACCAGAGCTTCCTGCGCGACATTGAAAGCTTGCAGGGCATCTTTGTCCGCACGCAAGATGAAGTGGAGCAGTCCCTCGAAGTACAATGCTACGGCCTTGTTGTAGGCTGCCACCTGCGTTACCTCGGCATGCAGCCAGCCCAATGCCTGCCGCGTGTGTTGCAGCGCCTCTTCCAAACGTAATAACCGATGCAGTATCTCTGCCTGGTACAGGTATACCAGGGCTTGGGCGTTTTGATCATGTGTGCCCCGTGCTGTAGGGAAAATTCGCTCGGCTGCCATAAATGCGGTATCGTAACGCCCGCCATCGATATCCTGACTGATTGTGCCGCTCAAATGATCGGTCAGCGAAGCCGATATGCCGCGCAGTGCCAGCAAACGGTGCGGGGTCAGCCCGACGGGAATCGAAACTAAGCGCATCGTATCACTCCAAGTGATGAAACCGGATTGCCCTACTGATCGCTGTTCAGGTTAGTCGATCCAGGTGGTAGCGCCGGCGTCGAGGCCGCTATGGCGAAAGGCGCTTTGTCTTTTTGGATGGCATTGATGATGCGCATCAGGCTTTCGGCCTGCTGGTACATCAATAGTTGCACGGCAGGGTCCCGGTCCGACATCGTGCGCAGAACATCCATGAAACTCATTACGATGAGCTGCGCCGGCACTTCACTTTTCTGTTCGTCCAAATCCTGGAGTTTGCTCAACATGCTGGTCACCAACTCAACCTGTGCATCGACGCTGGTTTTCTCCAGCAATTTGTGCCGCCGGGCGTCTTCGGAAAGGTTGTAGGCAGTCACTGGTCGCTGTGCCTTTGCTTGCCAGAATTCAAGCCACTGGCGTGAGATGGCTTCCTCATCCGGCAACACCGGCCCCAACTGTACCATATCCACGACAATGCCGCGGTCCGTGGCTATTCTTTTCATCTCTTCTTCGATTTTCGCCTGAATCTCGAGGAGTGCGATGGGCTTTTCGGGTGGGGGAGAGGCTTTGTCGATTGCGCCTTCGCTTCGCAGCGCCCAGTAACGCGGATTGAAGAAGTGATCGAGGCTGTATTTCTCGAGTGTGTCCCGGAGGAGACCATCCAATGCGCCGTTGACCAATCCAATCCGCCAATCCTGGACACGACCGGCGCCCTCGCGGCTTTTTACGTATTTCGATGTCGCCAGTTTGAGAATGAGCGCGGGATTAAAGGGATAGGGCTGTGCGGGAATATTTTCCTCGTATGAGTAGGCGAAATCTGTGTGGCCGGACCCGGCGACCTGGAAACGGATTTCCGCATCGCAATAGGCCGGAATCCCGTCCGTGGTCATAAACTCGACGCGCAGGCTCCGCCGCTGTGGACGCAAGTCGATGACGTCCCACACTTTCTCGAAAGGCTCGGCTGTGTAAAAACCGGGGCCGAGGACGCGCCGCAGTTTTCCCAGTTTTCCTGTGACGATGGCGCTGTCGTGCGCGACACTGAAATAACCCGGACCACCGACTTTGTCCATATACATCACGAGCGGGCCGTCGGGGAGGGTCTGGCCTTCCTGGATGCGCAACAGCGGGCGCTTCGGCGGCTCGACCGGTATCCCTGTGAGGAGGTATTGGATCAAGTGTCGGGCGTCTTCACGGGATAGATCGTAGAATTGTTCGGCAAATTGGGCCAACAGCTCCAATACAGTGGCAATCGCAACGTACAAATAGACGCCGAAGGCTGCGCTGAAAAGAAGCAGATTCAGTGGATGGAGATCGGCATCCTCGGGGAAGATTGCCGGGAAAAAAGCGACAAGCAGGGCCACTGTAAAGGCGAGGAATACGATCAGCACGATGGTAGATACGACAATCAGGCGTGGGGATTGATACTCATTTGTGCGCATCGCTCATTCTCCCTT
>DAIUDK010000146.1:0-12112 GCA_036845725.1 Chloroflexota bacterium
CTAGCAAAGGGAGTTTCTTATGGGATTTCATCGTGGTGGACGGGGCTTGATCAACGCCCCTGACGAAAAACCGAAAATTACCTGGCCGCTGCTCAGGCGGGTGTTGCACTATGCCAAACCCTATCGCTGGCAGATTGGCGGGATGTTGTTGCTAATCCTGGTACACACGGGCGTGACGTTGCTGACGCCGCTGGTGATGCGCGATATGATCGACGTCACCATCCCGGCGGGAAACCTCAACCGCCTGATTATGTTGGCGGCAGTGCTGCTGGTCATCCCGGTCGTGAACGGCATCATCAACGTGATTCAACGCCGCCTCAGCGCGGCTGTGGGCGGGGGCGTGATCTACGATCTGCGCGTGGCGCTGTACGCCAGTTTGCAGCGTATGTCGTTGCGCTTCTTCACCAACACCAAAGTCGGCGAGTTGATGAGCCGTTTGAATAACGATGTCATCGGGGCGCAGAACGCCATCAGCAGCACCATCGTCACGATCATCACCGAGGTCGTCCAGGGTGTAGCGGTGCTCGGCGTCATGTTGACGCTCGAATGGCGACTGACCTTGATCAGCGTGGTGATTCTGCCGCTACTCATCCTGGCGGCGCGCATGTTGGGCAACCGCCTGCGCGACATGGCCCGCCAGCAGATGGAGGCCAACGCGCGCATGAACGCGATGATGAACGAGACGCTCAACATCGGCGGCGCGTTGCTGGTCAAGTTGTTTGGCCGCCGCCAATCGGAAATCGACCGTTTTGCGGAGCGCGCGGCGCAAGTGCGCGACCTGGGCGTGCAGCGGACGATGATCGGCTCGGTGTTTGGGGCGATTACCGGCCTGATCAGCGCCTTCGGCACGGCCTTCGTCTACGGGTTGGGGGGGTACTTCGTCATCCGCGGCGCGTTCACCGTTGGCACGATTGTGGCCTTCGGCTCGTACCTGGGGAACCTGTATCGCACACTACAGGGCCTCTCGAACGCGCCGGTGGAGTTCGCTACCTCGATGGTCAGTTTCGAGCGCGTGTTCGAGGTCATCGATCTGCCGGTCGATATTCCCGAAAAGCCGGATGCGATCACGCTCCGGGATGTGCAAGGCGAGATTGTTTTCGAGGACGTCTTCTTCAAATACCAAACGGGCGATGAGAAGTTTCTCAGCGACGTGCGGCGCTACGGCAGCATGGACAACGTCACCGCCGTGCTTTCCGGGGCGCAAATTTCCACGGAGGATGCGGCAGGCGCGCCGCGCAGCCAGGCGCGCAGCCTGGCGCTGGATGGGGTCAGCTTCCGGGCCGCGCCGGGCCAGCTTGTGGCGCTGGTGGGGCCGAGCGGCGCGGGCAAAACGACGCTCACCTACCTGATCCCCCGCCTGTACGATCCCACGACGGGCACGATTCGCATCGACGGCCACGATCTGCGTGACCTGACGCTGGAATCGCTCTCCGAACATATCGGGATGGTGACGCAGGAGACGTACCTCTTCCACGACACCATCCGCACCAACCTGCTCTACGCCCGCCTGGACGCCACCCAGGCGGAACTAGAGGACGCCTGCCGTATCGCCAACATCCACGACTTCATCGCGGCGCTGCCGGAGGGCTACGACACGATTGTGGGGGAGCGCGGCTACCGTCTGAGCGGCGGGGAGAAACAGCGCATCGCGCTGGCGCGGGTGATCCTCAAGAATCCGCGCATTCTGGTGCTCGACGAGGCGACCAGCAGTCTCGACAGCGAATCTGAGGCGTTGATCCAGGATGCGCTCGGCCGGGTGATGGCGCAGCGCACCAGCATCGTCATCGCTCACCGTCTGAGCACGATACTGGCGGCGGATTTGATCCTCGTCATCGACCGGGGTCGGATTGTGGAGAGCGGCAATCACACCACGTTGCTGGCGCAGGACGGGCTGTACGCCACCCTGTACCAGACGCAGTTTCGGGCCACCACGTAGTGAGTGACGCAGATATTGCGGCAACTCAGCATCTGCGTCGCGCACTCGGTGCCGTGCACTCAGTGCGAGCCAAGTTCCTTTTTGAGGCTCTCTAGTTTTGACAAACTATCCTCTGGGATGAAAAGCTTTTGGGCGGCGGCTGTGTTTTCGACCATATCGATGAAGCTCAGCAGCACGTAATCGACCGGGACGCTTGTGCGTTTCTGTGCCATTGCGTTGAGCGTCTTAATGGTTCTGTCGAGCATTTCCTGGCGCACCTGGCTCCGCGCGCGTTCGACCAGCTTAATCTCCTGCATACGCTCATCCGACTCGATTTTTTCCACCTCGAGGTCGCGCTGCATCTTCCACGTTTTGGCCCATTCGTCAAGTACCTGCCCCTGGAAGGTGACATCGTGCAGGGTTACTTCCATAATGTCGACGCCTAAATCCCGCGCGGCGGCAGTCTTCAGCATCTCGAAGAGATCCTGGCGTATTTTCTGGCGGACCTGGATATTGAGCAATTCGTCGAGGTTGTACTGTGCCAGAATTTTGTTGCGCATCACCCCCTCGGTTTCACCGATGACTACCCGCTTGGGCCAGTCCATCACGCGATCCGGCTCGCTGCGCCATGCGTCTCGGATCCACTTGCACGTCGCTGCCTTGAGCACATCCTCGTCGGTGGGCCCCACTTGGAATTTGACGGCGACTTCGTAAGTGATGGGGATACCGTCGCGGGTGATGGCACTGACTTTGAACGGCCATCGCTGCGGGCGCAGGTCGACGATGTCCCAGATGGTCTCGAACGGCTGCAAGTGCGGGAATCCAGGACCGCGAATGACGCGGGTGAGCGCGCCTGCGGCTTCGAGAATGATGGCGCTATCCTGCCGCAGAACGATGCCGGCAGGGCCGCCGCGTTTTTTCACGCTGTCGCTGCCCATAACGATCTCTCCGCCGCCGACGATCAAATACGGGGAGAACCCCGGACGCCCGAAGAGCCGGTGGATGAGCAATTGCCATCCCCCGCCTTCCAGCCCGAAAACACCATTGATCAGGTTGGCGCAGAGTAGCAGCGCCCCTATGACGACAACGATGCCGGGCAGCATCCCCCCGGCGACGTTGAAGGTGAACCGCCGTACGATCGTGTCGATCTCTAGCGCGCGATGCGAGGTTTGGACGTTCTGAATGGTGGCCAATGTGCTGACCGTGCCATCAAGATGGGATACTTTCGTCACCTGCACATCGAAGGTGCATTGCGCGGTCTGCGGGATGGAGATTTGCCGGTCGCGGAATGTAAGCACATCGTTGTTGGCGAAGGTGATGGTCACTTTATGCAGCCCGGCGGTGGTCGTATCGAGGACGTAGAACCTGGCGGCGAGCTGCCCGCCCACCGTCGTCGCCGGCGTGATGTCGGTGAGCGCCATATCCGTCACCGCTTCGACTTTCTCCGCCCCACTGATTGCCGCCACCAGGGCGTCCGGCGGCACGGATTCACTGCTGATGAGGGCATCCACGACCATGCCGTCCGGATCCGTAGCGGTGGCGAAAGTGTTTCCGTCGATGCCGGTGGGGCAGTTGGCGACAAGGGGCTGGTTGTAGTGGACTGTCGCAATCGATACTGCGATTAGGCTAACGGCGAACAGAACCCCCAACACCAGTCCCGCGCCGATGAAAAGTCGACCGTAATGTTCCGAGAATTTTTTGATATTGAACATTGTCTTTACCTCACCGCGCTAATGGCCGTATGTCCTGAGAACGTTGAGGATGTACGGAGGCACGCTGCCGGAATCATTATTCGGTTTTGCTCCTCCGGGCGGCGACTGGATGCCCATCGCCTCGAACAGCCTGGTCGCCAGGATTTGTTTGTCCACCTGGCCCTCGGCCTCCTGCAGGATTTGGACCATGCGGGTGGTCATTTCCAGGCGCGTCTCGGCCAGCATCTCTTGCTCGCGCAGAGCGATACGTGCTTTGGCCTCGGCGATAGCGATTTCGATGTCGCGGTCGCGCTCGACGCTCCAGTTTTTGATGCGCTGTTCGATGATCTCCTTAGGTACCTTGATGTCGCTGATGCCGCCGCCGAGCACCTCGATTCCCAGAGGCTGCATCACTTCTTTGAGCCTCTCCCGGAAGGTAGTCGCAATTTCTATGCGCGGATCTCTGTCACGTGAGGCGGTCAGCGCGTCTTCCCAGGTGATCTCCGGCTGGATAAAACCATTGTCCGTCAAAGTTGGCGGCGTGCTGCAACTCGCGTAGCACCATGCCTCCTGCACTTCGCGGGTCAGCGCGTCGAAGGCGGTAAGGCCGACAATGGTGCACGGCTCCTGCGCTGCTGCGTCATTCGATGGGTGGACCTCCAGTGTGCTTTCGTTCACGGCGTCTTTTGGCACTCCCACCAGGAACTGCAAAGCCCGTTTTGTCGCCCCAACGATGACGATAGCCGCGGCGGGAACGCCAAATTGGGCGGCGAGGGCCGTCTTGAGCGCGTCGAATGGGACGCGATTGCCTTCCTCCGCAACGACCGTGACTTCTACTTTACCCGGTGGTGTATAGGTGCTCTCGCGTGGGAAGAGTTGCGCGATGTAGGTGCTCGGCCAGCGGCGTTGCACTTCGCGCGCCAGGTGATTGAGCGCGCCTCTTTTCTTCGCCGTGGCTTCGACCAACGCGCGTGCCAGTTCGCTCTCGGTCGTACCGGCGAGAACGCTGAAATCGGCGCTGAGGTCGAATGCGAGGGCTTTGAGATCATCCATATCACGATGGCGGGCCATAAACTGCTGTAGCTTGGCCTCCAACGGCAGGCTGTCGCCGTACAGCAGGTTGACCTCGCCACTGTTGAAGGGCTGCTCTTTCTGGGGTACCCCGTATTTGGATCTGTCGGGATCGGCGATCTTCATGTGCAGTTCGTTGCACGTGTAATTGGCAACGACATCTTTGAGGATCGGCGGTCCCATGGTGAGCACCAGTTCGGGCCAGGGGCAGCGCGTGACCTCTTCTGTCACCAGCATGCTCTCCGGATCTCGCTCGAATTTTCGATCCATGACGGCGTGATCGTAGACGGCCTTGAGGATAGCGCCCTCGTCGTAGGGATAGGACTTGCCCAGCTCGGGCTTGCGTCCAGCGGCCCACACGCGGTTGGGAATGAACGCCAGGACGTTCACGCCGATGCCGTCCCTCGTTTCTGCACTGACGTTCGTCGCCCGCAACTGGGGCCGCAGATCGACGTCGGTGTACAACTGCTCGAACTTCTTGGTGAAGCTGATCCCGGGCGGGCATACCGTGAACTTCAGGCCATCGGTGGTCACCGCGAGATGGTCGCAGGTGCTCAGGATCATCCCCGGCCCGGCGAAGAATTGGTTGTAAGGGTTGCCGGAGACGCGCGGGGCGGGCAAAGTCTGATCGATGGTCTCGCGGTTTTTCCAGTCATCAATGACGTAAAAAGGATAGTTCGTTCCCATGTTCTTGGTCAGGACGCTGCGCAGGGTAAGCACGCGGGGGTCCCTTTCGCCGGAGGGGAACAGCATGCGCCATCGTGGGCGCGCGACTTCCTCGCCAAATGGCAGCAGATTGAGCGGTGTGGGGATGTGAAGGTAATCGGGGATCGGTAGTGAGAGGATGGCAAAGTAGTAGAGCAGGCTCCAAAAGATGAACTGTGCCGGCAGGGTAATCAGCAGCAGCCCGATCCGCCCGGCGACCTGATAGCCTAGCCAGCAGGCGAGAACGTAGATGAACCAGAGCAGGGTCAAGAAGACGACCCCTTTGCCGCGCAGCATTGCGCTGGAAAAATACCAGACGCCACCCGTGCCCACCAGGGCGACGGCAAGTATCAGGCTCCAGGTTGTGTTGGGATTGCCGTAGAAGTAGTAGGGGATGGCGCTGACGATGAGACAGATCACCGCGGCGAAGGTAAAAGCGGCGGCGAGAATCCCTGCCCCCATCCCTTTGTCGAAGAAATAGCCCAACGCACTGACCAGGGCCATAGTCCACACTGCGATTTCCAGGATCAGATAGATGATGGCGGCATAGACGGGAATGTTGTCGGCAAATTTGCCCCATCGCAGGTCGAGACTGTCGAAGGGCAATTGGGCAGGGTCGAAGGCCACCATGAGCATCAGAAAGAGGATAAGATTGCACACCAGGGTGGTAGCGCCCAACGTGAGTGCGGCACTATGGGACTTCCATAGAAGATAACCGAGTATCACGGCGAGCAAACAGGCCAGTCCAGCTTCAATCAGTAACGTCAATCCAGCTTGCGTAAGGAGTGTTGACATAGTCGCCTATTCCTCCTTGTTAAGACGAGCGCGAATCTGAAGGTCCTTCACTCATTATAGTGAAGTTTGGCGTTCTATGCAACTAGAGATTATTTCTTGCGCACGATCGACACCAGAATGCTTCCCCCCATAATCAACGCCACGACGAAGCTCAGAATTACGATCGCCTGTACCAGCCAGGGGGTGTCGGTGGTCGCCGGAATCAGTCCCGCCAGCCCGATGATCATCGCAGCGACGATCAGGCTGAGCGACAGGCGGGTCACCATGCGGTCGAGCAATTCCAGGTTGCTGTGATCCAGCGCGAGATTGATCGGCTCGCGTTTTTCGATGCGATTGAGCAGCAACATGCCGATGTGGGGGAGTTCTTCTAACAGGTCGCTCCACACCAGGCCGCGCCGCATGAGTGTATCGATCAGGTGGCGGTTGGGCAGCGCCGACTTGAGCATCAGTTTGGCGGCGTAAGGCGCGGAGAAGGTGAAGATGTCGAAGTCTGGCGCTAGCTTGTAGCCGATGCCCTCCATCATCGCCAGCGTTTTGCCCAACTGCCAGAAGTTGGTGGGCAGGTGCAGGCGGTGGGTGAAGGCCAGGGGCATCACGGCGTTCATCAGCTCGTCGACGTGTATGTCTTTGAGGGACAGCCCGTTGTAGTAGCGCAGCAGCCGTTCGATATCCTGGCTCAGCGCCCGGCGGTTCACGTCCGGCGGCGCGGCTCCGATGTGGATCAACCCATCGGTGACGCCTTTAGCGTCCATCCGCACCGCTACGTTGTACAGTCGGATCAAGGTGGCGCGGTCGCCGTCGCTGAGATGGCCGACCATTCCGAAATCCATCACGCCGATCACCTCGTTTTCCATCACGATCAGGTTGCCGGGATGTGGGTCGGCGTGGAAAAAGCCGTCTTCCAGGACTTCCTTGATGATCATGCGTGCCGCGTTGTTGGCAATTTTATTGCGATCATAGCCAGCCTTGTCCAACGCGGCGATACGGGTAATCTTGATACCTTCGATGTATTCTAGAACCAACACACGCCGGGTGGTGTACTCCCAGTAGACCCAGGGGATGTGCAGGCAGTCTTCCTGGGCAAAGTTTTCGCGCAGGCGGTCAGCGTTGCGGCCTTCGCTCAGGTAATTCAGCTCGTTGTGTAGGGTGTTGGAAAAATCCTCGACGATTTCCACCAGCCGGTAGACTCGCCCCAGCGGGGTGTGCTGTTCGGCGTAATGGCCGATGTCGTGGATAATTTCCAGGTCGGTCTGTATGGTAGGGAGGATGTTGGGACGCTGAACTTTGATGACGACTTTCTGGCGTGTGGTAAGTTTGGCGGCGTGCACTTGTGCGAGCGAGGCCGCCGCCAGCGGTCGCGGGTCGATCTCGCCGAAAATCTGTTCCGGCGGTTGTCCGAGTTCGGCTTCGATGACCTGGTGGATCTCGTTCCAGGGTACGGGCGGCACATTATCCTGAAGTTTTGCCAGTTCGGCGATGTAGTCTGGCGGCAGTACGTCGGGGCGGGTGCTGAGCATCTGCCCCAGTTTGACGAACGCCGGCCCAAGTTCCTCCAATGCCTGGCGGAAGTGCGCCGGTAGCGAGGCAGGTTCCTGGATGGGGAAAGGGTATAAATCGCGCAGCCACAGCGGCTCCGTAGGCAGTTGCGAGAGCGCAAAACCGAACCCGTGGCGCGTAAACACCGTCAGAATGTGCCGGTAGCGCCGCAGGTGGCGGATGGGTCGGCTGATCGTCGGAATCTTGAACATCGTCCTTCGCTCGCTCATTCAGGCATCCTGCCTAGTCTTTCGCTTATGGGTGATGGGCTTGTGCCATTCGCACGGCGTTCTCGATGTCGATATCCTGCCATGAGAGTTCGCGTGCAATCACAGACATTAACGCCTCCAACAATACAATTTTCCAGCCACTTCCGCTCGCCTCATTCACTTGCCTTGGGTTTGTAACCGGTAATGCGGTATTTCGTCAGCGTCCAGAGCACTGTGAACCCATCTTTCCAGGAAATCTTTTTGCCTTCATTGAATTCTCGTCCGCTGTAGGCGATCGGCACCTCGTAGATGCGGTTGCCGGTGAGCAAAATTTGAGCGGTGATTTCCGGATCGAAGCCCCATCCACTGGCTTTGAGGTGCAATTGATTGGAGACTTCACGTGTGAAGACTTTGTAACACGTTTCCATGTCGCTGAGGATGGTGTTGTAGAGGATGTTGGTGACGAAGGTGAGGAAGCGATTGCCGACCATGTGCCAAAAGAACATGGCTTTGGTGGGGCCGCCGCGAAAGCGCGAGCCGTATACCACGCATGTGCGCTTTTCCAGGATGGGGCGTAGCAGGTTGGGATAGTCGCGGGGATCGTATTCCAGGTCTGCATCCTGGATAAGACAAATGTCGCCGGTGGCTTGCTGCAACCCTGTCCACACCGCACCACCCTTGCCCTTGTTTGCCGCGTGGAAGAAGATGATGAATCCGGGTTGTCCTTCCAACGTGCGCAGATAGTCACGCGTGCCGTCGGTAGAGCCATCGTCCACGATAACCAGTTCACGCTCTATGGCGACGACGGTATCGTTCGAGTGGTTGGCCCAAATGCGGATGTTCAAATCCACAGCCCGAATGCGTTCGATGATTTCTTCGATGGTAGTAATCTCGTTGTAAACTGGAATAATGACCGAAAGTTTCACACTTCCTCCAAGGGTCGTCTGGTAGTTTTTAGTCGGGCAGTTCCCATGCCCCGGAGCGTGGCCCAACCCACTCAAGCAACGCCGTCCGCTCGGCAGCGGTTAGATTGCGCCATTGCCCCGGCTCCAGATCGTGCGGCAGCGTCAACGGGCCGATGGCCACGCGCACCAACCGGATGATTGGCATCCCCACCGCCGACAGCATCCGCTTGATCTGCCGCTTTTTCCCCTCGTAGAGTACAATGCGCAACCACATCGTTTTGGAGGGTGCGGGGAGCGGCCTGGGAAACGGCGGTAGTGACGGTGCGCTCGGTAGCGCCTCCACATCCGCCGGGCGGGTGATGCCGTCCTTGAGTTCCACGCCGTCACGCAGCCATTGAAGGATGGCGTCTGCGGGTTGTCCCACCACCAGCGCGAGATAGGTCTTGGGATGGTTGAAATCCGGGTGGGTGACACAGTGCAACAGTGCCCCATCATCCGTTAGCAACAGCAATCCCTCGCTATCGAGATCCAAACGCCCGGCGGCGTGCAGCGTGCGTGGGATCCCCATATCGACCAGTGCCGGACGCCCGTAGCGATCCTTGTTAGCGCACAGGAGGTTGAAGGGTTTGTACGCAATTGCATAACGGTAGGCATGCGCGTTCAACGGTCGGCAATCCTTCTCTCAAGCATCAAGTACGATTATAGCCGCGCCGGGCAAAGGAGCAAGTGCACGCTTGCTATTTCAACAGAAAATCACTATAATAAATCATGTTACGACTGTTATGCGACAATAGCCATCTATACTTATGTTTTTGCGGATCGCACAGCGTGTAGGGAAGGTTGCACTGGCCATTGTGTTTGGTCCCAGGAGGTTACTGTGAATATCATCAAAGTCGCCGCGACCTCTCGTTCGACATCAGTGGCAGGCGCTATTGCCGGGATTATCCGTGAGAAAGGCCGGGTGGATGTGCAGGCCATTGGGGCCGGGGCGGTCAACCAGGCCATCAAGGCGATTGCGATTGCACGTGGTTATCTGGAGCTTGATGATATTCATATTTATTGTGTGCCCTCTTTTTCCGAAATCATCATTGAGGGCAAGGCGCGAACCGCTGTGCGGCTGGCGGTAGAATCCCTTAGCTAAGGTTCAGTTTCAGTGTGCCGTATCGGTTCGATAGCGTAAATGTTGCGGTGTCACTGATTAAACGGGTCGTTTTAGTTTCACTTTTCTATAAGGAGGCGTTATATGGCAGAGGAGAAGCAGAAGAAACTTCGGTTGATGACGTTCTGGCTCTTTGGGGGCGTGATGATCGTCTTTGCGGCGTTGATCGCCTATCTATATATATTTACTTTAGGCAATATATGGATGGCAGTCAAGGGAGCTTTCCCACTTGTGCTGATTGTTGCAGTTGTTGCGGCGATTATCTATGCGGTTTACTACTTCCTGGTTTACAAGAAAGCGTAGTTGTCGTTAGCAACCAACATCGTTTTCGGTGCTTCATAGTCAAGTTGATGCCCTGCAGTTTCTGCAGGGCATCGATTTTTATGTGAGAGGGCTGCGGGAATTTCAACAGCGTGCGTTGCTCGCTGTGCCGGTTGCGCATGATCCTTTTGACGGTGCAGCATCAGTCGCCGGGTAAGTTCAACAGCAGATTTTCCAGCGCCAGTTGTGGATTGGCATTGCGTTGCAGCGCTTCCTGGCAGCCTTCCAATGCCTGGAGCGTGCTGACGGTGGCGGGCAAGGGGACGTGTTGCGCGATCCGGGTCAGTGCCGCGTAATGCTGTTGGTGAATCGCGCGCTCTGCATTTCCCGTTTGGATGAGCAGCACATCCCGCCACCCGGTCAGCCAATATGCCAACGTTTCGCCTATGTCGGCGCTGGCATCACGGGTGAGGGTCAGTGCCGTGTCGAACCGCGTTGGCAAATCCTGATCCAGCAGGTTCAAAAGCAAGGTCAGCGCATCCTCCATACGCTGGTGATAGGTAGGCTCCGTCGCTGCGCGGACAGCCCATCCCATGCGCCCGCCGGAAATCCGTGCCAGGTGCGTGGCCTGTTCTGCGGGTACGTTCCACTGTTCACGTAGAGCTTGTTCCACGATGGCGGGGGCCAAAGGTCGCAGGACGATTTGCTGGCTACGCGAGACGATGGTCGGCAGCAGCACATCCGCATCTTGCGCCAGGAGAATCAGATGGGCGTAGGCCGGCGGCTCTTCCAATGTCTTGAGTAGCGCGTTGGCTGCGCCGATGGTAGCGCGTTCGAACGTGGTGATGAGGGCGATTTTACGTGGGCTTTCGTTGGGCGTCAATGACAGGAAGCGCTCGACGGCGCGGATTTGATCAATCTTCAGTGTCCCGCCTTCATCCTCTGGCTCCACCAACATAAAGTCGGGATGATTGCCAGATGCCAGTTTGCGGCAGGCTAAGCACATGCCGCAGGGACGCTCGTCAGTTTGGCCCTTGCACAGCAGCGCCCCCGCGACCAGGCGCGCCAGCGTCGTCTTGCCGACACCGTCCGGCCCGCTGATCAATAACGCGTGAGGAACTTCGTCGTGCTCGACGGCGATTTGTAACTGCCGGACGGCCCACTCGTGGCCTACGATATGCCAGGGTTCCATAACTCCTCTAAAGGTGGATGTTCTTCCACAATATGCGAGTCGGTGGCGATGGTAAACAGTGACGTGGGTACGCTGTCGCGAATTTCCTCTGTAAGGTGGATGACGGTATAGAACGAAAGAGGAAGCTGGCGCATTGCCTGCACCAGCAGTTCCGGGCGCACGACGATGAAGGCGATGTGATAATGACGGCGGCGCAGCAGTGTGATGGCGCGGATCCATCCCTGTCCGTGAAGGAGTTCCATCGGGCCGATTTCGTCGAGGATAAAGACTTGGGTCGGAAAACAGGCGTCCAGCGCCTGGTCGCTGCGAGCGAGCGCCTCTGGGGAAAAACGAAAATGGCCAATGAGGAGGCCGCCATCGCTGTCGAGTGGCATAGTGAGCGGATAAGTGTCTCCGGAGTGTAACTCCTGGACGGCCAAGGCATCTGGGCCGGTACGTTGGGTAATCAGACCGGTGACTTTCAATCTGGTTTCACGGAGCATGTGGACCAACGAGATACATGCCGTGCTTTTGCCAATTTGACGATTGCCAGTCAGAAGTACGATTCTCGGTTCCAACATCCTGGTCTCTGCGTCTCGGATTAAGGATAAAGGGCCGGTGGAATTCGCCGGCCCTGTATGGAGATGGCGGGAATCGAACCCGCGTCCGAAGAATTCGACGATGAGCTTCTACG
>DAIUDK010000147.1:0-5283 GCA_036845725.1 Chloroflexota bacterium
GCCAGAGCCAAATCGCCGATCGATTCTCCGATCTCCACTAAACGCGCGATCCACGCCGTATCGTAGGCTGTGGTCATCATTTTCCCCGGCCCTGTTTCTTGCAGCAGTTTGACCCATTCTTCGTATAAATTCATAAATCACCCGATTTTTGCCGATCGGCGAGAATATTCGGAAGCATGACCTGAGGCAGTGGGTACCAGGTCCTGCCACCACAACATCTGCCAATCCCAGAAGTATTTCCCATATTGACTTGATAAAAATCTCGCATCACAGCCCAATCTGCTACTGTCATTTCGGTATAGTGACTGTCTTGCTTTAGCCGGGCGTATAGATGATCATATAGAATATTCCGTAATTGCTGCGCCTGAAGATAAGGAGATGGAGCAACGGTGAAGTACAAATCTTCGTTTCCAGTCGCCACCAGTGGCATATCGAAGGCCGCGAATTTGTCGAAGCCAATAAAAAAATCTACCGGCGCAACGTATTCTCCGTAGTAAGCCTCGACAATTTCACGCTTAGTGGGCAAACGTCCATGCATCTGGTAAAAACGCACGCCAATTTCAGCCACGGTTTCCACCGCATCATGCGCGCATACGCCAAAGAAGAGCCGATAGCGGTTGTGAGATGCCGTGCGTCGCTCTATAGCCTCAAAATCGTCGATGACCCCGACATAGGGCGTCGGCTCCAAATACCTCCGGTAATCGCCGTACACGCGCACCCGCACGTCATAAGCGTCGTAGAAGTCCAGGAAATCCTGCCCACGCGCGAACCAAGACAGCCCATCACGGATCAGTTCGTCGTACCCCTCGCCGCGCGCCAGAATATCTGGACCGAAAACGGGGGTGAGCAGGGTATCAACACCATGATCGAAGAACAGTTGATAGAGCTCGACGTGACGACGCCCGGCAATGTCCAGATACGCTCTGACAAAATCCTCCGCTACAGCTTCGGGGTGTTCCAAGATCAACCACCGACGCGTCCCGTTGATCGGAAAAACGCACACTTTCGGGCCGGCTTCACGCACAATACGGGCAACCTCTTCGGTAGGCAAATTCAAGAAGGTTTCAAGCTCCATCCTCACGCTCCTGCCGGTTGTCGCGCCGACGCAGCGCGCCAGAGACGCGCCACGAGCACGGCATACAACATCAGAATTGTCGTCATAATCAAAGGGAAGTAAATCGCCGGATCGGTAGCGACATACGGACCAGGCAATATGACGTCCATCCCGCCAAAAACAAGGCTGCCTACCCGCAATGGATCGAGCAAGGCATAAGGCAAAAACGCACAATGCACCCACGTTTTAACCAATCGCTGCTGTGTTGTCCCTAGTAAGTAAGGGTAAAGCGCAACGCCGAGAGAGAGTTCCCAAACCATATCCAGCCAAATGAACGCCCCCAGGTATAGAGCAGATGCGAAATCAAGCCCTAGTTGGGGCGCTTCGTCGCCGCGTCGATTGATCGGGCGCACGAGATGACGAAGACACGTTATACCCAATGGAATCAAAAGTAGTATTTTGAGCAGGGTCGCCAGCTGTAACGTCCCTTTGGATACACCAAACCAGTAAACAGTCGTTTGTTTGATGGAATGATTATATCCCAAAAAAGGCTTGTCGGGACCGCGCCAGGGGAAATCCCGGCTCAGCCGGCCGAGGAACGCCGCGTATTCACGATATTGTTCCAAACCATAAGCAGGGCCAACCACCAGCATCGTTATACCGGTAATCGCCACATAGACGATTGCCGTTAACGCCAGCAATTTGAAGAAGAACCGTCTGCGTCCAAGCAGCAGCGGGACGGCAACGGCAAACGTCCAATGCGGTTTGATTTGCAGAATAATGGACAACCATAGCAGCGATCGGCCGAGGTGTTCAGATAAAACGGCCTCGATAAAAAAGGTAGCAAACAGGGTCATAATGATGTAGATATTGAGGTAGCCCAAGTCAGTCCAGAATGACGAAAAGAGCAACCATAGTGGAAGCGCCCAGGCAAGCATTTTTACGGCGTTTGTGAGTGCGAGGCGACGAAAAATCTGTCCCCATTTGACGTAAAGAATGCTATAGGCGACGATGTGCAATATTGTATGAACTATCGAAGCGACTACCGGCGATAACCAGGAAAATGGCACAAAAACCAACGCGAAAGACGGCGCATAAGGATAATGATCTTCAAGCCTCTCCAGCGATCCCTGCAAATAAAGATCTTGCTTGGCGGACAGGTGTTTGGCCGCATTCAGATAAATCTGTAAGTCGGCCGGCACAACTGGCCCCTCAACATCTACCCACGCCGGCACCCCTCCCAGAATCCCCGCTTCGGGGAACAGCATCACCGCCAAAACCACACCCTGCACCACCAACCGCAACACAGCGTACACCACCGTCGCCGTCAACAGCACACGGTAGGTCCTGGAATTCTGCCAGAGGTGCTTGATTTCAGATCCCATACTTACGCGAGCAAAAACAGGTAACTATAATCAATGGCGCTGATCACCAGCGTCATAAACAAGGCCAGCCAG
This sequence comes from Chloroflexota bacterium, assembly GCA_036845725.1. Classification (GTDB taxonomy): domain Bacteria; phylum Chloroflexota; class Anaerolineae; order B4-G1; family SLSP01; genus DSWT01. The sequence goes on from DAIUDK010000147.1 coordinate 2,512, forward strand.
GCAGCGTTGATCAGTGCAGTTTTCAACGGTTTATCTTTCTGCCGTCGCAGCCCACCCAACAGTAAAGCGCCGATGAGGCCTAATGCCAGACCATGCAGAACGATGCCGATCCAGGGAGAGCCGTCCGAGGCAACGCCCTGCGCCATCGCAAGGCCCACACCTGCCAACCCACCGAACAGCACGTCGGTTTTCCAACTACTCCAACGACTCTCCGCGCCCAGATAGGCGGCAAACAACACCTGCAATCCGCCAAAGGCCACAATGTTAACCAAGGTTACCGACCACGGTTCGTGATACCCGCTGATAAGTGGTTCGGTAAAGCGAATAAGCAACGATCCCACCACAGCGCCGATGACACTACAGACAATCGCATCGCGGCGGCGACCTTTGACCCACAGCCACACCGCCGCCATAAACAACACCAGCACCGGCGCGTTCTGTATAAACTCCCAGAAAATCGCGTTGACGAACACCATCTCACTCACCGCGCAATACGTTGACAATGGACACCCGCGCCGCCCGTTTCCCCGGCAGATAGCTCCCTGTCATGCTGACCCCGATCATCAACAGAGGCAGCGCCAGTATGTAGAGCACATTGAGCGGCACCTCCACTGCCCCAAATCCATACGATCTGGACAATATCGCTAAAGCACTTTTCGTAAACGCCCATCCCAATGGCAACCCCAGCGCAGCCGCTGAAAGTCCCAGAAATCCAGCCGTCGTATTCACCATCGTGATAACTTGAGAGGGGGTGAAACCAAGTGTCTTCAGCACCCCGATGATGCGCAACTTCTCCTGCACCGCCAACAACGAGGTGTTAAACACACTAACCAAAGCTATACCAATTAGGATACCGGATAATGCAAAAAGTGCAAGTTGCAGGTAGATCACCACCCCTGGAATGGCCTGTCCAGCCAGGGTCAGGTTCAAGTCGGATTCAGGGCGCGGCTCCAGATAACGTTTGAGCAGGGCCGTATCTGCGTTTGGCGCGAGTTTCAGATAATAGACCGCTGGCCTTACATCTGGCAACAGCCGCGCCAGCGTGGAAAAGTTTGCGATCGCCATCTGCCCGGTGTTGACCGGCTCCGTATACGCGCCGACGATGCGCCAGGTAACAGGCCGGTGCCGCCATCCATCCAGAACAACCGTCAGCTCGTCCCCCACGCTCAGCCCCAACCAATCCAACAGTCCTTGCCCGGCCATGACCTCGTCGGTTCCGGGGCGTATCGCCCGTCCTGTCAAGATTCTGAATGGGAAGTCCTGCACATCCCCATCCACGGCCCGCACCTGGAACGTTTCGCCGGCCGGTGTTTCGACATCGACGCGGTATTCGCCGTAGAACGCCTCCACGCCAGGTGCGCGCGCCAGGAGATACTGCACCCGGCTATCGCTGGTCACGCCGCGTGAGACCACAGCGTCGTAAGCAACGCCCAGCAAGGGCGGATTCGCTTTATAGGTTTCGAGTGTCTCGTTCAACGTCAATCCAAAGACGATGCCGACGACGCCAAGCAGCAGGTTCAAGCCCGTGCTCAACGAGCGGAACGGCCTGGCGAAGACATCACTCAATCCCAGGACAAAGGGGATCGGGAAACCCAGGCGCGCCGCCAGCCGGGGCAGCCAGAATTCCTTTTTGGCGGGCGCTTCAGCACCGATCGCAATCGCTTTGACGATGTTAGCTTTGGCCGCACGCTGCGCCGAACGCCACGTCGCCACGACGATGACCGCCGGCACGCTGCCCAGAACCGCCAGAACGATCCAGGGATTCAACGGCGGCTGGAACGTCGTGCTCAACGACGATGCGATATTCTTCAGCGGCAAGGGGGAAAGGAGAAGGCCCAGGAGCAACCCCAGCGGACACCCGATCCAGCCCAGAACCAGGTATTGCCCGATGTAGAGCCATAGAATTTGGGTCTTGGTGAAACCTATCGCTTTGAGGATGCCTACCTGCCGGAACTGCGACAGCACAAACGCGCTGATGCTACTGACAATGACCAGCACCGTCGCCAGGATTGCAAAGAGGCTGAACGCGCCCAACATGATGAAATTGAGCCGCGCGCCGAAATTCGCCGAGCGTTTGACGTCCCGCCAATCCGTGTGGATGCGCACCGCGTCCGGTTGCAGCAAAGCTTCGATTCGCGCCAGGGCCACGTCCACGGCTTCCGGGGCCGCCAGACGCACGCCTAGTGACCACTCCCAGGCCGCTTCATTGGGATACAGCTCCTGGAAAAGACTCTCGCTAACGTAGAGATAGGGTGGCTGAGTATTGCGGTAGGTGTCCCAGGTGGGATTGTACGCCAGCCCGATGACCGGTAGACTTACTTTCTTGCCGTCCTGCCGGGTGACGCCCACGGTTTCCCCAACCGCCAGGCCATACAAATCGGACAAATCGCGGCTCGCCAACACCTCGATCTGGTTGGGTAGGAGATACCGCCCCTCTTGAACCAGCAGGTGATTCACCTGGGGTTGTTGGTCCGGCGTGCGCCTGATGCTGACCAACACGCGCGTGTCGCCAATCTGCACTCGGCTGGTGATGCTGTACCGGATACCGGTGCTTTCGGTCACTTCGGGCAAGGCTTCGATGCGTTCCACGTCACGGCGTCTGACTTTGGCGCGGTCGAAGTACAGCCACAGGTGCGCGCCGTTCAATTCGGCGAAGGAGCGGTCATAGGGTTGGCTGAGGTTGAGCAACGTCGCCAGGGCCAGCGTCAGCAGCATCGTCGCCGAGACAATCGTGGTCAGCGTCAGGAGCGAAATAAACGGCCTCCCGGCGAC
>DAIUDK010000147.1:5383-12042 GCA_036845725.1 Chloroflexota bacterium
ATCCGCTGCACATCGCTGCCCGGCATGGCCTCGACCAGGCGGCCATCGCGGATGAAGATGACCTGTTTGGCCTGCGCGGCGGCGGCGGCATCGTGCGTCACCATCAACGTGGTCTGCCCTTGAGCGTTGAATTCCTGCAAAATGCGCAACACGTCCTGCCCGCTCGCACTATCCAGGTTGCCAGTTGGCTCGTCGGCCAGCAGCAGCGTAGGTTCGTTGATCAGCGCCCGCGCGATGGCGACGCGCTGTTGTTGCCCGCCCGATAATTCCCACGGGTGCTTGCTCGCCTGATCCAGAATGCCCAGGCGCTCCATCAGGGCGTCGGCGCGACGGCGCACCGCTTTGCGATCCCGCCCACCCTGCAACAACGCCGGCAATTCGATGTTGGCTTGAATCGTCAGGTTGTCGATCAGGTTGAAGAACTGGAAGATGAAGCCGATGTGGGCGCGGCGGAATTTCGCCAGCGCCGTCTCGTCCATCTCGCTGAGGACGACGCCCTTGACCTCGACCCGCCCGGCGGTGGGGCGATCCAGGCCACCCATCAGGTGCAGCAACGTGGATTTGCCGCTCCCCGACGGCCCCATCACCGCCACGAAACCCCCGTCGGCAATGTCCAGCGTGACACCCCGCAACGCCGCAAACGTGACGGCGCCGGTTTTGTAGACCTTCTCCACGTCTACAATTTTGACCAGGGGGGTTATGCCAGTGTGTAACACGTCCGGGTGAAATACGTTTTGAACCCTGCAATACGCAAGAATCGCTCGAACGGCGCGCCGGCCGTCGTTTGCAACAGCGCACGTCGACATCCCGCAGCGTAAGCATCGGCAGAAATCCTGGCGGTCAGGCCGCTGAATACTTTCAGCCCGCGCCGTCCGGCGATCACCCCCGCGCTGCCGATGATTGCCAGGTCTTTATGGTAGATCACCGTGCAGACGCCCAACGGCTGACCGTCGAACGCCGCCACATAATGGAATATGCCCGGCAGGCCAATCGAAGACGACAGCACCTCAGCCATAGGCGCGGCAAATTCTTCCGGCATATCGAAGGCTTTCAAGAAAACACCGGCAAAGGTCAGGGCTTCGCTTTGGTCAATGGCATGGACGTTCACCTGGGCAGACGCAGCCGCCTGCACCCAATCTTTGGCCTGTTCCAACACCATCCACGCCTCTTGTTCCTTTTGCCGGACGAAACCCTGGGCAATCAAGAGGTCGGGCAAAGGCTCAGGCGCGCAAGCCGGCGAGAGAAAGATCGTCGTCGGCAACTCTCTGGACGTGAAGTGCTCCACCACCTCGGCGATCAAGGCCGGCGCAGTCTCGTGCGTAGCCCGTAAAAGGCAGGCGTGATTGGCGTCCGGCGTGGGGAAAACCTGGCTGCTGGTGATGATCACGTCATCTCGCAGGATCAATTCGACGCCCGGCGTCACCGCGATCATCGGCCGCATCGCCACATAGTTTTGTCGCTCAAGAGCTGCTATAGCTTCAATGGACACTTTCATCAACACCCTCCTTTTTGCAGAACAACCGGTGATAGCCGGTCAGGATCAACGCGATTGCCGCGCAGACCAAGAGCATCGCATCTACGGCTTGCCGCGCCGCCCAATCGACGATAGCCAATCCTACGGCAAGCCAGGCGGCAAACACAGGCAGCCGCTCCGGCAGCGTTGTGGAGGGCGCCGCGCGCGGCGCCAACGATGCGACGGCAGAAGGCCAAACCGCATACAGCGCCGCCGCGCCGGTTCCCACATCCGACAACAGCCAGAACAATCCTGCCGCGAGCGAAGAAGCCTCGAACACCTCCGAGCGCACCCTGAAATTGATCCAGTTCGCCAGGCTATAAAAAATCAACGCGCCGACGAGCCAGCGCATCGTCACCCGCATCCGCCGATCGGCGGTGTACGTGAAGGCCGTCCACGCCACATACGCAAGCGCGATATCCATAATCGGGTACAGTGCGCCGCCGAGGAAAAACAGGACGGGACGAGGAATTTCCGCCATCACCGGGCGGAAAAGCGCCGCCCAAATCAACGCCGTCGCCGCTGCCAGAAGCACGCCGTAAGTATGCCAGGCTGCGTGCCTCGTCCGCCGTGGATAACGCCAGAATGTCCAAAATATCAGGATGTAGCGGGCAATATAAAAGCCATCGATCAAGCTAAAAACCGCCAGACTCTCGCCGGTCACATAATCGTGGATACCCCAGACTACGTTGCCGGCCATGCCCAACGTCCAGGCCCAGGCCAGCCAGCGCCAGAAGGAGCGCGCTTCGTCAGAAGATTGGTGTGCAGTCCACCACAACACAACGGTTACAAGCAGGCCGATGAGAAAGGACACGACAAAGTCCAGCATCAGCGCGCGTAACGCCGGCGCCAGGGCCGCAACGCACCAGGCGATCACCAATAGACCGCCCGCGCCGGATAAAATGTAGGCCGTGTACTTCAGTTTACGTTCATTGCATGAACGCATGGTCAATCTCCTCGTTTGCCTCGGAAAGGATAGCGCAGGAAAATGGCGAAGGCCGCCAGCAACATCACGCCGCCGGCCACACCGATCATCCGCACGCCGAGCGGGCCATGGGGGTCGCTCTGGCTGCGCCCTAGCAGCAGGATCAGCGGCAACAACGCGGCCACCACGCCGTTGACCCCCTGATCGAGGAGTCCCCACATCGCATAATACAACCCCTCGCGGCGCTGCCCCGTCAGCATGGCGTCGTGATCGGCAATCTCCGCACCGAAGGCCATCGGCAGCATCGTGACGCCGGACAGCGCCACGGACAACAGCAAGACCCACATAATGCCCTGGGCCATCAACGGGAACGGCAGCCAGTCCCCGATGAGTATTAAACCCGGCATCACCAGCGCCGAGGCGAACAGCGAACCGGCGAACACCGTCCACTTGCCCACACGACCCGCCAGCCACGTGACGAGCGGATAACACACCAGCGAGCCGAAAACCGCCGGGACGTAGAACCACAGCGTATCCCCCGGATTCAGCAGACAAATCTCAGTGACGATGTAGGGGATTGCCGATTGCATCAACGTTGTCACCCCCCAGTAGAAAACGCCCGCCGCCGTCATCACGACAAAGGCGCGGTTTTGCAACACCGATCCCACCACCGCGCGTAGGTTGCGTCTCGGCAACGCACCCTCCGCCGATGTCGTCCATCGCTCGGGGCGCTCGCGCAACACCATGAAAGGCAAGTAGAGCATCGGCAGCGCCAGAAGCGCGTAGAGGAGCGCGGTGATGGCATAGCCGAACCGTTCGATGAGCATCCCCGCCGCGCCGCTCACAATCGTTCCCATCAGCAAAAAGCTCGACGCCCAGGCCGACATTCGCACACGATGGCGGTCCGTCAGGGCAAGTTCGGGCAGCAGCGCCGTGTACGGGATCTGATTCACCGTGTACGCCAGGTTGTACAGCACGAGCATCCCGCCCAGGTACACCAAATTCCACACCGACTCTGTCCGCAACGGTGGTGTCCACAACAGCACGAAGAAAACCAGCAACGGCACTCCGGAGAGAAACATCAACGGCAGACGGCGTCCCCACCGGCTGCGCAGATTATCCGAGAATTGCCCGATGAACGGCGACATCCCGGCATTGAGCACACGTATCCCCAAAATAACCACGCTATACCACGCTGCCGGTGCGAGGTCGGCGCCCTCTGGCGGCAGGTAAAAGTAAAGCAACCATCCGTTGAGGATCGTCCAGATCATCGAACTGCCGAACGTGACCAGGGCATACGCCAGGTCTGTCTTGAGGGGCGGGCGCAGTACATCTGTCGTAGCAACCGTTTCCATCGTCGTTTTGTGCTCCATCGTGAATCACCGGATACCTGTTAACCAACCTGATTATAACCCTAACTCGGATAAACGGAATTGCAAAACAAAAAGGCCAGCTTAATCGCTGGCCCTTGTAATACGCCGGGTCGGTTTTGTGCAACCGTCAAATGCCAAGGATGTCGCGCGCTTCCTGTTCCATCATATCCGGGCGCCACATGTCCTTCCCGAGCACCACTTCCACACTCTTGGTCGTGATCTCCGCCGCGCGCTCGTGAACCTGGTTCATCATAAACGACGCCATCGGGCACATCGGCGAGGTCAAGATCATCGTGATTTTCACGTCATCATCGTTCACCACGATGTCGCGGATCAGGCCCAAAGCCACCACATCCAACCCAATCTCGAAATCGATCACATCGCGCAATCCATCGCGGATTGCTTGCTCTTCACCTTGCATCATAACCTCCTCAAGTCGTCTTTAGTCCGATAGTCTATCTCCGACTGTCATTATAGCATCGAATGACGATTTTGACAATACAGAATATATCTATCTACTAAATCTGCTTAATCTGCTGACAAAAACCGTTAGTCTCAGCGCGTCATATCGAGGATGTCCTCGGCGGTGATGGGAACGGTATGGCCGTTCTCGCACCGAAAACCGGCGTCTGTGCGCTGCACAAGCTGCCCGCAGCGCGGACAGCGCAGGATTTCTTCGAGCCGCCGCATCCCTACCGGGCCACGCGCGCCCACTTTGACCGCTGAAATCAGGTCGTAGTCCTCCTGCCACAGCTTGGTGCGCACCATCTCCAACGGCAGTGCGTGCAATTTCGCCTCGAACGCCTCCGGCTTGTATGTACGCCCCGGCAGCCAGCGTGCGTCCTTGCCGATGCGGTTGGTGACCAACAAAATCCCGCCAGGACACAGCACGCGCACCATCTCGCGCAGCACTTGATCGGGGTCCGGCATAAATTCCAGCGCCTCCAGACAGACAACAGCATCGAAAGTGGCGTCGGGGAAAGGGAGTTGACCAGCATCCTGGCAGATGAGGGTAATACGGTTGGCCCACGCCTCGGTCTCTTGCGCCGCCTGCTGCAACATCTTGCGCGAAAGATCAAGACCAATGAGCCGCCCATGGAAACCATTCTGTTGGAAAAGCGTCCGCGCCAGTCGCGCCGTGCCCGTCGCCACATCGAGGATCAGCGGATCGGGATGATCGGCGAGGGCCTGGCTCAACGGCAGACCGAGGAACCACTGTTCGTAACCCGGATTGTAGCCCTTGATGCGGTCGTAAACGTGGGCCGACCAATCGTAGAGCAAGACGACCACGCGGCGGCCCAGGTACGCGCCCTCGGCCAGAATAAGCTGCCAGTACAGAAACGTGATCAACGCCAGCGCCAGGACGACGCCCACAACCCAGCCCATCCTACAACACCCAAGCCATCAAGAGAATCATCGCCAGAAGCCATAGCGTGATGGCACGCCGGTATGTTGTCGTTGATGGACGCTGAAGGAGTAACAGCAGTCCCGGCAAAGCCAACAGCAGCACCCCTCCGGCGGCGAGGAATTGTCCCTGCCAGACAAGAAATCCGGCACCCAGCAATGGCCCCAATGCCGCCGAGGGTGCAGGATGCGCATAAAATGCCATCAATAGAGTAAGTGCCAGCGCAGAAAGGATCGGTTGTAGTGTTTCCGAGTGTCCCAACGATGCGCCGAGCAGCCAAGGCAGTCCCGCCAGAGCGCCCGCCGCCCAGGCTGCGCCCACGTCGCCCTGCCCTTCGTGCCAGAGCACGGCGATTTCCGTCCAGGCCACTAGCGCCAGGGTGAGCATCAACGCGTCGCGCCCCAAGACAAGCGCAGCCAACACGCTCACGCCGAGTGCCAGCGTCGCCATAGACAAAGGTCCTGCCAACGCGCCCCGCCCCACTGCATCCCACCACGCACGCGCCTGTCCCAGAGCGCGATGCAGAGCCGCGCCCGGCGTCCCCGGTTGGAGATAGGGCCAGAGGGGCAAGGGGGCTTCACGCTTCCAGGTGCGCCACAGGGCAAAGGGCTCTGCCCAGGGGGTACGCGTCACTACACGCCAAAACGGTAACCAGCCCGCCAAAGCCAGCACCAAAGCCATAAGGATGGCAGACAAAACGTCCCCCTCGAACGGGGCGGCGAAGGCCCACGCGCCCCCCAGGACGGCAGCCACAGGCAACAATCCCCACCCGTGCAGTGTAGGCCAAACAGGTAACGCTCGCGCACGCATTTCTACAGCAGATTCGGTTTCCACAGCGCCATTATACCTGACTTCTCGCTGAGACCAAGATTACAAAAGTCTCAGCAGATATTTCTTGCTGCAAGTTTCTTGACATCGCTAAGCCTTGGTTAACAAAGCGACTCAGGAGACTTTTGTGCTCTATCATCTCGTTCATCAGCGCCACATCCATGCCCCCAATCAGGAATCGCTCCACAGCCGTGCGCCCGGCTTCATATCCAGCAAACGTCATCGCCGCAGCCACGGCCAACCCAACGATTGGCTCGAATCGCCCGTGGCCCTGGGGATGGCTGATGTCTGGCGGCTGTAGCGCCATCCGTAGACCGAGAACCATCAATAGCGAGTACAAAACGTCCGAGATAGAATTGGCGGCATCCGCGTATAACGCCACGCTGCCGGAGAAGTAGGCCGCTGCACCTTTCCCCACAGCCAGGATGACGTTTCCCGCCAGGGTAATCACGAGCGCGCGGCGAAATAGTCGCGTAACCTCGAGATCGGGTTTGTAATCACGAATCCATTGCATTGTTCATTACACCAAAAACGAGCAGGGTGTGTCCCCCTGCTCGTTGTCATTTCGTTCGCCCCGGCCCTGGGTTGCCGCCGCCGGAGTGGAAGTATTATAAC
>DAIUDK010000148.1:0-4909 GCA_036845725.1 Chloroflexota bacterium
CAATATTTGGTATCTGTACGTCGAGGTCTTCTGGGCGGCGATGCTCAGTGCCGCGGCGGCGTTCAACGCGACTTATGCGGTGCGGTTAGGGGCATCCAACACAATGATCGGGTGGCTCTCCTCGGCACCGGCCCTACTCGCGGTCTTCTTGCTGGTGCCATCGGCGCGGTTGCTGGAGCGCAAGACGCAGCGCGCGCCCTGGATTTGGGGAAGCCTATTCCTCGCCCGGCTCGGCTACGGCCTGATCGCCATGCTGCCCTGGCTTATCACCAACCACCGCGCCGAGGCCACGGTCGGGCTGCTTATCGCCATCAGCATTCCAAACACATTCTTCAGCGCGGGCTTCAATCCACTTTTGGCCGATGTGGTGCCCGAACGCGACCGGGCGCGCGTCTTCGCCAACCGCAATATCATCGCCGGCCTCACTATCGCCGTGCTGACGTTTCTCGCGGGCCGGTGGCTCGAAGCCGCCACGCACATCCGCTGGGCGGCCTTTCCCGCGAATTTCCAGGTGATGTACATCATCGGCTTCCTGGCCTCGGTCGTAAGTTCAGTGTACCTGCTCAAAATCAGAGTGCCGGAGAGCAAAATCGTGGAACGCACGCCACGCCAGAAGATGTCACTGGCGCAACTCAAGGCGATGCTTGGGCAAAATCGCAGTTTTGTCCGCATCATCCTCAATACGCTACTCTTCGGGTTCGGCGAGTGGCTGGTCGCACCGCTATACATCATCTTCTTCCTGCGCCACCTCAACGCGACGGACGGCTGGGTAGGGTTGAACAGCACGCTGGCGAACATCGGCGTTATTATCGGCTATGCACTCTGGCGGAGGGTTATTTACAAGTTGGGCGATGCGCGCACGCTGCTCGTCACCATCCCGCTTTCGGCGAGTTACGCCTTCCTGGTGAGCCTGTTCCCCAACCTGACGGCAATTCTGGTGTGGGGCGTGCTCATCAATATCATCAATCCCGGCGTGAACCTGAGCCACTTCAACATTTTGCTCAAGCTCTGCCCCGACGAACGCCGCGCGAGCTACATCGCCTTTTATTCAACAATCATCAATATGGGCGCGTTCGTCGGCCCGCTGGTCGGCGTGGCACTGTCACACACTCTCGACATTCGTCTGCTGCTCATCATCGGCGGCAGCATCCGGCTGCTCGGCGCGTTGATGTTTCACGTGTTTCCGATCAAAGTGGCCGACCCGACGAGAGCGGGGGCGGAGTAGGAAGTAACAAGTAGGGAGTAAGGAGTAGGGAGAATGGCAAATTACGCAGCAGAGTTCCAAAATCAAAAATCAACAATCGAAAATCAGTTCGAGCAGGTGTATGCGCTGGTGCGGGAGATTCCACGCGGGAAGGTGGCGGCGTATGGGCAAATCGCGCGGTGGCTCGGGTGGCCGCGCGGAGCGCGCACCGTCGGCTGGGCCTTGCGCGCGCTGCACACGGATGAGGCCCCCTGGTATCGCGTGGTCAATGCGCAAGGGCACGTAAGCTTGCGGAATGACGGTGGCCTCCAGCAGACATTGTTAGAAGCGGAGGGCGTCGTCTTCGATGCTACCGGGCGGATCGATCTGAAGGTCTACGGCTGGACCGGGCCGGTTATCCCGTGGGGGAAAGAATAGCAAATGACGAAAGGTAAATGACAAAAGAAAGTTGACGTTTTAGCCAGTTTACTCTATGATTGAAGGTGTAAGACGGCATAACGTTGGAACATTCAAACTTCGAGGGATCAAATACCCTATCTCACAGGAGAAACACAATTAACGTGGACACTGTACTTCTCAAACAACAAGCTGCCGAATACGCTGTGCAATTTGTGACCTCCGGCATGATCGTAGGATTGGGACACGGCAGTACAGCCATCTTCGCCATCCGCGCCATCGCGGCGGAACTCGCAACCGGTGAACTCAAGGACATCGTGGGAATTCCCTGCTCGCGCCAGGTGGAAGGCAACGCGCGCGCTTTAGGCATCCCGCTCATCTCCCTGGACGAAACGCCCATTATCGACGTGACGATCGATGGCGCCGATGAAGCCGATCCAGCGCTCAACCTCATCAAGGGCGGCGGCGGCGCGGTGCTGCGCGAGAAGATCGTCGCTCAAGTCAGTCGTCGCGAAATCATTATCATCGATGAAGACAAGCTCGTTCCAATGTTAGGGACAGTGTGGCCCGTGCCGGTTGAGGTCGTTCCCTTTGGCTGGCGCTCACAAGCCGATTATCTCGCCGGGCTAGGGGCAGAAGTCACACCGCGACGCCTGGGCAACGGTGAGTTTTTTCACACCGATCAGGGCAACCTGATTCTAGACTGTCACTTCGGGCCAATTGCGCAGCCGGTGGAATTGGCCGCGCAGATTCGCACACGCGCCGGGATCATCGAACATGGGCTGTGTCTGGGAATCGCCGACGACGTGATTGTCGCCGGGCCGGCAGGGATTCGCCATCTCCAGCGCGCGGCATGAAGGAATCAACTATCGCGGCTCAAGACAATAATCACATAATGCCGGTGTAGACGCGGTTTGCATACCGCGCCAGAAGCTTCAAAACGCGCGGTATAGAAACCGCACCTACCCAGGTAACGCGAAAGGAAGGTCAGCTATGTCCGAACGCAAAACGTCACAGGGATCAGCGACGTCTCCGTTGCGCGTCATCATCGTCGATGACGCGGAGGAAACGCGCAAAAGCATCCAGATGATGATGAGCCTGGTACCCGACAGTGAAGTGGTCGCCCAGGGCGAAAATGGCCGTGAGGCGATTGCGTTGGCACGCCAACATCATCCCGACATCGCCCTCATCGACGTCAACATGCCGGTCATGGATGGGCTGACCGCCATTCAAACGTTACAGCAGGAGCACCCCAATCTTATCTGCATCGTGATCTCAGCGGAGAAGGACCCACCGACGTTGCAGCGGGCAGTCGCCGTCGGCGCGCAAGGGTATTTGCTCAAGCCGGTCACAGCCGAACAACTGCTGAGCGTTATGGAGCGCGCCAGCAAAGCAGCATGGGCCACGCGGGTGAAGAACCGCCCATCCGCCCCACCCTCACCTACGCCGCCCCCGAACCTGGAAGCGTTGGCCGTCCAGTACGCTCAGGCACGCCGCGCCGACGATCAAGCCATCCGCGTCTTCGAAACACTGGCCCGGCAGCCCGACTGCAAACAACGCTGGCTGATGACACTGGCGATGCTGTACGTGGTGCGCAAGGAGTGGGCCAAGCTCAAGATGCTGGCCGCGCGGTTGGAACAGACCGGACGAGCGTGACCTGGAGGTTCGATGGCAACGATTCGCCTTCAGGATGTTTCCTGCGTCTACAACACACCAGACCCCAGACTTCACAAAGCGCGCCGCGATCCGGCGGAAACTGAAGCGCATTTCACCTACACAGAAACCCTGCACGAGAAAGGTCCGGTTGTGGCCCTTGATCATGTCCATTTGACCATCCCCGACGGGAAAACGGTCGCCGTGGTGGGGCCTTCGGGCTGTGGCAAGAGCACGCTGCTGCGCGTGATCGCCGGCCTGGGAAGTTACACGGGCGACGTGTATTACGACGGAGAGAACATGCACGACATCCCGCCAAAAGAGCGATATATCGGTATGGTGTTTCAGAACTACGCGCTCTACCCGCAATTCGAGGGCGAAGGCAACCTGCGCTTCTTCTTCCAGGTGCACAAAGCGCCCGACGCCGAGGCCGACGAACGCATCCGCATCACGTCGGAGATTATGGGGATCGGCTTCGACGAGCTGCTCAAACACAAGCCGGGCAAGCTTTCCGGCGGGCAACGCCAGCGGGTGGCGATTGGGCGCGCGTTGGTGCGCCAACCCCGGCTTTTCCTGTTCGACGAACCGCTTTCCAATCTGGACGCTAAACTGCGCATGCAGACACGCACCGAAATCAAGCGCCTGCTGCGTCGCTTCGACATCACCGCGGTCTACGTCACGCACGACCAGGTGGAAGCGATGGCCATCGGCGATGCGATCGTGGTGATGCGTGAGGGGCGCATCGAGCAAATGGGGACCTACCAGGAGCTTTTGGATGCGCCGGAGAACGCGTTCGTGGCCGGATTCTTCGGTCTGCCGCCGATGAATCTGCTTGACGGGACGGTAAACGGCGCTATGCTAATCCTCGATGGGCTGCATTTCGCTCTCCCCGCGGCCATCGCGGCGCGAACCCACGAGGGCCAGGCGGTGACGATGGGCATCCGCCCCGAAGCCGTTGCCGTCGGGACGACGGACGCCGGGACAGCAGATGCAGCGCCCGGCGCAGGCCAGCGCTTCGCCGGCGTGATCGACGTGATCGAGCCGGATTTCGGACGCCGCCGTAACGTCGTTTACATGCATAACAATGCGACCAACTTCTGCGCCGTCGCACCGCTGGAGATGCCCCTCGCGCCCGGCGATTCGCTGACCGTGAGCCTGCCTGCCGACGCGCTGCACTTTTTCGATACGCACAGCGGGACACGTATCAAAGGCGAGGAATAAAGATGCCCGAACCGATCACTGACAACACGCTTTTTTACGGCGACAATCTGCCCATCTTGCGGGACTACATCCCCGACGCGAGCGTGGACCTGATCTACCTCGACCCGCCGTTCAACTCCAGCCGCACGTACAATGTGCTCTTCAAAGACGAGAGCGGTGAGGACAGCGAGGCGCAGATTGCCGCCTTCGAAGATACGTGGCACTGGAACCGCGCCGCCGAGAGCACCTACGAAGACCTAGTCATCAACGGCCCGCTACACGTGGGCAAGATGATCACCGCGCTGCGCGACTTCGTCGGCGCGAACCAGATGATGGCCTACCTGGTGATGATGACGGCGCGCCTGGTCGAACTGCACCGCGTCCTCAAGCCCACCGGCAGCCTGTACTTGCACTGCGACCCGACGGCGAGCCATTATCTCAAGATCATTTTGGATA
>DAIUDK010000148.1:5009-11789 GCA_036845725.1 Chloroflexota bacterium
CTGTACTTGCACTGCGACCCGACGGCGAGCCATTATCTCAAGATCATTTTGGATATGATTTTTGGGCCGGAGAATTTTCTCAATGAAATCGCGTGGAAACGCACATCTGCGCATAGTTCTGCCAAGCGATACGGCCCTGTTCATGATGTCCTATTCTTCTATAGCAAATCTTCTGCTTTTGTGTGGAACCAGCAATATGAGCCTTATGACCCAAGCTATCTTGATACCCATTATCGTACTCAAGATCAAGACGGTAGACGTTACACCTTATCTGATTTAACAGCAGCAGGTACACGACAAGGTTCTTCTGGCAAGCCTTGGCGAGGGTTCGATCCGAATGTAAAAGGAACTCACTGGAAATTTACAGTGGAAAAACTGGATCAATTGGATAGTGAAGGCCGTATCCACTGGCCTGAAGAAGGGCGTTGGCCTCGATACAAACGTTATCTGGATGAATTAAGAGGTGTACAGGTTCAGGATATTTGGACTGATATAAGTCCACTAAACTCTCAAGCCAAAGAACGCCTCGGCTACCCCACACAGAAGCCGCTCGCCCTGCTCGAACGCATCATCGAGGCCAGCAGCAATCCCGGCGATTGGGTGCTCGATCCGTTCTGCGGGTGCGGCACGGCGGTCGCCGCCGCGCAAAAGCTCGGGCGGCGCTGGATCGGCATCGACATCACCTTCCTCTCGATCTCGCTGCAACGCTCGCGGCTGCAAGAGATGTTCCCCGGCCTGGCCTTCCGCGTCCTCGGCCAACCGGAGAGTGTCGGCGCCGCGCGCTACCTGGCGCAGCACGACCGCTTCCAGTTCGAGTGGTGGGCGCTCTCACTCGTCGGCGCGCGGCCATCGCAGCCGACCACGGCAACGAAAGGCAAGAAAGGCGCGGATCGCGGCGTGGATGGCATCATCAACTTTATGGACGATACCTCAGGCAAGGTAAAACGGGCGCTCGTCCAGGTGAAGAGCGGCAAGGCCAGCGTCCGCGACGTGCGCGATCTGCGCGGCACGTTGGAACGGGAGAAAGCCGCGCTCGGCCTGTTGCTCACGCTGGAAGCGCCCACCGAGCCGATGGAGCAAGAGGCCGTCGAAGCCGGCTTCTATCACTCGCCGGGTTGGTATCAGAAATATCCGCGCGTGCAAATCCTCACGGTCGAGGCGCTGCTCGGCGGTGCAAAACCGCAAATGCCACCCGCGTGGGGCACGTTCAAACAGGCGGAGCGGGTGGCGGAGCCGGGAGCAGTACAGGGGACATTGGAATTGTGATAACCTCCGAATATCACAACGATCCATACTGCATCAGCACCGATCCGGCCCGGCTCGACCGCGACTTTGTTCACGATTGGCTGGCCAACGTCTCCTATTGGGCGCAGGGGCGTCCACGCGACATGGTCGATGCCTCCATCGAACATTCGGTGTGCTTCGGCGTATACGAGGTCGCCCAGCAAGTCGGCTTCGGCCGCCTGGTGACCGACCACACCACTTTCGCCTGGCTCTGCGACGTCTTCATCGCCGAATCGCATCGTGGGCGCGGATTGGGTAAGTGGCTCATCGTCTGTGTCACCGACTACGCCAACGAACACTGGCCCAGGGCAATGCTTCTGCTCGCCACTCGCGACGCTCACGGGCTTTATCGCAACTACGGAGGCTTTGCGCCATTGGACAACCCAAAAGGATGGATGGTACGGCGGAAACCACAAACCTGACACATAGATACATGACTGGTAAAAGTGCCTAGTTGTGAGTATAATGATAGTAGTACGCCAATATGCACTGCCAGAATCCACATAACAATCACCAAAGGAGCGAAAACTATGGGACGACCGATCACCTTATTCACCGGACAATGGGCCGACCTGCCTCTGGAAACCCTCGCACAAAAAGTCAGCGCGTGGGGGTTCGATGGCCTCGAACTCGCCTGTTGGGGCGACCACTTCGAGGTCAATAAGGCGCTCGAAAGCGATGCCTACGTGCGCGCGAAGCGCGATCTGCTGGCGAAGTACAACCTCAAGAGCTTCGCCATCAGCAACCACCTCGTCGGGCAGTGCGTGTGCGACAACATCGACCGCCGCCACAAGAGCGTCCTCTCGCCGCGCCTGTGGGGCGATGGCGATCCAGAGGGCGTCCGCCGGCGTTGCGCCGAGGAGATGAAGAACACAGCCAAAGCCGCCAAGCTGTTCGGCGTGGACATCGTCAACGGGTTTACCGGCAGCAGTGTGTGGGGGATGTTTTACTTCTTCCCGCCCACCAGCCAGGCCGATATCGACGCCGGGTACGCGGACTTCGCCGCCCGCTGGACGCCGATTTTCGACGTGTTCCAGGCTGAGGGCGTCAAGTTCGGACTGGAAGTGCACCCCACGGAAATCGCCTACGACCTCGTCACCTTCGAGCGGGCGCTTAAGGCGGTGGATGGGCATCCGGCGTTCGGCATCAACTTCGACCCGAGCCACCTGATCCACCAGTTCATCGATCCGCCGGAGTTGATCTACGCCTTCCCAGACCGCATTATCCATGCTCACGTCAAGGATTCACGGCTGCACCTCGACGGGCGCAACAGCATCCTCTCCTCACATCTCGATTTCGGCGACAGACGGCGCGGGTGGGACTTCGTCTCGCCGGGCCACGGGGACGTGCGCTGGGATCCGATCATCCGCGCGCTCAACCGCATCGGCTATCAAGGCCCGCTCTCCATCGAGTGGGAAGACAGCGGCATGGACCGCGAGTACGGCGCACAGGAGTCGCTGGCGATGATCCGCAAGCAGGACTTCGCGCCGTCGGCGGTCGCGTTCGACGCGGCGTTTGGGAGTGAGTAAGAAGTAGGGAGTATGGAGTAAGGAGTAGGAAGTAAGGGGAGAAAACATACTCCGTACTCCTTACTCCATACTCCACCTCAAGAATTTTTTATTGGAGGCACTTATGAGCGACAGTGGTGGTTTTACGACAATGGCCGGCGCGAAGGCTGAGGGGGAGGCTCCACAGGTTGGCGTCGGAATGTTGGGCTATGCGTTTATGGGCAAGGCCCACAGCAATGCGTACAAGAAGATTCCATATATGATGTATCCGCCGCCGGCTGTGCCGGTTTTGGCTGCGATTTGCGGACGTAACAAAGAGGCAGTCGCTGAGGCAGCCCGGCGGTATGGTTACGCGAAGTATTACACCGATTGGCGGGACATGCTCAAGGATGAGAGCGTGCAGCTCTTCGACAACGGCGGGCCGAACGCCCTGCACGCCGAACCGAGCATCGCGGCAGCGCAGGCGGGCAAGCACGTTTTCTGCGAAAAACCGCTGGGCCGCAATCCAGAGGAGTCCAAGGCGATGTGGGATGCGGTGCAGAAGGCCGGCGTCAAGCATATGGTCGCCTTCAATTACCGTTTCGTCCCCGCCATTCGCCAGGCGCGCGAGTTGATCGAAAGCGGCGCGTTGGGCCGCATCTACCACTACCGCGCCATCTACTTGCAAGAGTGGATCATGCCGCACTACGGCACGCCGATGATCTGGCGCTTGAACAAGGCGGAGGCCGGCGCGGGTGCGCTTGGCGACCTGGGGTCGCACATTATCGATTTGGGCCGTTATCTGGTGGGCGAGATCGAAAGCGTCGGCGCGATGATGCGCACGTTTATCCCGGAGCGCCCGCTGGGCGACGGCTCGATGGCGAAAGTCGATGTCGATGACGCCTTCGTGGCAACCGTCGGCTTCGCCAACGGCGCTGTCGGCACGCTGGAGGCAACGCGCTTCGCCGCCGGGCGCAAGAATCATCAGGTGATCGAGATCAACGGCGAGAAGGGCACAATCGTTTTCAATCTAGAGCGTCTCAACGAGCTAGAGGTTTACTGGGTGGGCGAAGGCCGCAAGGAAACGCAGGGATTTACAAACGTCCTGATCAGCGAGCCGTACCATCCCTGGTGGTCGAACTGGTGGCCGCAGGGACACATGATCGGCTGGGAGCACAGCTTCGTGCACGAGCTGACGCACTTCCTCGACTGCATCGTGAACGACAGGAACGTGGCCCCCTACGGTGCGACCTTCGAAGACGGCTACCGTGCTGACTGCGTGTGCGCCGCGATTGCCGAATCGGCGCAGACCAGACGGCAAGTGGATGTGGTCTATTGATGCGGATAGCTGGTAGGCTAAGCATACGGTTCATTCTACTATCCACTAAAGGAGGTGATGCCCAAAAATCAGCGGACTGATTTACGACCACACTATCAAATCGTTTCAAATATTTCATATCAAGATGAGGAGGATAACTCATGAGTAAGCTAGTACGTTTTTGGATTTCGGTGTTGGTGTTGTTGAGCGTCGCCATCACCCCGGCAATGGCCGCCCCACAGGCACCTGGTGCTGCTATCGATCTGACGATTTTGCACACCAACGATCTCCATGCGCATGTGGATGAGTACAGCCGCACTGGCGCAATCTGCACAGAAGACGACCAAACGGACGGAATGTGCATTGCCGGTGACTCGCGCCTGCACACCCTCGTAGAGGAGATTCGCGCCGCAGAGGACAATGTGCTTTTGGTAGACGCAGGCGACCAGTTCCAGGGTACGCTTTTCTACAACGTCTTCAAGGCCGACATCATCACCGCCACAATGAATACCCTGGGTTACGACGCAATGACTGTGGGCAACCACGAGTTCGACAATGGCCCGGCAGAACTGGCCCGCCTGGCCGATGGTGCAAACTTCCCCATCGTCAGCACCAACCTGGATGTCAGCGCCGAACCACTGCTGGATGGCAAGATTGAGCCCTATAGCATCGTTACCAAAGGCAGTGAACAAATCGGCATCGTCGGCGTGAGCACGCCAGAAACAGAGGAGATTTCCAGCCCCGGCCCCAACGTCGTCTTCGAGGACCCGGTAACCAGCGTGCAGGCCACCGTGGATACACTGACGGGGATGGGCGTTGATAAGATCGTCCTGTTGAGCCACTTGGGCTACGAGCAAGACCTGGTTCTGGCCACCGCCGTCTCTGGCGTAGACGTGATTGTCGGAGGGCACAGCCACACCTTCGTTTACACCCCCACCGCGCCGATCAAGTTCTATGATCCCGAGTACCCGCAATATGATCCTTTGGCGCCGGCCGGGCCTTATCCCACCGTCGTGTCCAGCCTGGATTCCGAACCGGTGCTCGTGGTGACGGCATACCAATGGGGGACATTCCTGGGCCGGTTGGACGTCAGCTTCGATGCTGCCGGACTCGTCGCCGCATACGATGGCAATCCAATTTATCTCGACCGCGACATCGTGAAGTCGGCGGCGATGGAGGCGATCCTCGATGAGTATCGTCCGGGAGTCGAAACGCTGATCAACACACCGGTTGGGACAGCGGCTGCCAATCTACTGATCGAGGCATCCGGCGCGCGTATTTGCCGCCTGGGCGAATGTCTCATGGGTAACCTGGTAACTGATGCTATGCTGTGGAAAGCCAATCAGATGGATCCTGAAGGCGATTTTCAGATCGCCTTCCAGAACGGCGGTGGCGTGCGCGCGCCCATCATGGCCGGCCCGGTGACCATGGGGAACGTTTTGGAAACGTTACCCTTTGGCAACACTGTCGCCACCTTCGAACTCACCGGCACCCACGTGATCACGGCGTTGGAGCACAGTGTCAGGAGCTATCCCTCGGCCAACGGCGGCTTCCTCCAGACCTCCGGTCTGCGCTACTACTTCGACCCGGCACAACCTGCCTTTTCTCGCATCACCCATGTGGATGTCATGAGCGGTACCGAGTACGTGCCGCTTGACCCGAACGCTGTGTACAAAATCGTGACCAATGACTTTACCCGCAAGGGCGGCGACGGCTACGTGGTCTTCCGTGACTACGCTATGAACCCCTACGACGCCGGGCCTAACCTGGCCGAAGCATTGGCCGAGTACTTCGAGAGTTTCTCCCCGGTTCTCCCGATTCTCGAAGGGCGCATCTCGGCGCACCCCAAGGCCGATAAGGTCATCACCCTCCTGCACACCAACGACACGCACGGTAGTTGGGAGGCCGACACCTACGGTGGTGGTATGGTACGCGTTGCCACGCTGATCGAGCAGCATCGCGCGCTCTACCCCGACGCGATCCTGCTGGACGCGGGCGACAGCTTCCAGGGCAACGCCTTCGCCTACTTCTTCAAGGATCGCACCCCCAATCCCATCGCAGGTGGACTGAATTTGCTGGGCTACGATGCATTTGTCATCGGCAACCACGAATACAACTTCGGGCCAACAACGTTCAGAACAATGTTGGGCCAGTTGGATTTCCCGATCCTGGGCAGTGCCAATCTGGACGACGACGGCAGGTACGGACTAGCTGATGTAGGCGCACAAGATTACATCACGCTGACCGTGGACGGCCTGGATATCGTCATCTTCGGTCTAACCAACCCACGTGTGCCGCGCTACGAACTGCCCACCAACATCCCCGGCCTCACGTTCCACCCCGCGACCGAGACCGCCATCTCGATGGTTCCGACGATTACCGCAGATGAGGATCCCGATCTCTTCATCGGCCTCACGCATATCGGCTACTCACCCTATGCCGGTGAGCCCGATAGCGATCTGCTCATCGCCCAACAAGTTGCAGGGATCGACGTCATCGTCGGCGGACACAGCCACACTACGCTCAACCCGGCCGTCATGGTTACCTCTACGGTTAACCCTGAAGGGACACTGATCGCTCAGGCGTACCGCTACGCTGGCAACCTCGGTGTGATCAACATCGGCTTCAACGGAAACGATGTGGATGGCTACGAGATCGCCTATCGCGAAGGTTACCTCGTCCCCACCAACA
>DAIUDK010000149.1:0-11472 GCA_036845725.1 Chloroflexota bacterium
GCGCAGGCGATACACGGATCAAACGCCCGCACCACCCGGCCGACCGCGCGTTCTAATTCAAGGTTTACTCGATCTGGTGTGATGTACCGTTCGGCGGCGACGCGCAGGGCGCGCTCTATCGCCAGGACATTGTGCACAGTGGGGATGACGAACTCCGCCTGCGCGATCAGGCCGTTCTCGATGCGGTAATGGTGGATCAGCGGCCCGCGCGGGGCTTCGACCAGGCCGTAACCTTCGCCGTCGCGCGGTTCGTAGGGCAGACGAGTTTCCGCGCCGTCGAGGGATTCGCTCAGAATTTCTATAGCGCGTTCGATGGCGTACACCAGTTCGATGCCGCGCGCCAGGTCGAAGAGCAGGATGGCGTGCGCCGGTTGGCCGAACTCGCGGTGGAAGCGTTGCAGATACTCGTTTGCGCAGGGTGTGCCCAGGCTGTCCACGAGGTTGGCCCGCGCCAGGCTGTTGGCACGCAAAACGTTGCCCTTATAACTGGTTTGAGCGGCGTAGCTGTACTCGGCATCTCCCACAGTCAGAAAAGCACGGTACTCGCGGGCCGGAAACTGCGCACACATGTCGCCGCCCTCGCAGCCCATCAGCCGGATGAAGTCGCCGTAGTAGTTGGGCCGCGTCCCGCTGACCGCTGTGAGGTAACAGGCCGGCACATCGTCGCCCCAAGTACCCAGACGCTCACTCAGCGCCACCGAGTACGCCCAATACGTGTCGAAGAGTGCACACGCGACCGGCAAGGCGTCTGCTAACTCGGCCCGCATCGCAGCAGCGGCCGCCACGGCGATACCGCCCGTCACCCCGCCGACCACGGCTTTGACCGGGTGGATGAACTGCCCACCCGCCAAGGTAATAAGGTGCGTTCCGGCCTGCCGTACTCGCAACGCACGCGCCGCCACTCCCGCAAGCGCGTCGCCATCCAGTCCGACTTCACCCACCTCGAAGATGCTATCCACACCCAGGCGATCGGGCATGGTGAAGATGAAGAGCGACGTGGCCTGGTTCTGCAACAACTGGCCGAGCATCAGCAATTCGCGGATGGTGAGCGCCAATGGCGGCGGCGTGACGCCGTAGGCGTCTTCCAGCGCCTTGACCGAGGCGACGTGGTGCGCTGTAGAGCACACACCGCAGATGCGGGGTACGAGCACCGGCATTTGTTCAGCAGGCGCGCCTTTCACCAAATGTTCGAAACCACGAAACTCCGTGGCCTGGAATTTGGCCGACTGCACGATCCCGTCACGCACATCAACGACGACGCGCGCGTGTCCTTCGATCCGGCTCAGGGGAAAAGTCAGCGTCGTCATCTCACAACACCTTCTCCTTCGGGCGCGGCTGGTGGTCACCAGCGACAGTTTTGTTGTCGGCGTAATCGGAGAATTGGAAGAGGAACAGTGCCAACTGCGGAGAACGCAACCCCTGCTCGATTTCTGCCTCCGGCACATTTGTCATCGTCGCAAACACGCGCTTGATACTGGTGAACCACGCCGTGGACTCCTTCTCAATGAAGACATCCGAAGGCCCGCGACAGCCCACACACGGATGACCTGCACGCGGGCACGGAGCACGGCAACCCCCGCGCGTCGAAGAGCCGATGCAAAGATAGCCCTGGTTGATGAGGCACACGTCGGGCAGCACCTCGCCTTGTTGGAAGCCGAGCAGGTGCGCCGGTTTCACGTCTCTGAGCTTCTGCCGCCCGCACTCCTGGCAGACCACCTTGCTGGCCTGGAAGTCGTGGGGATTGGTGAGCACCGCCATGAACAACTCCGAGGTCGGCGGGCAGCCCGGCACGTACAAGTCCACCGCGACGAAGGTATCGACCGGGTGGGATTTGGGGAGCAGCCGGGGGACGTGGGGGCGGTCTCTTTCGGCCAGAAAAAGCGAGCGCACTTCGTCGCGGTCGCCCAGATTGGCGACGCCGCCGGAAATCGCGCACGTCCCCACGGCGACGACTTGCTGCGCGTTCTTCACCGCGCGCCGCAATTTGTAGAGATCTTCGTCAGTACGCACGCCGCCGCTGATGAGCAACACATCCACTTCCGGCACATCCTCGGCAGAGACGACCAGCGGCATGTAGACGAGCTTGTATGCCTCCACCCAGGCCTCAGCATTCAGGAGCGCCACTTCACACCCGGCACAGCCGGAGAGCTGCAATACAGCAAAGCATTTCATTGTAGACTCTACGTTCTAACGGCGAATTGCAACGTCAGCTTTGACCAGCCCACGGCACGGGCCGTTTCTACAATCGTCTCGGCCAATTGGCCGGCCTCAAGCCATTCCCTAGTCCGCTCATTAGGTGCTTCGACCGTCAATACATCATTTTGAAGCGTGGCCCCCACCGTGGACTCAAAGAACTTGAATTTGCTGCTGCGCATCTTGGAGCGCAACTCTTCTAGGATCGCCTCCCACAGCTCAGCCGCCGAGAGGTTATGGGGATCCTTCCCGCCAGCAGCAGCGCCTTCTACCTCCCCCAGTTCTTCCGGTGCCAACATGCTAAGCGGCAACGGCGGAACACCCTGCAAGAGACGTTCGAGCACCGTCTTGAAACGGGCTGCCGGTTCCAGATGCGTCATCAAGCGCCCCACCGCGATCCAGTCGGCAACGGCATCCGCCCCATTATCAACCACGGCCCGACGCGCCAACGCCAGGTCGGCGGTCGCCCCCATCTCCCGGCCGAAGCCGACCAGAGCCTGAAAAGCACTTTCCAGATCGGGCCGTAGCGGGACGATCTTTTCGGTTTTATCCTCTGCCAGAGCAAGCGGCTTCAATTCGACCTCACGGTTTAGCACAAAGTCGGTGGTAGGTGCGCCGGCCTGATCCAACAACAGATACCCGGCGTCCACACACTCGCGCAGTGCTTTGCCGATCACGCCGGACTCTTTGATACCGGTCTTTTCCTCAAACTGCGCCAGTGTAATATGGATCGGAATCGCCTGCCCGATTTCAACGTCGCCGCCCCACGTCTGGCGTAGCGCCACACAGAGCACCTTCCACGCATCGGATGAGAGCGCCGGCATCACCCGGTCGATAAGAATATTGCGGATAGCCGTGAATTCCCTGTAAGGATTGGCAAATAGTTTCTCCCCCATAGTGTAACCTCCACAACGATTGATGAAACAGTCGAAGAGCCTGCGCAATCAAATGAATGCGCCAAAAATCATACTAAGTATACGGCACAATGAAAAAGCGGTCAATTCAGTCCTGAATGTGGTACAATGGCAAATATACCCTTACTGTAATGAGGTGAAGTTTATGAAAAAGTCATGTGCAACCCAAATAAAACACAAGGGCATTCTTGTTTTGACCCTGTTTATCGGCATCGTCGCCGCACTCTGGGTAAATGCAGCCGCCTCGGCTTCCTACATTGAGACGCAGCAATCCGGGAATGTCCTCGGGCGGTTTGGATTTGGGTGGGCCAGGAAGGTGATGGATGTGCAGGCGCGCGGGTGGCCTGCCTACCTCAACGCCGGATGGTACTGGGACTGGGGCGCGCGCGGTGCAACACAACTGCCCCCACTTCAATACGTACAGACCATCCGGCTGAAGCCGGTATCGAGTAGTGGTGCTCAGGTCGGCTATACGGCTTCTCCCACCGGGACGACACTGCTCACCGCAATCGCCAACCAGCCCGGCGCCACCTGGTTCATCGGTAACGAACCGGACTGCAATGCTATGGACAATATGCGCTCCGAGTGGTACGCGCGCGCCTATCACGATATGTACTACCTCATCAAAACCGCCGATCCCACGGCCAAAATCGCCGCCGGCAATATCGTGCAACCCACACCCATGCGCCTCGTGTACCTAAATCGCGTTCTGGCGGAGTACCAGACCCGTTATGGCGAACCGCTCCCGGCGGATATGTGGAGCATCCACAGTTACATCCTTTGTGAAACGTGTTATCCCCAAAAAGCTCCTGGCGAGCCGTTTGCTTGGGGAGCCTGCTATGTCCCGGATTGGCCGAGTCAATCGCAATCCAAAGCCGCTGGGGGAACGTTCTACTCCGTGTACGATCACTGGGATATTGATATCTTCACCGCGCGTATCGAGACGTTCCGCCAGTGGATGTACGACAACGGCTATCGTAACCACCCGCTGGTCATCCCCGAATACGGTGTTCTATTTTACGAGGGACTGGTGTATAGCGGCGCCACCTACGATGCGAAAAGCCGGGAGTTTATGTACGATGGATTTGATTGGATGCTGACCGCCAGCGACCCACTCACCGGCTACCGTATGGACGACAATCGACTCGTTCAGCAATGGGCGTGGTTCAGCCTCGATCATGGGGATTACCCGGGCGGCACACTTTTTGATCCGTACACGCACCAGCCGACAGCCCTGGGGCAGGACTTTGCGGCCTACACCGCGCAGATTACGCCCACACTCAACGTGCAGTTATTCGACACGCATATCACCACGCCCATCACCGAGACGGGGACACCGGTCACAGCAACTGTCAACTTCACCGTCTGCAACAATGGAAATATGAGCCTGGAAGGGTTAATCGTCGCCAAGGTGATTGGCAACTCGCCGGTTAGCCCCACACACTACAGTATCATCAGCGGAATCACTACAGACGCCTTGAAATGCTGCGGCGACTACGAGGTCATTGCACTTCCCTGGTCGAATTACATAGTCGGCGAAAACTATGATTTCTACATCACCACGCAGGGAATCGACTTGCACATCACCGATGCCCGGTTACCGGTTATGGTCGACGTGCCGACACCGATTACAGTCACACTCTCTGCTACCATCAGAAACGATGGGTATTCAGAGATAGGCGAACCCTTGACGGTAACGTTCTACCACAACAGCAGCAGCCACATCCCAATTGGGGAGGTCATAATCCCCGAACTCGGTTGTTGTGGGAATGAGCAAGTTGTTTCCATCCCCTGGCCCAATCTAAGCGATGTAATTTACCCGTACTGTATAACGGCATCCACCAGCCTCATCCAAACTGAACCACTATGTAATAACGTGTGGATTAACCCGCCCTACCAGTACTATCTGCCGCTACTTCTTGTGGAACAAGAATAAACGCACTTGTCAACATCAAATAGAACACAATCAGCGGGCACTTGATTGAGTGCCCGCTGCTACTTTTTTATCGTTGAATCGCTACGAAGTCATATCTGCAAGATGGCAAGTATCATTCATTTTGATCAGCTTATAAAACTGCCCGTCGAATTCAAGCACGTTGAGCGCGCAGGTGTCCTGGCCCAGATGCCAGAAGCGCTCGTTGCCGATGCCCAGGATGCCCAACAGGATCAAGCGATTGACCACAGTGTGCGCCACAATCACCACCGTCTCCCCGCGATGCCGTTCGACGATTTCACCGAGCGCCCCCATTGCGCGAAGTCGTACCGCCTGAAGTGTCTCACCGCCGGGAATAGGAGCGTCGTGCGGCTGCGTGTACCACGTCTCCAGCGCCTTCGTCCAACCCTGGTCGCGCAGGTCATCGGGCGTATAACCTTCCCAAGCGCCATAGTCGATATCCAACAAGCCGGGATGCGTGCGCTCATGCACCTGCAAAGGCTGCGATATCCTCTCAGCAGTCTGGCGTGCGCGCAGAAGTGGGCTGCAATAGACGGCGTCAGGCGTCCAATGCGCGAGCACATAGCCCGCTGTCAGCTCAGCCTGCGCCAAACCAATTTCATCAAGCGGGATGTTCGCGCGCCCGCGGAACCGCTCTTCAAGGTTCCAGACCGTCTGCCCGTGGCGAATCAGAATGATTGTTGTCATCAAGGATTCGGTCATCGCTTCACCAGCATGCGCAAGTTGGCCCCGCAGTTCACGCATAGACTTGCTTCTGGCTCGTTGAGGAAACCACAACGCGCGCACACCACCGGCTGGACTTCGGCCAGCGGCGCACGACATGCCTGACAGATATGCGCGCCCAGGTCGTTCGGCGTGCCACAATAAGAGCACAGTACAGTTTGAAACGCCGCCGCCGTCCCCAATCCACTGCCCCGGCTTTGGCAATACTCATCGACCGCTTTCCAGATCTCCGTGCGCAGTCCTAACCAGCGCACGTTGCGGACGACGTTGTCCAGTTCGTTTACCAACCGCAGTGGGTTGCGCCATCCCTTGAGTCCCGTCCGCGCCAGATCAGCGGCCACGCCGAGTATCTGTTGCTCACTCACGGCCACCGTCACGCCGGTCTGCATCGGAGTGATATGCACCGTTACTTCAGTGTTGGGATCGCTGTGCTCGACCTTGCGGCTCTGTATGTGCACGACGGCGCGTTTACCCTCGGCAGGCATCCACTGCGCCCGCGTCTCACCCTGATCGAAGCGCAATACCAACACACGCGCCATGTCCTCGGCGCTGATGTCGCCATGATATAATCGCTGCTCAACCTTTTCGGCCATGATCTACACTCAACCGAGTTGGACAAAGTCCTCTGCTGGGATCACGAACAGTGTGGCCTTGTGTTCGCCTGGGTCAGGTGCACGACAAGCGCCTTCGATCAACCCAAAGACTTTGTCCAGCGAATCTTCCTCCACGCCGATAAGCAAGGTCACCCGCCCACGGCGCAAAAAACCGCCGGTGCTTGCCACACGCGTCACCCGGAACTCGTGTTCCACCAACGCATCGGAAACATCCATCGCATCAGAGTCTTTTACAATCGCCATAACGAGTTTCATAGTGTTCACCTCACAATTGCACAAAGCGTTCCACCGGAAGGATAAAGACTGTCGCCCCACCTACAGAAGCCTCAATCATCATCGGATAGCCGGGCGTCAAAGAAAGCTCGACGCCCATCGGCACATAGCGGGTACGGCGCGGACATTGTTCGCGTACCACCTCAAAGAACTTGGGCAAGCGCGCAGACGGCAAACCGATCAACAATGTGACCAGCGCCTCGTGCAGAAATCCCCCCACCGCATCCACAATGGTCACAGAGAACTGCTCCTTGTTTAGCGCCTGGATCAAATCACGGGACTGGCTGCCATCGGCAATCGTGATCGCTAAACGATCGATACTTTCTTGATGCATAGGTCCTCTCCTTAAGGTTGCAACAATCGTTTCTTTCATTATAATCGGTTTACGCTAACAAGAAAAGTTAGCTTGCGAAGGCGGCAGACCTCCGTTCGCTCGAATGTTCGCAAGGTTGAAAGCAGGAAAATCCGTGGATAGCGAAAAAAACACCCTTTACGTTCAGCCAGGTGATATTGTACTCCTGGTTGGAAAAGATCGCAAGGAAGCCATCACCTTTGTGGAATCGGGAAAGGTCTTCCAGACGCATCACGGCGTGGTACCTCACGATGCCATTATCGGGCAACAGTGGGGCGAGAGCATCGCGACACACCTCGGCTATGCCTACCAGATTCTCCCGCCCTCGCTGGAACAACTCGTGCGCTCCGTCCGCCGCGCCACACAGATTGTCTATCCCAAAGAAATCGGCTACATGCTGATGAAAATGAACATCGGCCCCGGAACCCGTATCATCGAAGCAGGAACCGGCAGCGGCGGCCTCACGCTTGCTCTAGCACGTATGGTGATGCCCCACGGTCACGTCTACACCTACGAAGCCCGCCCGGAGATGCAAGCTCTGGCGCAAAAGAACTTAGAAAACCTGGGCATGACAAAATACGTTACGTTCAAAGTCCGCGATATCGGCGAGGGCTTCGACGAGCAAGGCATTGACGCCGTGTTCCTGGACGTGCGTGCGCCCTGGGATTACCTGCAACACGTCCACGCCGCGCTCAAGGGCGGCGGCTTCTTCGGTAGCCTGTTACCGACCACCAACCAGGTTGCAGCACTGTTGCGCCATCTCCAACAGCCCGCTTTCGGCTATACCGAGGTTGAAGAGCTGATTCTGCGGCCCTACAAACCTGTACCGGGCCGCCTGCGGCCCTTCGACCGCATCGTCGCCCACACCGGCTACCTCGTCTTCGCCCGCGCCCTGCGCGGCGAATTTGACCCCGATCTCCCCACCGCCCCCGAAGACTTCGGCGATCCCGACATTACAGACGACTGAGCAGCGTGCGCGCCGCGATCATCCCCGAAACCGAGGCCTGGATCAGGCCACGCGTCACGCCGGCGCCGTCGCCGCACGCGAACAGCCCGGCGACTTCGGTTTCCATTTCGGTAGTCAGTTTCAACCGGTTGGAGTAGAATTTAGCCTCAACACCGTACAAGAGGGTGTGACGCGAAGCTACACCGGGCGCGATCTTGTCCATGGCGCGCAACATCTCCAGAATATCGACGACGTAACGGTACGGCAGCACCAAATTGAGATCGCCGGGCGTGGCGCTGGGCAGTGTAGGCTGGACGATAGAGCGCGACAGTCGCTCGTGCGTCGAGCGCCGCCCTTCTTCCAGATCGCCCAATCGCTGGACGAGAATCCCGCCACTGAGCAGGTTCGCCAGCCGCGCCACGCTCTTGCCATACGTAATCGGATCATCGAAAGGCTCGGTGAAATTCTTGCTCACCAGCAAGGCAAAGTTGGTATTGACCGTCCGATGCTCGGCAAACGAGTGCCCGTTCACCGTCATCACGTCGCCGACGAATTCCGTGCTCACCTCGCCGTAGGGACACATACAGAAGGTACGCACCTGGTCATCGAAGCGGTCGGAGTAGTAGATGAACTTGGATTCGTACACCAGGCGCGTGATCGGTTCCAACACCGGCGCCGGCACTTCCACACGCACACCCAGATCGACGGGATTACGCGCAATCGTCAGTTCCAGGCTCTTCGCCGTCGCTTCCAACCAGGCCGCACCCTCCCGTCCCGGTGCGAGGATTACCGCCCCAGCTTCAATCCGCTCACCCTTGCCGGTCTCCACACCACGCACATGTCCATTCTCGGTCAGAATCTTGGCGACGTTGGTCCGGGTGCGAATCGTCACACCGCGCGCCAGCAGGGCATCGCGCATCGCGCGCATCAGGTCGACGCAGCGCTCCGTGCCGATATGCCGAATGGGCACCGACACGAAATGCAGGCTCGCCATAGTCGCGCGCTTTGCCAGACTCTCGATCTCGTCGGTATAAGTGCCGTGAATCTTATCCGGCGCGCCGAACTGGCGGTACATCGTGTCAGCCTGGTCGATCAACTCAGCAGCCCGTGCTCCGCCCAAGATCTCGGCGAGATGACCTCCCACAGCAGGCGAAAGGGTCAGCTTGCCATCGGAAAACGCGCCCGCCCCGCCCCAGCCATTGAGGATCGCACATGGCTTGCAATGACGGCAGGAACCGCCATGTTCGCGCAAGGGGCACTGACGACGGTCGATGTCGTCGCCTTTTTCGAGGATGATTACACGCACCTTGGGGTTTTGGCTTAGCTCCAGGGCAGCGAAGATACCGGCGGGGCCAGCCCCCACGATCAGCACGTCAAAATCGTTCGCTTGCATACACCACTCCCAATATCTAGCAGATACAGCGAAGAAAGGGCACACAGGGGTGAAACAAACAAAAATAGGTCGGATCACCACCATCCGACCTACAGGATACCCCCGTCAGGACTTGAACCTGAAACCTTTTGGTCCGCAACCAAACGCTCTGTCCAGTTGAGCCACGGGGGCTGATTCATCGTGAACTTCCTTA
Source organism: Chloroflexota bacterium (assembly GCA_036845725.1). Taxonomy (GTDB): domain Bacteria; phylum Chloroflexota; class Anaerolineae; order B4-G1; family SLSP01; genus DSWT01. The sequence continues at coordinate 9,556 of DAIUDK010000149.1, forward strand.
TTACAGTGAAAGAAGGCCAACGTTTGGCTTTCTGCCAACTTAGCCTTCTTGAGTACCCCTGTCAGGACTTGAACCTGAAACCTTTTGGTCCGCAACCAAACGCTCTATCCATTGAGCCACAGGGGCTTGATCAGCCATCACACAGCGGGGAGGCAGGGATTCGAACCCTGGAGGGAGTTCTACACCCCCTAACTGCTTAGCAGGCAGCCCCAATCGTCCACTCTGGCACCTCCCCAGTAAAAAGAACTCATTTGTAAAGACCTTAACCTGAGCGGAGGGAGTGGGATTCGAACCCACGGTGACTTGCGCCACAACGGTTTTCAAGACCGTCGCCATCGGCCGCTCGGCCATCCCTCCAGCAGAGGGGAAAACCCACTCCTCGCGCCGGGAAGTATACCACGCAACGCTGCCTTGTCAACAAAAAACAAACCTGACAGACGATCCGTCAGGTTTTAAGTTATTCTACCGATCGCGCCGCTAACGTCGGATTACGTCGATGCCGCCCATCCAGGGACGCAATACTTCGGGAATGACGATTGAGCCATCGGCCTGTTGGTAGTTTTCCATGATGGCGATCATCAACCGCGGCATCGCCAACCCGGAGCCATTGAGCGTGTGTACGAATTGTGGCTTGGCGCCTGGTTCGGGGCGGTAACGGACATTGGCTCGCCGCGCCTGAAAATCCGCATCATTACTACACGAGCTGACTTCCAGCCACGCGTCCTGGCCCGGTGCCCACACTTCGAGGTCGTAGCTCTTGACCGCGCCAAAGCCAATGTCGCCCGTACACAACTCTACAATGCGATACGGTATCCCCAGCATCTGCAAAAGACCCTCGGCGTTTTTCACCATCGCTTCGAGTGCGGTGAAGCTGTCCTCCGGCGTGGTGAGCTTGTACATTTCCACCTTGTCGAACTGATGCCCACGCTTGATCCCGCGCACGTCGCGCCCGGCGCTCATCTTCTCGCGGCGGAAGCACGGCGTGTAGGCCACGTAGTTCAGCGGCAGTTGGTCGGCGGTGAGGATTTCGTCACGGTGCAGGTTGGTGATGGCGACCTCAGCGGTGGGCACGAGCCACAGGTCGTCTTCCACATCGCGATAAAGATTCTCCTCGAACTTGGGGAGCTGCCCGGCTCCCACCAACATCTCGCGCTTGACGACGGCTGGCAAGTAGACCTCGGTGTAACCGTTTTGCCGCGTCTGCACGTCCAACATCCAAAAGATGACGGCGCGCTGCAAGCGCGCGCCTGCACCCTTAAGGATGTAGAAACGGCTGCCGGAAAGCTTCACCCCCCGCTCGAAGTCGAGGATGTCTAATTCGGGTCCCAGATCCCAGTGCGGGATCGGCTCGAAACCTGCCGCCGAGAAGTCGCGACGCTCGCCCCAGTAACGCAAGACCACGTTGGCACTTTCGTCAGGTCCTAGCGGCACGCTCTCGTGGGGAAGGTTGGGCAGCCACATCTGTTTGGCCTCGAAGGCCGCTTCGACTTCGCGCAATTTCTCTTCAGACGCGGATAATTGCTCACCGACCTCGCGCATCTCCGCGATACGTGCCTGGCGCACCTCCTTGTCCTGCATCCGTCCGATCTCTTTGGAGACGCGATTGCGCTCTGCGCGCAGTGTTTCTACCTGTTGCAGTATCTCACGGCGCTGAATGTCCAGCGCGAAGACTTCATCCACCAGCGTAGGATCGTCGTTGCGCTTGCGCAACGCCTCACGCACGCGTTCTGGGTCGTTACGGATCAGATCGATATCAAGCATAAGCTCCCTCCCCTCTGAGAATCGTCCGGTTGTCCTGAATTCACGGTCTGTATCCATAAATTATGCCACCAACCTCAACTTTGTCCAGTGTTTTGGCCTAAACGGTAGCACCACATTTAACCGTGATGGGCTAGAAAACTTGAAAAAAGCGGGGAC
>DAIUDK010000150.1:0-11330 GCA_036845725.1 Chloroflexota bacterium
TCAGCGTGGTCTGGTCCGTGTAGAGGCGGACGTGGGCATAGCGTTCCCACCAAGATTGCCACCACCGCTGAACGTCCGGCAGCGGCGGGAAGCCGGCGTGCTGTTCCCATGCCGCGGCGAGCGTCTCCGGGGTCTCGCCCTGCTCGAACACCTTATGCAAGCGTGTGACGTCGAGTTGATAACGCAGCTTGTTGTCGATCAGACCACGGGGTTCGCTCCACTGCTGCACGGCGATAAGGAATTCCGCCTTGGCCGGCGGTTTGATCGACAATGCCTGCTCACGCGGCCTGAAGGCGACGTCATCCCGGCCAAACGGGGTCGTATCTTCGATCGGCACTGCGTCAGGGCGATTCCAGTGCAGGCTTTGCAAATGCCGCAAGCGGAAGACCTCGATGTCATCCAGAGTGGGCGCAATATCGACCAGCCCAAAGGTGTGCAACACCCCGCACAGCATCGCGCGTAACACCTGGCACAGAAAACCCTTCCACTGATCCCGCACATCTTTGCACAGCAGCCCTTGCAGGTAGTGATGGCTCGTCGGCTCAGGATAGAGCTTAACGAGGAATTCCATGACCTTATCCAGCGAAAGCCAAACGTCGTGCGGTAGATAGGCCAGAATATCCAGGATAACCCAGCGCAGCATGTAGTGCGTCGCGTGCACTATATTATCCACACCTGACAATGTCCAGAGGTTCTGATAGTTCAACTGAACTTTGACGTCGCCAGCGCGCCAATCGGGCCACCAGTCGGTCCAGTCGGGTATGCTGCGATAGAGTTGGTAAAGGGAGGCCAGTTGATTACCAGGTGTCTGCATCATCCACGGCTCAAGCAGCGCAGCGTTGAGCGTCACCGGATCGCCCGGCAGCAGAAGCAGCGCGTTGATCAGCACGGGGTAGAGAAATTCAACGATGGCCGGTGAAAGTTCCAGGTCGGCAGACCACGCGGCAATCGTGACGTCGTCGAGGTAGGGCAGCGGTGGGCACAAGGTGATCATCCCTTGCTGATTGGGGTTGCTCAACAGGCGTTGCGCATCGTCCGGCACAGGAGGCCAGATGTAAGACTCCCTACCATAGTAGCCCACACGGGGTGTGCGCCAGCGCGGGCGAGGGCGAATGTGATAGGCTTTGGATTGTATCAACCCTAGCAGTTGTTGAATCTTCGTGAGCAGCAAACGCGGATCGGCTGCCGGGACGTAAGTCGTGGGAGGCAGCTCGGTGTCGAAGGACAGGTAAAGCGGCGGGAGCAGCCTGAATATCTCGAATGGGACGAAAAATTGCCCCTCTTCATCTTGCAAGCCCAGGCCCACGTTGAGCATCCGCTGCATCAGCGTGACCGAAGGCTTGGAAAGCGACAGAAGTCTATCGAGGAATGTTGGTTGCGTGCGCAAACCCAACAGATTGTTGTGCAAGAGCAAGTGGAGATAGTAACGCTGCTCCTCAGCGTTGAGCGTACCCAACTGGCGGGCAAACCGGTCAGGATCGAGAAAACGTTCGATAAGCTGGTGCATCAGATCGATGCGGCGCTGCCCTTTAGGTTTGACGCCGAGCCGGGTGATTTGCCGCCGGATAAAATCCACGCGCCACTGCTGATCCGCTAACTCCATGACAAACTCGGTGACGTTACCCTCATCAGGGTTCATCCAGAAGGGTGACGCTTCCGGCGGCTTCACCGGCTTGCCGGGCTGCAACCACACGTAGTCGAGCTTCTCCGTGAGGGTGTCCGGCGTGCAGAGCGTCGATGTGTTGGGTGCGTTCACTTTCCACTTCATGGTATTGTCCTATCATCCACCCTGGCGAAGGTTCGGGCGCAGTCTGCTGCGCACACCTTCGCCAGGGTTTTCAGAGGCTAACGCTGTTGCGTGTGCGGCAGCGCGCCGGGAATTTCCTCGTCGTAGAGGATGAGATACCGGTAGCCCTGCTCGGTCAGGAAGCGTTGGCGGTTGGCGCTGTATTGTTGGTCCACCGTCTCTTTGCTGACGATGGTGTAGAAATACGCCTGGCTTCCGTCGGATTTGGGACGCAGGATACGACCAAGCCGCTGCGCCTCCTCTTGACGAGAGCCAAACGTGCCCGAAATCTGGATGGCGACGTTGGCATCCGGCAGGTCGATGGAGAAGTTGGCGACTTTGGAGACCACCAACGTCGAAATCTCACCGGTGCGGAATTTCTCGTACAGCTCCTCGCGTTCCGGGACCTTCGTCTTGCCGGTGATCAGGGGAAAATCGTAGCGTTTGGCGATCTTTTCCAGTTGCTCCAGGTACATCCCGATGACGAGCACCCGGTCGCCCTTGTGATAGTGCAACAGGCGATCCAGGATGTCGAGTTTGACGGTGTTGTCCGCCGCGATGCGGTATTTCTGCCGCTGTTCGGCGACGATGTATTCCAGCCGCTCGGCTTCCGGCATTGCCACGCGGATCTCGTAGCAGATGGCGGGCGCGATCCAGCCCTGGCGTTCGAGGTCGTGCCAGGGCACGTCGTACTTCTTCGGCCCGATGAGCGAGAAGACATCCTCTTCGCGCCCGTCCTCGCGGACGAGGGTGGCGGTCAAGCCCAGGCGGCGGCGCGCTTGTAGTTCCGCGGTGATACGGAAGACCGGCGCGGGCAGCAGGTGGACTTCGTCGTAGATGATAAGGCCCCAGTTACCCTCGTTGAACAGTCCGAAGTGTGGGAATTCCTGTTCCAGCGGCAGGTGTTGGTCTTTCGTGCCGCGCTTGCGATGGGTGAGAATCTGGTAGGTGGTGACGGTGATGGGGCGGATTTCCTTGCGCAGGCCGGTGTATTCGCCGATCATGTCAGCGGTGACGGTGGTCTTGTCGAGCAGTTCCTCGCGCCATTGACGCGCCGCCACGGTGCTCGGCGTGAGGATGAGCGTGTTCGTTTGCGCCAGCGTCATGGCGACCATGCCGACGATGGTTTTCCCCGCGCCGCAGGGCAGCACAATCGCGCCCGCGCCGCCCGCGTCGGAGCCGTCGGCCCAGAAGACATCGCTGGCGTCGCGCTGGTAGTGGCGGACGGTAAAGGGTAACCCATCCGCCGTCACCTCCCGCAGGCGAAGGTCTAGCGCCGCGCCATCGACGTAACCGACCAGATCCTCGGCGGGATAGCCGGCCTTGACGAGCGCTTGCTTGACGTGTCCGCGCCGCGAGGCCGGGACTTGCAGTGTGTGCGGTCCGATGCGGTCGAGGATGTAGATTTTGAGGTTGCGGTTGCGCTCCAACTCCATCAACAGGAGCGGATCATCGGACATCAGGCGCAGGCGGGTGGGATCGTTGGGATCGCGGGTGAGTCGCACGCGACCGTAGCGTCCGATCGCCTCCTTGATCTCGACGATAACGTTATCCGGCAAGGGATACTTGGCGTAATCGTGCAAGCCCTCAAGGATTTCGTCGGCGGTCATCCCCGCCGAAGCCGCGTTCCACAGCGAGAGGGAGGAAATGCGGTAGGTATGGATGTACTCTGGGCTTTTTTCCAGCTCGGCAAAGCGCGCGAGATGGTCCCTGGCGTCCTCGTAGTGCGCGTTATTCACTTCGAGGAGCACAGTCCGGTCGCCTTGAACGATTAATGGCGCATCGACTCGGTATTCCATAACCGAACTATTCTACATTATCATGGCGTTTCGTCAATGTGTGGTAGAATCTAGTTGCTTGATGCTGGTTGCTGGATGGCTCGAAGCTGGACAGTGAATATCATATGCTTGGGCCAACCGCTGAATCTTGATTCACTGATTCTAAACGGAGGGAACACTATGCAACGGTTGTTGGTCACAGGTGGAGCCGGGTTCATCGGATCCAATTTCGTGCGCTACATGCTGGAGAAGTACCCCGATTATTTCATCGTCGCCTACGACAAGCTCACTTACGCCGGACGGCTGGAGAACTTACAGGACGTGGCGGAGAAGTTCGCGGGGCGTTATGCCTTCGTGAAGGGCGATATTTGTAACAGCATGGAAGTCGAAACGGCGCTGACGCAACACCAGGTCGATACCATCGTCAACTTCGCCGCTGAGACGCACGTGGACCGCTCGTTGATGGAGCCGGGGTCCTTCATTCAGACGGACGTCTTCGGCACTTACGTGCTGTTGGAGGCCGCGAAGAAGCTGGGATTGGAACGCTATCACCAAGTCAGCACGGACGAGGTCTACGGGCAGGTGCTGGAGAACCGCTCCAGGGAGACGGACAACCTGAAACCGCGCAGCCCCTATGCGGCCAGCAAAACCGGCGGCGATCTGATGGTGTTGGCTTATCACGAGTCGTGGGGGTTGCCGATCACCATCACCCGCGGCGCAAACAACGTCGGCCCATACCAGTACCCGGAGAAAGTCGTGCCGCTGTTCGCCACCAACGCCATCGACAACCAACCGCTCCCCGTCTACGGCGACGGCAAGCAGATGCGCGATTACCAGTACGTGATCGATCACTGCGAGGGCATCGATCTGGTGCTGCACAAGGGCAAGCTCGGTGAAATTTACAACGTGGGCACCGGCGGGGAGATGACGAACCTGGAAATGACCAAAATCGTGCTGGCGACGCTGGGCAAGCCGGAGAGCCTCATCAAGCACGTGGAAGATCGCGCCGGGCACGACCGCCGCTACGCGCTCGACGTCACCAAGCTGGCGGGCTTGGGATGGGAACCAAGCCACACCTGCGCGGAAGCCATCGAGAAGACCGTGCGCTGGTACGCGGAAAACGAGTGGTGGTGGCGGCCCATCAAAAGCGGCGAGCTGTACAAGGCGTACTACGCGGAGCAGTACGGCAAGCGGCTGGGGGAGAAGTAAGTAGCAAGAAGTAGGGAGTAAGGTATGAGCGCGCGTCGCTATTCCTGCTTCTTGATTCATGATTCGTGATTCATGATTCCTAATTCGGTTGCCCGGAATTTGTTGAAGAGCGTCAACCGCGCGGTGCGGGAGTTCAATCTGATCGTGGATGGCGATCGTATCGCGGTGGGTGTGTCGGGTGGCAAGGACAGCCGCGTGCTGCTCGATGCGCTGCTGCGCGGTGTAGACATCCCCGGAATGTACTCCGTCGTCGCGGTGCACATCGATGGGACGGAGGTGGGCTTGCCCAATTTCGTCCCCACGTTGGAGCCGTGGTTCCACGAGTTGGGCGTGGAGTACGACATCGCGCCATTAGTCGTGGCGGAGGACGAATCTCTGCCGATGGATTGCTTCCGTTGCGCGCGGAACCGGCGCAAGGCGCTGTTTTTCGCCGCCGAGCGTCTGGGCTGCAACAAAGTCGCGTTCGGCCATCACGCCGACGATGCCGCCGTCACCACGTTAATGAACATGCTATACAAAGGCCAGCTGGAGACACTCGAACCGCGCCGTAGCTACTTCGGTATGCACTTCACGTTGATCCGCCCGCTGATCTACACCACCGAAAAGGAAATCGCCCGGTACGCCCGCGCCCAGGGCTGGACGTTCCCACCGGAACTGGCGTGCCCACGCGAACAGACCAACCGCCGCCGCCATTTCGAACGTTTACTGGCGACGTTCAAAGACAAAGAACGGGAACAAATCCGCACCAACCTGTGGAGAATGTGTCAATATAGATGAGCAAATCACACTAAGACAATGAAAACAGACTCGCTAAAAGTACTGAAACTATTATGCAAGATCCTATTGGTCGTAATATGTTTCTATGGCGTTGCCTTTTGCCTAGGAGTTGCTCCACCTCTGTATTTATTCTATGCACTAGAGACCAAACTAATGGAGAGCAAACTTGACCAACGTGCAACAGAGATAATTGCTGAGTTGCCTGTTTATCCTGGAGCTGAACTGATCTATATTTACCGGAAAGATCCGCAGATTTTCCCGTGGTTGTTCTGGGGAGAAGGAATCTATGCGCAAAGTTATGAGGTATTTTATGGACTAGAGGAAGCGGTTCCGTATGAAGAACTTGATGCTTATAAGCGTGAAGCGTTAAAGAATAATGACTGGCCATGGGTCTACGTAGAGTGGTTAAACGGTTACAATTTTAATAAAGATGGGATTTGTCTTTTTAGCAATAATAGCATCGAGAAAGCCGAATATTATGCCGGTAAAGAGGCTGTCGCTCCATATCTCGCAGTATATGGGTACTGCATTAAATTCAATCTGGACGCAGTAATCTGGATGCCCATCAAACCCGACTGGTACCGACCTGTCTGTTCTGACGAAGTTTGGTAGGCTCAGTAGAATTGGCCCAACAATCTAATAATGCATATTTGCGGGTTGTTTTTGAGGAAGTTTGTTATGACTTCAGATCGCCGCTATGACGCCCGGCTTCGCAAGCTGAACCGTTTCCTTGCACTGCTGCTGCGCCACCGGCACGCGCGTTTCCCCATTCCCATCGATGAAGATGGCTACGCGGATTTGGCAACTGTGATGCGCATCCTGAAAGGTCTGCCGAACTTCCGCTGGGCCACTCGCGCCGACATCGACGCGGCACTTGATCTATCAGAGCACAACCGTTTCGAGATTGTGGGCGAACGCATCCGGGCGTTGTAGGTCAGTCTTAACTCCGATACGTCCAGCTTTCGTTACGCGAGAGCCGCCATCCAGGGGGGAACAAGGCTTGCAGCAGCGCGAGAGCGCGCTCAGGGATGGTGGTGTCGTGGATGATGGCGAGCATCTCTGCGGAGCGGTAGCCGGTGACGAGTTGCGCCAGCGCCGCCGACGGCCAGCGGATGACGGGAATGTCCGGTGTGAGTGTATCGGCAACGCGGAGCGTGGTTCCAGTGCTTTCCAGCATCACAGTGCCCGCATTGGTCTCGAAGCCGACAGCAGTTGCGAGAAGCGGCAAAGGCAATTTTAGGCAGGCAATCGCCGCGCGCATGAATCCGGCGGCGTCAAGCACCTTGATCCAATCCGCGTCGGGGATGGTGCCACTTTCTGGATCGGCGCCCTGGACGATGATCTGCGCGCCGCACGCGCGGGCGAGTGTCGTCAGCGGAGTTTCTAGCGTCGCGCAGAGCGGATAGGCTGAACCATAACTCGGCGCGGCGGGGTGCTCGAAGAGGATGAGTCCCTTCCCCCGCCCGCGGGCAATCGCTGCTGCCGCCAGGAGTGCATCACGACATTCGGCCAGCGTCTCGGCGCGCACATCGGTTACTAGCAGCCGGTCTTCCAAAATCCCCCCACCCCCCTGGATGGTCAGCCGTTCTTCAGCTTCTTGAAGCGCTTCCACCCCCAGCGTTCGTGCGATCTGTTCCGTCGTGATGATAATGGCGCTGTGATGCGTGAACACGTCAAAGCCGAACCGGCGGTAGAGCGGATAGCGTCCGTGCGTGAGGACGAACGGGATACCATTCGCACACAACCGGGTGAACGTCTCTTCCATCAGCGCGCGGAAATGACCTTCGCGCCGCCGGTCTTCGCGGGTCGCCACGTCGCAGATGAAGGCGCAGCGCAGGTCGCCGCCAGGGAACGCCATCTGCCGGTAGGGATCGACGAGGATAAACGCGACCGGCACATCATCCACCACGCGCGCCAGCGCCCACTCGGGCGGTACATCGTCGACATCGCCGCGATAAGAGGCCGCCATCACCGTCTCGATGGCCTGACGACCCTCAGGTGTGGCGGCGGTGAGCGTTCGGAGGGTCATACGGTCATTTCCAACGGACGTTCGAACTCGCGACGCAAGATGCCGTACAGGAGCATATCGTAGCGCTGCCCGTCGCGGTGAAGAAATTCGCGGAAGGCGCCTTCGTGCCGGAAGCCAAGCCGCTCGAACATCGCCATCGAACGGCGATTGTAGCTGAACACCGTCGCCTGCACGCGATGCATGTTCAATTCCTGGAAGGCAAAGGTGAGCGCCAGGCGTGCAGCCTCTGTCCCATACCCTTGCTCCCAATACTCACGCGGGCTGATGGCGATACTAAACCAGGCCGTCCCGTGCGCCCAGAGGATGCCGTCGAGTTCGATGAAGCCGATCAGCGCTTCGTCATCCAACAACCGGATACCAAACAGGTAACCGTCAGAAGCTTTCTGCGCGTCCTCCAACCACGTGCGCAGCAACTCCGCCGTCTTGGGATACGCCGGCGTGGCGTCCAACAATCGCATGAATTCGGCATCCTGGTACCACGCAGCAACGATCGGCAAATCATCCTGCGTCAATGCCGTCAATTGGACGCGCGACCCACGCAACAGTGTTTGTAGATTCATCATTTCCCCTTCGCCTTAGCCAGCGCCCGCTGTTTGCGCGTGCGCTTCCACACGAACACACCGAGCAGCACTGCCAGCATTGCCCAGGCAACGATGCGGACGCCGAGATGGACGAAACTCGATCCGATCATCTGCGCATGAATCGTGCCGAGCGCAAATACGACGTAGTTCAGCGAGTGGATGACCTTCCAGTTTTTACCGATGGCGGTTCTGAAGAGCGCCGTCAGCGACGTGACGGCGAGCAGCCAGAACGCCGGCCGGCCACCGAGGGCGAAGAAAAGCCGCACGGAAGCGAAATTCGGCAGGAAGGCAGAAACCGAACCCACGCGCCATGCCACACCGACCGCGTGAACTGATAGCGCGATCAACGCCGTCACCGAGACAATATGGTGGACGGTGATGAACGAACGCCCAAAATAACGGGTTAGCTCGCGCATATAATTCGACGAGAGCGCGGCGAGGAAAACCCCCAGATAGCCCAAGAGCGCCCCCACGCGGATGACGCCGTCCAATGGGTCACTCAACCTATCGAGCGCAACAATCCCCACCGTCAATAATAGCGCGACGACACCGCACAGGATGAGCACCCACGTATTTTTCGATTTTCTGCTTTTAGCCACTTCACAACTCCTTGTCAGTACAAAATGCTCCGAGGGGATCGCCAGATCCCCGTTCTGGTCTGAATCTAGCGATCCAGACCGAGCAAAATTAGATCTACTGAGTCTGGCTCCACAAACGATTATATCTGGTTGACCTCACATCGCAAACTACGCAGAGTATGCTAAAATAAAAGTAACCAGCCGGATGCAGTCATACCGTGAACAGCAGCGGGCCTACTCCTCAAAACGTTGATTGTTGTGGCATCATTTATTTATAACAAAGTCCCTGAGGAGGTGTCCTATATCTGCGAAATCCGAAACAAGACCGGAGTGGTATAAGGGGCTGGCTCGGTACGAGAAGCCCGATCTCAAAAAGTCCATCTGGCAACTGACCCACACCCTGTTGCTCTACTTTGCTGTGTTTTATCTGATGGTGCGCACAGTGCAACTGGGGCACACCTACTGGCTGACGCTGGCATTGGCCGTGATCGCCGCCGGATTTCTGGTACGCCTCTTTATCTTTTTTCACGACTGTACCCACCGCTCATTCTTCGCCTCCGACCGGGCCAACACCATTGTGGGCTACGTCCTCGGCATACTCACCTTTACGCCCTACGAGGAATGGCGGCACTCCCACGTGATCCACCACGCCACAGCGGGCAACCTCGACAAGCGCGGCGTCGGCGATGTGTGGACGATGACGGTGGAGGAGTATCGCGCCGGCTCCAAATGGCAACGACTCGCCTACCGTCTGGTACGCCATCCACTGGTGATGTTTGGCCTGGGACCGGGCTTTATGTTCCTCATCGCCCACCGTTTTGCCGGAAAGACGGCGCGAAAAGCCGAACGGCTGAGCGTCATCATCACCAACCTGGCGCTGCTCGCTATCATCGTCATCGCCAGCCTGACCATCGGCTTCCGTACCTACGTCCTGGTGCAATTGCCCATCATCCTCATCGCGGCGACGGCGGGACTGTGGCTATTCTATGTCCAACACCAATTTAGCGACGTCTACTGGGCGCGGGATGCAACGTGGGATCGCCTCAAATCGGCGCTGCAAGGGAGTTCGTACTACAAATTGCCCAAAGTGCTGCAATGGTTTTCGGGGAATATCGGCCTGCACCACATCCATCACCTGCGCGCGCGCATCCCCAACTACAACCTGCAACGCTGCTACGACGAAGTGCCTGAAGTTCGCACCGTTGCGCCGTTGAGCATACGGACGAGCTTGAAATCGCTGTGGTTCAATCTGTGGGATGAGGAACGGCAGAAAATGGTGGGTTTTCGGGAGGCGTGGGCGGCGGCGTAACATCGATCACACTTCAGTTTTTGTTGCACAAATCGACGAAACGCAGTGGGAGACGCCTTCCACTGCGTTTCAGTTTCTATCTTCCTCGAAAAGTTAGTTACATCTAACCATTGAAAATTGCATTGATACACACAATATGGTATACTTACAGTAATTACTGAAGAAATTGTACTGCTATCATCCATTTCGATATTCATGATCATAGCGTGAGGAATACAGTGGTGAAGTCGACATCCGCTACAGGGCTTCTTCCAGACCTACACAAACGTCTGCGGGACACGATGATAACGTGTCCACAATTTCGCTCCAATGAGGAACTTAGAACAGCATTTGTCGATGCGCGGATTCGTCCATGGCGTGATACATTACCGCAAGCAGCTAATATAGACAGTCGAGTGCGGGGGATCATCAATTATCTGTATGAACGACGTAATACCGAGGGCAAAAATGCTTTGGTATTATGCTTGCAGGTACTCGGTGAATGTGTTGATCCTGGCGATGCACTGTGCAGTGAATTATTGGCACTGGCGGATGAGGTTGAAGCGTACCTCAAAATAGGGCAAGCCAAACACGTATCATCTCCACCGGTAACAAAATCGCTTACGGACCAAAAACTGACTCCTATACCTACAAACGGTGTCCCTGATGTCACTTGTAAAGTAGATATGGTTGGCCTGCGTGCTGAACTTGAACGATATGACGCGGTGCAAATCGAGAGTCTTTGTTTGGATCATTTCTCTCAGGTTTATGACAAATTCGGACGTGGACTGCGCCGCGACGAGATGACCAACCTACTATTAGATTATGTGCGTCGACGCCCGGAAGAAGCTGGAAGATTATCTAAACTGTTAGTTCATGATGTTCCCCAACAGCAGTTCTCCATTCCAGTTCAAGATGTTCCTCAACAGCAGTTCTCCATTCCAGAAACTGTTCTCATCCCCGCCGGCGAGTTTTGGATGGGCAACAATGATGATGACCCAGATGCACGACCTAATGAAATGCCACGCCACAAATTATCTTTGCCTGCCTACGAGATCGGTAAGTATCCTGTGACCAATGCGCAATATCATCAATTTGTCAGGGAAGCCGGTCATCATCCACCGGCACACTGGATCGATGGCGAGATCCCAGCAGACAAAGAGAATCATCCAGTCGTATGCGTCAGTTTCATGGATGCACAAGCCTATTGTAACTGGTTGTCAGGAAAGACAAGTTGCAACTATCGTTTGCCTAGTGCAAACACAGACAAGAATCTCGGTATGGTGGTAAAATAGGCGGCATGA
>DAIUDK010000151.1:0-11230 GCA_036845725.1 Chloroflexota bacterium
GTTGCCTACGATCTCTTCGTCAAGCACCTTGCCTTTTATGTAGGCGATCGTATCGATGTAGGAATCGAAATCCTTCCAATGAAATCCTTGCAGAGCCAGATGAGCTCAGGAGTCGCCTACTATGAAGGCGAGTTTTACAATGTTGTTCGACAAGGTCGAGGTGTACCAGCAGTACCGCTTATTCTTGTAGGCATTGAGCCATAGGACGTGTGAAGACCCAGGAGGTGAACCCATGAAACTAAGTGCGCGCAACGTTATAAAAGGTGTCGTCAAAGCCATCGAAATCGGCGCTGTCAATGTCGAAGTGATCGTCGAGATCGCTCCAGGTTTGGAAATGGCGTCGATTATCACCAAGCGATCGTGCGAGAATCTCGGACTTGTGGTGGGAAAAGAAGCTTACGTCATCGTCAAAGCGTCGAATGTGATGATAGGCACTGATTAGTGCTATCGAGCCTATGACGAAATCCTGCCAAACCTGTGAATTAGTCGCCAGACGCGATGCCGGGATCGCCCCATTATGGGACAGTATCCACCGCACCCAATACTGGGATGTCGTCCACAGCTACAACACCGCCTTGCCTGGATGGTTGGTGCTGGTGGCGCGGCGTCATATCGAAGCGATTGACGAATTGACGGACGAAGAAGCCGCAGAGTTAGGCATCTTGCTGCGGCGAGTTTCGCTGGCATTGAAAGAAATTACCGGTTGCCTGAAGACTTATGTGATCCAGTTTGCAGAAGCAGCAGAGCACCCGCATGTCCATTTTCACGTCATTCCCCGTATGGCAGACCAACCCGAAGACCGTCGAAGCACGAAAATTTTCGGATATTTGGGTGTCCCAGAGGAAGAGCGCGTCAGTGAAGGGACGATGAATTTGATTGCGGTGAAAGTTCGGGAAAGTCTTCTCGGAGACGGAAATGTCACTGGTTGAATGTATCACCACCGATGGACGCAAGAAGATGGTTCGCAAGGAAGAACTGCGTCTGCGCCCGGCGGTCTATGGAATCATCGTCAACGACGGCAAAGTTCTGCTGATGCGCCTGCTTCGCACCGGAAAATACCATCTACCAGGCGGCGGCATTGGTCTGGGAGAAAGGGTCGAAGACGCGTTGAGACGGGAGATTAAGGAAGAGACCGGCATCGAGGTGGAGATAGGGAGCTTCGCGCGTTTTGCAGAGTTGTTCTTCTACTACGATCCCTCAAAGACAGCATACCACGGTCTGCACTTCTACTACGTGTGTCGCCCGAAGACACTTGAATTGCTTGATGACGCCTTGGTGGAGGACGACGCGGCGGGGTAAGCCACGGTGGGTGGCGATTGCGGGATTACAGGCGCAGGATTTCCAGGCCCATGGCGACATCATTCTTGAGCTTTGCAAGGCTCCATAGGTGGAATTGCAAACCCGCTAAGCCTTGTGGAAAACAAGAGTAGCTGTTACGGCGCGTCCAGAAACGCCGCTTCTTCCAAAGGCCAGATGCGCATCCAGGCGCGGGATAGCACTTGATCCAGCGCCACCGGCCCGATGTAACGGGAGTCGCGGGAATTATTGCGATTGTCGCCCATCACGAAGATGTGATCCTCGGGAATCTGTACGGGGCCATAATCGCGCTGGTAGACTTCGGCCAGATAAGACTCGGAAAGCGCCACGCCATCGATCCACACCCGGTTGTCTTTAATCTCCAGGGTCTCACCGGGCAGGCCGACCACGCGCTTGATGTAGGGAATCTCCGATTCGGGCACATCGATGACGACGATTTCGCCGCGTTCAGGCGTGCGGAAATGGTAGGTGACCTTATCAACGATGATCTGCTGGTCCGCGTACAGGTTCGGCTCCATGCTCTGGCTCAAAACGATGGTTTTCTGGCCGACGTAGTGTGTGAGCAAAAACGCAATGACGACCGCCGGGATAACAGTCCCCAGAACCTCTTTGAGAACACAAACCAGGATCCGGCCGATTGAGGGAGATGGAGCCATTTCCATCTCTGGCACTGCGTTGCACAATTCACTCGTTGGATCAATATCGGTTAGTTGATTCTTCACACTGTCACTCCTCGAATCCAGGATAGCCGCATTATAGCACACTTATCCCTCTCGGCTCAAACACGCTTTCACCATTTTAGCCAACGCTTCATCCAGACCACCACGCCCGTAGCCGAGGGTCTCACACGAAGGCGTAGGGTCGAAAAACGTGTTGCGCGTCTGCACGTCGATGAACTTCACGAGATTGAGACCACTCTCGCGCCCCTGCCGCCGGTGCGATAGCGCAAGGAATCTGGCGCCAAACCGGACGATACCCGTCGGAAGAGTGATCACGCGCTTGCGCTTGCCCACCAACGCGGTCAAGCGATCCAGCCAGGCGACCCAGGTGAGATTTTCGTCGCCGACGGGGTAACGCTCGCCGCCCACGCCGCGCTCGATAGCGCCGACAATCGCCTCGGCGACGTGTTCGACAGCGATCATATTCGTGCCGCCTTTGGGATAGAACAACGGCAGCGAGGAGTTGATGTAGTCGATGACCGGTTTCCACAAGGGGGTGCGGCCCGGCATACTGCCAAAGATGTAGCCCAGCTCGAGGATCATCAGGTCCAAATCCGGCGCGGCGGCGTTGAGCGCCTGTTCGGCCTGCGCGACGCGGCTCCAGATGTAGGGATGATGTCGCGCGAGTTCCATCTCTGGCCAGAGACGGTCGAAGGTAGCGAAGTACGAATTCAGCAACACGCCCCGACGCACACCGGCTTCCCGCGCCAGGCGGAAAAAGCGCGCCGCGGCCCTCACATTTTCCTCGTAGAAAAAGCGGTACGCCGGCGCTTTCGGCGTGACGCGATCATCTGCACCTGCCGCATAGACAACAGCCTCGTGACCGTGCAGCAGCGCGCGCACATCGGTGTCGGGGAGCGTGTTCAGGTTCCCAAGCCTGATTTCAACCTGCGGCGGCAGCAGGTCATCCGCCGGCATAGGCGGCAGCGCCAACGCCGTTACGATATGCCCGCGCCGCAGACACTCACTGACGGTATGATAACCGATAAAGCCGGTCCCCCCGACGACGAAAGTATGCATAAGAAACCTCCTGTGACCAAACGACAACATTCATGCTATAATGAATACAAGCACAGAATTAAGGAGAACGACAATGACCGAGACAATTGAAGCTCTGTTCGATGGAGTCGTATTACGGCCCACCGAACCACTTGCACTCAAGCCCAATACGCGCGTCTGGATTGTCGTAGAGACAACGCCTCCTCCGACGCCAACGCGCTCTTTTCTTCGCACAGCGCGTTCCCTCAACCTGGATGGCCCTGTAGACTGGTCTGCTAACTTCGAGAAATATCTATATGGAGATGCTGACCACGATGAAGGATAGAGTGTTTCTCGACGCTGCTTACGCGATTGCATTGTCTGTACCCAGGGACCAATATCATCAACGAGCAATTTCTTTGGCGGATGAGTTGGAAAACGCAAAGACACGCCTGATAACAACGCGAGCAGTCCTATTGGAGATCGGCAATGCCTTGTCTAAACAACGTTATCGGCAAGCAGCAATAAAACTGCTAGATGCAATCGAGACAGATCCAAATATTGAGATCGTACCATTAACCGAGAGCCTGTACACACGAGCGTTCCATCTCTTTTGCAACCGCCCTGACAAGGAATGGGGATTAACAGATTGCGTCTCGTTTGTCGTTATGCGAGAACAAAAACTCACCGAAGCATTAACCACCGATGCACACTTTCAGCAAGCAGGTTTTCTGGCGTTATTGTTAGAAGAGAGTATTCCTTAGCTCTCCTCGCATCCTTTTACCCCAGCCATCTCCGCTGAATCGCCTCGGCGACGGCGGCGGCGCGCGAGTCCACGCCGAGTTTGTTGTAAATGCTCGTCAAGTGCGCCTTGACGGTGCGCTCGGTGATGTGCAACCGCGCGGCGATCTCCTTGCTGCGCTCCCCCTGCGCGACGGCCTCCAGGACTTCGCGCTCGCGCTCGGTCAGCTCCAAAGGGCCGGAGAGCGCAGGCGGCGTGGCGGTGTGCGCCAGCACCTTGGCGACGATCTCCGGCTTGAGCAGCATCTCACCGCGCGCGGCAGCGCGAATGGCGTGGAACAGCGTTTCGCGGCCGGTGTCCTTGAGCAGATAGCCGCGCGCCCCGGCTTGCAATCCACGCACCATCAGCTCGTCCTCATTGTATGTGGTCAGAATCACCACGGCGATGTGCGGGTGCGTGTCTCGCAGCCGTTCAATAGCCGTCAACCCGTCCATGCCCGGCATACGCAAATCCATCAGCACGACGTCCGGCTGCAGTTGGCTCGCCAGACGCACCGCTTCCGCGCCGTCGGCGGCTTCCCCAACAAGCGTCATGTCCTCGGCAGTTTCCAGAATCAGCCGCAGCCCCTCGCGGACGATCAAGTGATCGTCGGCAATCAATAGGCGGATCGGATCAGGCAATATAGCCCCCTAAGAAACAAACCGCTAATCTCGCGAATCACCGCGAATTTTCTTGGATTAACGATAATTCGCGGGATTCGCGGCTAAGAACCTATCCGAAAATTCACCGTTGACGCACCAGAAACGCTCGCCAGCATAATTTTCGGATAGAGACTAAGTCTTTACCCTCACAACGGCAGGCGCAGAGTCAGACAGGTTCCGTCGCCGGGCGCACTAACGATGTCTAGCGCGCCGCCAGCCAGCCGCGCGCGCTCGCGCATTCCCAGCAAGCCGTAGTGCCCCGGCTGGTCAAAGGCGACCGCCGGATCAAAGCCCACACCGTCGTCGCGCACCTCAATGGTCATCCCATCATCAGACTCCACCACATTGACCCCGGCGTGCGCGGCCTGCGCATGCCGGGCGATGTTGGTCAGCCCCTCGGCCACAATGCGCGACAGATGCTCGGTAGTCGCCTCCGGTAATGAGCCGGTCAGCGCGAAATCAAGCGCGCATGGGATACCGGTTGCGTCCGTAAAGCGCGCGACTTCGTGACGTAGCGTGTCCGCCAGATCGGTGGTGGATGGGACAACGCGCAGGTCGTCGATGGCGCGGCGCGCGTCCGCGAGCGTGGCGCGGGCGCGGGCCATGGCCTGCTGCACGATGCTCTGCGCGCGTTCGGCGCGGCCTTGCGCCATATGCGAGTCCGCCGCTTCCAACTGCAAGATCAGCCCGGCGACACCCTGCGCCAGCGTGTCGTGAAGTTCACGCGCCATGCGTTGGCGTTCGGCGGCCAGTGTCAGGTCTTCGACGCGGGCGGCGTAGTCGGCCAGTTCGCGGTGCGCCGCCTCCAAATCCCGCAGCAAAACCCGTGCGTGGTCGCGCGCATCCACCTGCCGGAGATAAAGTACGACGTAGATAACGACGAAAAACGTCAGCGGCGGGGCAAACACCAGCCAGGTAGGCAACACCGCAAACCCCAAAACCAGGACAAGGTTGAGCGTCGCCAGGCACAACCACACGATGACGACGGCAACGATATGGCGTTTCTCGCGCTGCATCCCCACCGCAAGGCCAAGTAACGCCGGGTACAGGCTAAAAACCACACTGAGATCGCGGGGGAACAACGTGATGACAAAAATCAGTGCGGCCTGCATACCCAGATAGACGACCATACGCCGCGGTGATGTCATAAAAGCAGGGCTGAGCCAATACAGCGCAATGTGCAGCACCATCAAGATCACGAAAGGGACCAACCGGTCCGGGGCGCGCAAGGCCGGTACGGAATTCGCAGCTAAAACCGCCGAACCGCCAAGCGCCAGCGTCACAACAACAAAGAAGATGCGCGCTTCGCGGACATCGGGATCGCCACTCAGCTTTTTCAGGCCCAACCAATCCCAAAGTGCATCAAACTGCCGTCGTAATGTTTTCATAGGGATATTGTACTCGCCTTACCCACTTTTGCCACCGTCCAGACGTACAGTGTACGAACGGGTAATCGACAAAGTCCCGGAGGGACGATGACAAAGCCGGCGCCATCGGGTAAACTGTCAATATAGCAATCGGCAATCAGCGATCAGCCGTCAGCGGCCAGTGCCTTTCTGGCTGAAGGCTGATAGCTAAAAGCTGAAAGCTCATTTCGAGGAGGTAAATTTATGAGCACTATGAACGACACAGTTATCCAAGTCCGCGATTTCCGCAAAACCTACGGCGAGACGGTCGCCGTGGACGGCATCAGCTTTGCAGTGGAGCGCGGCGAAATCTTTGGCCTGCTCGGGCCGAATGGCGCGGGCAAGACCAGCACCCTGGAGTGCCTGGAAGGGTTGCGGCGGGCCGACGGCGGCGCGTTGGACATCCTGGGCGTGGATCCCACCCGCCAGGCGCGCAAACTGCGTAACCTGATCGGCGTGCAACTGCAAACGTCCGGCTTGCCCGCGAACATGCAGGTCAACGAAGCCATCCGCTTCTTCTGCGCCTACCACGACGTCGCGCCGCGCTACGATCTCGTCGAGCGGCTCGGGCTGAAGGACAAGCAACGCAGCCAGTACGGCCAGCTTTCGACAGGCCAGCAGCGCCGGCTGGCGCTCGCACTGGCCGTGGCGCACAAGCCGCCCGTCGTCTTCCTGGACGAACCGACCGCCGGGCTTGACGTCGAATCGCGCTCCGAACTACACGCCCTGGTGCAAGAACTGAAGGCGGAAGGGACGAGCATCATCCTGGCGACTCACGACATGGCCGAAGCGGAGAAAATGGCCGACCGCGTCGCCATCTTGCTGCGCGGGAAAATCGCCGCGACGGGCACGCCGCGCGAGATCACGGCGACCGGCGCGGGCCTCACCAAAGTCTCGGTGCGCACCGAACAATCCGTGCTGCACCAGAATGGCGCAACGATTCCCGGCGTCAGCCACCACCTGCTCGAAGAGGACTACGCCATCTACTTCAGCGCCAACCCGGCTCCCACCGTAACCGCCCTGCTCCAGTACGTCAACGCCCACGGCGACACGCTCATCGACCTGCGCGTCGAACGCCCTACCCTGGAAGAACGGTTTCTGGAAATTACCGGTAGACAGTAGACGGTAGACGGGGGGGATAGGGAAAGGGACTCGCTGATTCGGTCATTCATGATTCTTGATTCTTAATTCTTTGGAGGTACACAATGACAGCTTTCGTACAACATTTCACATTCGAATTCAAAACCGGTTTGCGCAACTCGACGTTGTTGTTTATGAATTACCTGTTCCCGCTCGGCGTGTATGCGCTGATGGGGTTGATCATGACGCAGGTGAACCCGTTTTTTGTCGATAGTCTGCTCCCGGCGATGATCATCTTCGTTATCCTGGGGAGCACGATTCTCGGCCTGCCGAGTCCACTGGTGGAGGCGCGGGAAGCGGGCGTCTACCGCAGCTTCAAAATCAACGGCGTCCCGGCGGCATCCATCGTCGCCATCCCGGTGCTGACGACGACGTTCCACGCGCTCATCGCTGCGGGAATCGTCGCGCTGACCGCCGTGCCGGTGTTCGGCGGCGTCGCGCCCGCCCGCTGGTGGCCCATTGCGGGTGTCGCCGCGCTGTTGGCGTTCACGTGCAGCGCCACCGGCGCGCTCATCGGCGTCGTCGCCACAAACACCCGCGCCACAACGTTGCTCTCGCAGCTCATCTTCCTGCCTTCGATGCTCATCGGTGGATTGATGGTGCCGCTCAGCATGCTGCCGGAGACGGTGCAACGGTTCGCCGGGCTGCTGCCCACCGCCCACGCGATGCAGGCGCTCGAAGGGCTGGCCTACGGCAAGTTCAATACGGTTTTCGATCCCATAATTTCGCTGCTCATCCTGCTGACCGGCGGGCTGCTCGCCTTCGGCCTGGCAATCTACCTCTTCAACTGGGACAGCCGCAACCAGACCCGCCGCGGCCACCCGTTGATGGCGCTGCTCGCGCTCGTGCCATACCTGGTGGGGTTGGCGCTGTAAACCCGTTCGCCACAAGTTGGCACGAGAAAGGCCCTCAAGGCTTCCCTTCCTTGAGGGTCTTTGCTAGATGTATTACCCAAATACCGAGTCTATTGATCATCATTCAATGCATAAAACACATCTCTTCTGAAAGACCAACGATTTCCAGGCGCAAGAAAATAATCACCATGAATGTAAATACGAGTTGAATTCCCATCATAAACACTCAGATGCGTCAAAACTGCGTCGAAATTCGTCTGTTCTGTTGGCCATTGCCATTCGATAAGGCGAACTTCGCCCGGCGCAAGCTCGATTCGCATTTCATAGGGGTGTGTATCCGACCAGCGTTCCTCGCCAGAAATAGACGGGGATTCTGCCCCTGGTAAGAGAGCTAATTCTACGATGTGTACATCCATAGCCGCAGCCTCTCCCCCATCCAGCACAATCGGGGTATCAGAAATATTGCGGATCTGCCACCGTACTTGCACCATCTCCCCGAATTGGTACTCCCGCTTATCCGTGCAAAGCTGCAATTCCAGGTCGCCGGCAGAACGCCGCTCTCCGGCGCAGCGGCCGCTTAACATGTTTTGGGTCGGCACCGGGGCCGGTTCGTCGGGCAGGTATTTTACGCTGAGTGAAGTATCGCGAACGTCACCAGGTTTGAGACGTATGATGGCGTAGATCGTCATTAGATTTATATTGGCCCGCTCTTGTTGAAACGAATCCTCAAGATAAGCCTGTTCCGGAATCCAGCGCCCCGCAATCGTATAAGCCGCGCCCGCTTCAAGGGTGATCTGAGTGGCAGGCGCGGGAGATATATCCGTCCAAGTCCCGCCTACAAGTTGTAGCTCGAGCGCCGGTTTGTCACCGCCATCCAACGTCGCCTTGCGGTTTCCCGTGTTAGTCAGCGTAAAACTGGCCCGGATGGCTTCCCCATAGCGATAACGCCCTTTGTCGGCGCACAAAGCGTATGTCAACGCGGTCTGATCTATTTTGTACTCGAAACACTGTGGGGGCGGCGCTTGCGGCGTACAAGCAACCAGCACGGCCAGACACAGCCCCACCATTCCCAATAGCCATATCCATTTGCGTTTCATCATCACACCTCCAAATCTGCTTTTCTAATGATCACTAGCCCAGCGCATGGTCACCGCCGGCGCGACGTTCGCCGCCGCCAGCATGTCGTAGGCGCTTAGGGTACGTAGTCGGTAGACGGTAGACGGGGGAGGGTGTAGGCGTCGGGGTCGACGCCGGGGCCGGAGTGGTAGTTGGGACTGGGGTTGGCGACGGGGTTGGAAATGGCGTACATCCCGCAAATAAACAAAGTACGATAAGTAGCAAAACCACAAATGGTGATTTATACAGTTCTATTTTGGTTAGGAAATTCATTTCCTGTTCTCCTTGTCTGCTCGCAGCCTCGTCTTGCTAAAGAGTTGTTCAATTCTGCTCCGGCACATAAACACATCTAAAACTCCCCAAATTGTCTAGATAGGCGCCACTCCGATCTGGAAGTCCAAAAGCGAACCCTTCAAAGCCACCTAACGCGCGTCGAACTTTTTTCTCGCCCTCCACAGGTCCTACAGGATTACGAAGCGGGCTAAATGCGTAGTAGTCTTTAGCGTACCAATCCTGTACCCATTCAAGTTTGTTTCCCAGCACATCATATACACCATACGGGCTTACATTCGCCGGTTGGCTACCTACCGGGTAGGGCGCGCGCGGCGCATCCGGTATCCACTGCCATTCGTTTCCCCACGGGTAAAGCCGTCCGTCTGTCCCCCGCGCCGCCTTCTCCCACTCTGCCTCCGTTGGCAGGCGTTTGCCCAACCAGGCGCAGTAGGCTGCGGCGCCATACCACGTAACACTTTCTGTTGGCAAGGTTTCGAAGCCTGGGTCTATCCCATACTGCCCATGCTCCACGAAAATGGGGGAATCTGGATTGGGCGGACTGCTCGAATATCGGATACTGGCGCAATGGAAACCATCACAAGCAAACGTATGGGCGCCCAGCGCGTTGAGGAATTCGACAAAGTCACGGTTCGTGACTTTGTAACGATCTATATAGAAAGCATCCACATAGACAACGTGAGCAGGTACAGCATTACCTTGGTTGAAACCACGGGAGTCAGTGTACATTATGTGCCCCATAACAAACTCGCCGGCGGGGATATACATCATCGTTGTCAGATCGATGTCTGTCACCGCTTCAGGAACGGGCGGGACATCAATGCGTACCAGCACATCTTCCAAAGGCGGCGGCAGTTCGCTCCCACGCACACAACGGAAACCGGTGCTCCCACTGGCAAGCGGAGGACTCCAGCCACGGCGCGTCACCGGGTAAGGTTGTGCCGCCCTACGACTGACACTTCCTCGGATCACGTACCCCACGTTGATGTAGTCGCGCCCTGACGCAGAAATCGCACCTTCCTCCGTGTTCCCCGGGTAGGCGCGGTACAAGTCTGCCGTCCACTCCCCGCCATCACGCACCATATCTTGCACGTCATACGGGCTGGCACCGCCAGGAACTGCGCCCACTGGCGACTGCAACGTAGAAACCAACGCCGCCTGCCAGTCGTTCCCCCACGGGAAGAGCCGCCCATCCACGCCCCGCGCGGCTTTCTCCCATTCCGCCTCGGTGGGGAGCCGTTTGCCAACCCACGTACAATACGCCACGGCGTTATCCCAACTCACATTCTGCACGGGATAATCGGCAGCGTCAGCCGTTGTGAGCGGGAACTCCACTGCCGCACAGATCCCGGCCGCGACACAGGCCTGATAGCGGCCATAGGTGACGGGATAGGCATCTATCGCAAATTCGGGCAGGTCAACGATGAGCCGTGGGGTTTCGTTGAGGAAATCCGGCGGATAACTCTTCCGATCCGCCTCCCACCACGCCCACCAACGTTGAAAGGCGTCATCAAAACGACTTCCCATAATGAATTCACCGGCCGGGATAGTGCGCATCGGCGCATCGTCGCGCCCGGTGGCAGGAACCGGCGTCGGCGTGGGACGGGGCGTTCGGGTTGGGGTCGGCGTCGGGAGCGGTGTGAGCGTCGGCGGCGCGCCCGGCGTCGCCGTAGGCGCGGCGCGCATCGCCAACGCCTCCGCTGGAATGGTCGGTTCGCCGGGCGCAGGCGGCGTGACGGTAGGTTGTGGACCCCAATCGACGGTGGGGTACGGGGTAATCGCCGGCGCGGGCGAGGCCGGGGCTACCGGTGAGGACGTGGGTGTAGGCGTCGAGATCAACGCCGGTGAGAGCGTGTCCGTCGGCGCGGCAGGACGGGCACGCCACCAGAGCGCCGCCGCCGCGAGCGCCAACACGAGGACGATGCCCACCAGAATGGGCCAGGGTTTTCGGTTCATTGGCATACCT
>DAIUDK010000152.1:0-11097 GCA_036845725.1 Chloroflexota bacterium
TTGGTTATCGTGTCCACATTATTTGTCCTTTCGTGCGAGCTTTCAGCGATCAGCCAGATGGCTGATGGCTGACGGCTGACCGCTTTCGCCACAGTATAACCGGAATCCCGTCGCGCGCGAATAAAAACTCCCGCAGACGGGGAGCCTGCGGGAGGAAAGCGAAATTGCGAACGCGAATGTTACTTGCGCTTGCGGAGCACGACGAGGCCGGTGGCGGCCAGCAGTCCCACGGCGAGAGCGGCGAAGGTCGACGTTGCGTTCAGGCCGGAGAGGTTGACGGCGGTAGGTGCGTTGTCTGTATGGCCCATTAGGAAGCTGGAGAAGCCGTCGACATCAGCCGTGACGTAGTTGTAATTGTTTGTGCCAGTTCCAACATTGAAGTTGGTCAACTGCTCAATCCAACCGGCGACGTACCGATACAAAGCCAGATTGGCGTTAGTAATGCCGTTGAGTTCCCCATCGGTGGCCCATAAAGTGAGTGTAGCCGCATCGTCGTTGGTCGGCGTGATGGAGAAACAGCGCTTGATGTAAGCAGGGGAATCGGGATCGTTGGTGCAAGCATCTGCATTGCCCTGGATGGCGACGGTAACAGCGCCCAGATCGTTGGTGGTTTGAATGTCCACACCACGATATTTGTCTGTGTTGATGGTGAGGAAGTTGACGGTAGCATTGTTGACGGTTTGGGTTTGCTTGAGGATGCCATTATTAGTCAGAGTGTCAACTATAGGAATTTGATTGATGGTCACTGTTGAGCCGGCATTTACTGTCAGGTTATCAACCGAAATTGGGTATGCGCCGCCAATCTGCTGCGTCGTCCCATTAAGACTAATTACAAATACTCCAGTTGAGCCACCATCGTCTAGTTGCCATGTTCCACCATCGTACGTAAGGTTTCCCGCAATAGTGTAGATCACCCCACCTGTACCGTTTGTTCCTCGAAATGTTCCACCGGTGACATTCAAATTGCCACCAATACTCACACTCGAATTAGCACTACCGTTATTACCCACGACAATTCCGTTTTGCACATTGAGATCACCCATAATGACATGGGTTCTTGGAGTAGAACCAGTTGCAAAGCGAACCTCGGATGAATCGCCTAAATTGATAGTTAGGTCACCTTGAATAGCTAAACCCACTCCGAAAGTACCATTTCCCCCTGGCATAGGAGCGAAATTTAAATTTCCATAAGTAGGGTGTATGCCACTTAATCCAATCTGGGTCCCATTAAATGTATAGGTACTGTTCGTTGAATATGATCGTGTGGTGATCGTACCAGACGGAGCTTCTGACTCTCCGCCTTGCTGCACCTCACCCCCGTCGTCAATTTGTAAAGTGTTAGCTGTTAAGGCATAGGAAGACAAATTTAGCACGCCACCAGATTCAACAGTAACAACTCCAGTTCCAACGTTAGCCGCGGCATCGAGTGTGACTGTGTGCCTAATAACGACAGAATCGCCGCTAACAGGTGCGGTACCATTACAATCAGTCCACGTTGAAACGTCAGCCCAGATACCATTCTGTACCGACACACACGTCGCCGCCGCCACTTTCTGCGCCGGCAGCACGCCCCACATCCCCACAGCCAACGCCATACTTAACGTGACCATCAACACTACGCGCAAAATTCGATTCATGTTCATGATCCGCCTCCTACCACTCCAAATCCTCAAAATCCAGCTCGTCCGGGATGCTGAGCGGGCTGCCCGCCTGGATTTCCAGGTCGCCTTCGTATACAATTTCCGGTGCTTCGTACATAGGTTTCCTCCTTAAAAGTATGCATTTGAATACATCATCGAACACGGGGTTTGGCTAAGCTATTCGATTGCTCGTTGGCGTTGCACCTCCTGATTTGTGAGGGACAAGAATTAATGGATCGTCTATGCACATCATAACACAACCGAAAATGAAGGCAAATCACGCGCGTCGTGTCGGCGCGCCGACCACGAATTTAGCACGAATAAACGAATGGGCGCCTGGTCTATTCGTTCTGGATTCGAGGTCGGTCTTTCGTACCCCACACGTAGACGGCGACGCACGCCAGCGCAAGCAGCAGCGCGCCGCCCCTCACGCCCCACACAGGCCGGACGGCAAGGAGGCGCAGACGAGTAGGAAACGCCCCTTCTCCGGCAATCGCCCAGGTGGAAAACTCGCCCACATTGTGGCATGTCACGGTATGGGCGGCGGCATCGCGCGCGCGGTCGGTCTCCGGGCAGCTTTCCCAGGTGGAGCCGGTCCAGCGCGCCAGGTAGACGCTCGCTTCGTCGCCGATGTCTGAAGCGTCAAGCTCCTGCGGCGTGTAACTCAACGTCACGTCTGCGGTGAAGATCGACGTTTCGGGCGTGCCCGTGATGTGGTACGTGCGCGCCACCGGTCGCGCATCGATTTGAGCAGTAGGTGGCGCGCCGGGTCGAGTGCAGACGGTCAACGTCCCCAATGATCCTGCTGTGACGGTGATGCTCGCGCCGACACCGTCGAAGTCGAAGCGCCCGGAACCGGCGATGGCGCGCGTCTGGCAGATGGGACAGGCAGCGCGGTAGACGTGCTGACCGGTTGTGTAGTTCGAGGTCCAGGCGTACAGGTAGCCGTTGAAGGGGACCATCTCGCTATAATAGTTTTCGGGATCGTCCAGGCCAGAACTCCCTACAGGTTCCCAATCCACCCATCCGGTGGGCTGGAGGTCGCCTGTAGTGCGCCAGATCTCGACGCCCGTAGTTGTGTTGTTCACGGCAACGTACAACGCGCCATTGTAGACGGTTGCGCCATCGACGACCGTGCCGGTGTTGGCCGGATTGCCGTTCATGCCATCCTGATTGACTTGTATCCACGTCCCGGGTGTGCCACATATGCTGCGATAGATAGCGATGCCTTCCGGTTTCCTTGTCGCGACATAGAGATAGCCATCCAGATCGCCTAGAATATCCACGCGATAGGATTCAAGAACGCCGGTAAACACGCGTGTCCACGTGGGTGAGGCGACGGTTACGTCGCTGGTACGATAGAGCACCCCTACAGAAACCGGCAGGCATGTGCTCCCGCTACAGTCGAGGGCCTGATGCACGCCGAAGTAGAGCGCGTTGCTGTACACGTGACCCGACCAGACGGTCGTGACCGTGTTGTCGTCACCCGTGATCCCGAAACCGCTGTGATTTTTCTGTACCCACTGCGCCCCATCTGCCGTGCACCATACCTGTGCACCGTTCCGCTCGTTCCACGTGCCGCCGCACAGCCATCCCTGAAAAATCTGCATGTCTTTGAAGTTGGCGTTATGCACGTCGCCGAAGCCTGCCGAAATCACCTGAGTCCACGAGCCAGGATTGCCGGTGGTGCTACTGTAGACGAGTGTGCCCAGATTGTAGCCACTGCGATTGGCGGTGCTGGCATAGAGCGCACCCTGGAACACGGCGAGGCTGTCGATGTGGTCGTTTTGCTCCTTGTTGGGGTTGTCAAAGGGGTTGCCGTCCTCATCGGCGATGACCTCTTGCCAATCGGCCTGCCCGGTGGGGACGCGGATGCCGGCATTCGTCCGCCAGAGCCGCGCGCCGTAGGCGTTATCGGCCTCCATCCCCACGTAAAGCTGATTGTTGAAGACGACGACCTCGAAGCCTTCTTCGCCGCTGTAATCAGTACTATTGGGGCCGGTTCCCGTGCCGAACGCGCCGTCGTTGACGGGGACCCAGGCGGAGCACGGCCCGGCGAAGGTATCAGGCGGCAGCGGTTCACCGGCGGCAGCAGTGTGCCACACCAGCCCCATCAACACAGCACAAACCACAGTAACGCATATCAGAACCCAGCGACGATATAGCATAACGCCATTATACCCAGCGCGCGCAAGACGACAAAAGGAAGGGTAAAAATCCCATCAACCCAAGCGGGGGAGACAGCGGCAACGGGTGGGTGTCGTCAGGGATGTGGTTCGCCGGGGAGATTCGACCGTAAGACAAAAACAGGTGCAACGCACTTGAGAGAGTGCGTTGCACCTTAGGATTCTACGCTGAAGGCTTATCCTCTTTGCGCGGGCGGAGCAGCGCCGCCGCTCCGAGGGCCGCAACCACACCAAGTGTCGCTGTACTCGAGCGGGTTTTTACAGTGGTTAACTGGCGCACCGCATTGGGGTCAGCATCTGGATCATCAGGAGGAGCACAGACATCAATCCCATTAACACCGCTCTCAGAGCAGATATCTGTATCGTACTCAGGGATGCAAAGATCATGCATAACCACTCCGGTATCGGGATCGCGGCAGAAATCTGGCTCCGCCGAGGCCGTACACCCATCTGATTCATTGACCGCCGGAACACACTCGTCCGGATTGGCATTTGGAGCGGTTTCATTGCATATATCTCCATCGCCCACAGGGGGGCCGCCGTCGGGGCAAATGTCGGGATCATCTGGCTCTTTCATACAGGTGTCTGGGCCGCCAGGTGGAACCTCACATTCATCAGGATCATCTGGAGGAGCGCAGATGTCTGGAGGAGGATTGACTGGATCACATATATCTGCTTCGCTCCCAAGGATACATTCGTCGGGTTGCATCTGTTCGGGCACGCAGACGTCCGAACTAGTGGCTGAATTCGGATCCGGGCAGAGATCTGAATCTTCTCCTGGATTGCAATAATCCGGGATGCCGACATCACAACCAATGTTATCCGCGAGCACAGCCCCCGCCCCGCCAAAATTCAAAAACCGGAAGTGGCTCAGCCCCGCTGCCGCCGCTGAGGCGACTACCACTTTGAGAAAGTCGCGTCTGTCCATCTTTTTGTTAAACATCGTACACCCTCCTTAACAACTAAAGGGAATCGATTGGGAATCAGTATGTCTTCTTGTAACCACCTCCTTCCCTACCGCAGAAGCGGCTCAGGCGCTTCTGCGCCCACCAATTGCCGCCAATAGTCGGGATAGTCGCTGCGCAAGGTATCGTACATCCAGATGCCCATCTCGTACCACTGGCGGATCTCGTCACACCACCACTCTTCCGGCTCGGCGAACACGCCGTCGTTGCCGGAGACGTACCACGGGCAGTAGCCGCCGCAGAGGTTGATGGCCCAGCAGGTCTCGCATTTGGACTTGGTGCTGAAATACCCGCGCAGGTAGTCGGCGAACGCGGCCTGATCGACGCCGGTGGTCACGTGACCGAGCACGTACTTGTCCATTCCCACGTAGCGGTGGCACGGGTACAGCCGTCCATCGATGCTCACGGTGGTGCAGCCGCGCCCCACGCCGCAGCGCATCCGTCGATTTTGCTGGTCGTGGATTGTCCGCACGACGGTGGCCCATGGGTTGAACTTGATGCGCTCACCGCGCGCCAATTGGTCGAAGAGCCGTTCGACAAAATAATCGTCCTGCGCGCGGAGTACGGCGTTCTCTTCCGGGCCGATGTCGTAGGGTCCTAGCCCATCCACGGTGCCGGTGCAGCGGCTCATCGCCACCCGCGCAAAACCGAACTCCTCCAGAAACTGCACAATCTTGGGCCGGTCGAGGTCAAGGTTGCTGAGCGTGCAGCGCACCGTCACGGCGCGGCGGCGCGCCATCAGGCGCTTGATGTTGCGGGTCGCCGTCTCGAACGAGCCGCCCCCATCGGCGAAGGGGCGCATCGCGTCGTGGGTTTCCTGCGGGCCATCGAGGCTAATCATCAGGCCGAAGTTGTAGCGTTTGATAAGGTCGATGATTTCATCGTCGAGCAGGGTGGCGTTGGTCGTCATCGAATAGCCCACCGTTTTACCCTGTTCCGCCCCCAACTGCTGGCTGTAGGCGATGGCCTGTTTGAGTACGGGCTTGTTGAGCAGCGGCTCCCCGCCGAAGAAGGTGATGTTGACCGAGTCCGCGCTGCCCGCCCGCTTGAAGACGAAGTCAATGGCCTGCCGGCCTATGTCCCAGGACATCAGTCCGTGGTTGAGCGCGTCGTTCGCGTTGACGTAGCAGTAGCGGCAGCGCAGGTTGCACGCTTCGGCCAGGTATAGCTCGATTTTGTTGGTCCCCATGCGCGTGAGCTGCTGGATGTAGGCCTCGTTCTCGGCGTCGTCGTAGGTGCGCACGGGGGTGCGGAAGAGGCCGCGCTGTTCCAGCCAATGCAACTCACCCAGTACGGTCCGGGCCGTCGTTTCATCGTAGTCGCGCGCCAGAGTCGCGGCGATGGTTTCGGTCGCCATCCCACTGCGCCGCAGCGCAAGCGCGTCGTAAGCCGGGGCATCCAACTTCAGCACCGCGCTCGTCTCGATGTCGAAGACGTACGGGTTACCCCGATAAGCAAAAAGGTGGTACGGTGTCAGTGGGAGTGGCTTCATGGCCAGAATGCCGGCTTACCACTCAAACGCTTCAGCTTCAAAGTCCACAACCGACAGCGGGCTGCCCGCCTGGATTTCCAGGGCGCCCTCGTCGACAATCTCAGGGGATACATAATCATCTTGCAACAACGTCATAGCCTACCCTCCCTTCATCAAAACTTGACCCACATCAAAGGTAACCCAGGGAGACATGCGATCGTTCAAGAGGAAGTGGTGACACGCAGGAGATGCAGCGCGCCTTCGTATCTTCATTATAGGAGCAATCCCCTTGCCGGTCAAGCCCTGCTGGTTGCTCGCTGCTGAATTCGCTGATTCGCTCACTCGCTCATTCGCCATTTTTCACAGAGCGTGCTATACTGCAAATCAACTACAACAAAATAAGAAAGCTGATAGCTGAACGCTGATCGCTGAGAGCCAATATGACCAAAAAAGAGGAACCCAGTCCTGCCATCAAGCGCATCTCGTGGATCATCTGGAGCGGATTGGCCGTGCTGATGATCGTGCTAATCTCTGCCTTCGCGCGCGCGTGGACGACGAACCAAGCGTTGCAGGCCGAAATCGCCACGCTCGCGCCGATGCTCACCGCTGCCTATGAAGAACAGGCCACGTTGCAAGCCAGGCTCGACTACGTGCAGAGCGACGCCTACATCGCCGAGTGGTCGCAAGTCCACGCCGGCATGACACTGCCCGAAGAGACACTGGTCGTCCCAATTGTGCCCACACCCACACCGACGCCCATTCCTACGCCGACGCTGGTTCCCACGCCCACGCCCACCCCACTGCCCTTCTGGCAAAAGTGGTGGCGCGCGCTGAAAGGTGAATAGTGCCTGATCCTCTTACCCTTGCTACCCAAGTCGCCCGCGAGGCCGGCGACGTCGTCCGTCAGGGCTTCGGGCACGTGCAGCGCCTCGACTTCAAAGGGGCCGTCAACCCCGTCACCGAGACCGACACCGCCGCCGAGGCGCTCATCCTCGCCCGGCTGCGCGCCGTCTTCCCCGATCACGCCATCCTGGGTGAGGAGACAGGCGGCAGCCCGTGGGACGTCCCCGGCCCCATCTGGCTTGTCGATCCACTGGACGGAACCAATAACTTCGCGCACGGCTTCCCGCATTTTTGTGTTTCCATCGGGCTGATGATTGCAGGGGAACTCCAGGTCGGCGTGGTCTACGATCCGCTGCGGGACGAGCTGTTCGCCGCGCAGCGTGGAGCAGGCGCGACGCTCAACGGCGCTCCCATCCACGTGACATCCGTGGCGCGGCTGGCGGACGCCTTCCTGGCAACCGGCTTTGGCTACAATCGCCGTGTCGCCGCCGACAACAACACGCGCCGGCTGGATGATTTCCTGCGCCGCTCGCAGGGCGTGCGCCGGGCCGGTTCGGCGGCGCTGGATATGGCCTACGTCGCCTGCGGGCGCTTCGACGGCTACTGGGAATCGGGCCTTAGCCCGTGGGACCTGGCGGCGGGCGTGCTGCTGGTGCAAGAAGCCGAGGGGCGTTGCTCCGACTACACCGGCGGGACGGCGCAGTTACACTCCGGGCGCGAAGTCCTCGCCAGCAATGGCCTAATCCACGCCGAGATGCTGCGCGTACTGCGGGAAGGTCCCGCCGCGCCGCACCCCGATTTTCCTTGCCTCGGCTCTAAAGAGGCCGGGCCAAAAGGACAAAGCCCTGCGGGCTAAAATCTAGCCCGCAGGGCTTTGTCCTTTCGGCGCGTGGGCTTCAGCCACGCGCTTTAGTCACGCGCCCCGCAATCTTCCGGTCCGCCACCGACATCGGCAGCGCCGCGATCTCCTCAGCCGTAGCCCAGCGGAAGTCGTCGCAGTCAATGCACTGCGGTGGGGGACTATTTTCAGCCAGACGGCAAGCGAACGCATACAGCGTAATGCGGAAGTGCGTGTAGGCGTGTTCCACCACGATCAGCTCCTCCTCCACCGTTACCTCGATGCCCAATTCCTCACGCATTTCGCGGCGCAACGCTTCAGGCAGCGTTTCGCCCTCCTCGCACTTGCCGCCGGGGAACTCCCACAGCCCGCCGAGCATGTCATCCAGGCGGCGGCGCGCCACCAACACGCGACCGTCATCGCGGACGGTGACGGCAGTGGCAATGTCGTGGTGCGGAACCGGCCTGCGAGGCTTGGGCGCGGGGAACGCCTCCGGCTGTCCCAACGCCCGCGCCTGGCACAGATCACACCAGGGACACAGCAAACACTGCGGTGATTTGGGGCGGCAGAGCGTCGCCCCCACTTCCATCAATGCTTCGGTAAATGCGCCAGGTTCGTTGGCGGACATCCACTCGCGCACCGCAGCTTCGAGACCGGCGGCGTTCGGTTCAGCCCACGCCAACACCCGCGCCATTACCCGTCGCACGTTACCATCCACCGCCGGGGCCGAAACGCCAAAGGCGATACTGGCAATCGCGCCCGCCGTGTACGCGCCGATGCCGGGCAACCGGCGCAAGGCGTCCACATCGGCGGGCAATTCGCCATTGTGCTCCGCAACGATGACCTGCGCGGCGCGGTGCAGCGCGCGCGCCCGGCTGTAATAGCCGAGTCCCTCCCACTGCTTGAGCACATCCTCGAGTGGGGCCTCCGCCAGCGCCGCAACCGTGGGGAAACGAGCGATGAAACGCGTGTAGTAGTCCTGTACCTTCGTCACCTGCGTCTGCTGGAGCATCACCTCGGCGACCCACACCCGGTACGGCGTGCGGTCGCGCCGCCACGGCAAATCGCGGGCGTGCCGCGCGAACCACGCGAGCAAGTGCCCTTGCGCGCCGCTGTGGTTTGCACGCAGATATGTTAGAGTTGTTTCGTCAAGGGGCATATAACGTCTAGAGTTTCACGTATCGATCGAGATCGAGATTGCCACTATTGAACTCGACGAGTTTGACCCAATCAATCGCCCCACTTGTGTCACAAAAACGCTCGATAAACTGTTTTGTAAAACGGTTGATCACTTTGCTTTTTTCACCTTGGAAAGATTCGTTGTGTTCTTTCGCTCTATATCCAATTGGTTCGATGATTTCAGTATACAGTTGCGGGTTGGCGCTGATGAGATACCAGAAATTTTGCCCCACAACTTTCATGTAGCCACGCAAATACCTTGTCTTGGTTTTACCATAACATATTCCCAGAACAGATTGAACATTGGCCCCACGCTTCGATTGTTTCACTCTGGCGACCGCGTTCTTGAGATCTTGTTCTAGCTTGGCCTGCTGCGAACTGTTTCCCCAACTCGGCCCCGATTTCACAGACACGATATAGTGTATGCTGTCGTTGATGAACTCCAAATCTACCCCAGGTGCGGAAGATTTGTGTCCGCCGCAGGTCATCTCTGCAATGTAAATGGCTAATCCCTCGAGAAAATCCCCGAATAACTTTTCTTCAGATGAAGATAGAAAGGCCTCCAACAAACCAGACACTAGTTCACCCGCGGTCATAATGTGTTTAGCCTTGAATAAATACGGGTTCTTGGTTAGTAGCCTTTCAAGTGTCAATCCTTCCAGAGATTTGATACGTTGTTGGTGAAAATCAACCACATTTTCATTGACGTAATTACATACTTTGTCCAGATCAAGTGGATTCATCATGCCCCCAGCCATCAAAATGCTATGCCGTGTTCGCGCTCACCTGGTACTCTTCACGTTCTTCAGCTATGTATGGAAGACCTAATTGAATTTCTGCTAATCTTGCCCGTGAAATTTCAATGTACTCCGGGTTGAGATCGATACCAATGTAATCGCGCGCCAATTGTAGAGCGGCGACAGCAGTTGTGCCTGAACCTATAAAAGGGTCCATAACCACATCTCCGGGTTGAGTGAACAAGTTGATGAACCATTTTGGCAATTCCACCGGAAATGCGGCGCTATGATTTCTGTTGTAACATTCAGTTGCCATGTGAATCACATTGTTGGGATATACCATGTCACGCCCTAACCAGTTGGAAATATTTTTACCAAAACCACTCCCAACTTTGGATTCATCGCGCATTCGATCCGTTTCACTCAGTTTCGCTAACCTTTCCTTTGCCCAATCGCCAACCGGGACCATCACTGCTTCTTGATACATGTTGAATTTCTTGGTTTTATTGAATTGAATTAGCCTTTCCCAATTATCTCGAAAGCGATTAGGCCATTTGCCTGGGTACGAGTTTTTCTTGTGCCACATAAATTCTTCGGTCCATAACCAGCCCTGTTTTCGCATCGCCAATATCAATTCAATGACGTAAGTATGCCTTTCCCCATCAACGACGCGCTCTTTGATATTGAGTATAAACGTTCCAGTAGGTTTGAGAACGCGCAAAAACTGTTCTGCTCTTGGCAAAAACCACGCAACATATCTGTTAGGGCTAATACCACCGTATGTTTGCTTGCGCTGATCGGCGTATGGCGGCGATGTAAAAATTAGGTCAACCGAATTGTCCGGTAACTCCTTAAGTACCTCGCCACAATCACCGAGCAGAATTTCATTCACGTAATTCATACTTGCTGGCCTCAATGTTAGAACATTTATTCAATATAAAAAGTATACCCGGCGCTTGAAGGAAAGTCAAGGCATTTCGCCATTGTCTGGAAATCGCACCTAGCGATTGGGCATCCTGCCTCTTGCATCCTGCATCATGCCTCCTCCTCCAGCTCCTTCTCCAACCGCTCGAAATGCTCGCGGATTTGCGTCGCCAGCACTTTGGAGACGCCCGGCACGGCCATAAGGTCTTCGACGCTGGCTTTCTGAATCCCGTCCAACGAGCCGAAATGCTTGAGCAGCTCGCGCCGCTTCACCGGGCCGATACCGGGGATTTCGTCGATCTGCGAGGCCAGGC
>DAIUDK010000153.1:0-11033 GCA_036845725.1 Chloroflexota bacterium
CTCTATCGCGGCGGCGCAAGATCAGATAGAGTCCGAAGGCGATGAGTGCCAGCGGACCGAGCACGCGGATGACCTGTGTTGCTGCGATCGACGTGAGCACGCCAATACTCCCCAGGATGCTGGCGGGATAGATGGCCCAGCGCATCCGTCCTGCGGGCGTTGGGAGCAGGTAAACCAGCGCGAACGTTGCGCCCAGGCCGAGCATAAACAGCCCGCCGGTGAATCCGTCGCCCAAAAGTGGCTCGAGCAAGATGGTAATCGTCAATGTTCCCAGTACACCGCCGGGGATAATGGCCCACCACTCGTGGCCTGCCGTGCGCAGGTAGACTGCCAGGAAGGCTGCGGATAGGCTGCCCAGGAAGATTGCTCCGCCCCAGGCGTCATTGGCCCTGGGGAAGATTTGGTCGAAGGCAATTAGCGTGCCAATGCCCAGCAATGCCATGCCGGGGATGACTGCCCACCAGTTCTGACGCTGGCGGACAAAGTTATAGAGAAAGACCGCGCCCGCCGCAGCGAAGATAATGGGCCAGAGGTCATCCAACATGAGCAGCCCCAGGCTTTGCATCAGGAAAAACAACCCGCCTATAATCAACAGAATGCCCAAAAGCGTTTTCGATTCGATTCCTTTCATTCTCGTTTCCCCACTTATTCCCGTGTCGCGCGCTTGACCGGTTGTATCAGCGCGCGGATGAACATAATCACGCCCAGGGCGATCAGCGCGAACGGCAGGTAGAGTTTGAGAGGGAAGTACCCTAAGAGGTCGCCGAACAGTGAGCCGAAGATGGTGAAAAGGACGGCGCTGCTGAGGATGCTTTCCAACCCTTCCCCGATCTGTTTGCGTTTCCCGTTGAGCAGCCCGGCAATCAGTATCCCCAAGCCGACAAAACCGGGGATCAGTGTCCACATATAGGCCCAACTTTGCCACGTGAGTACGCCGGTGGTCTGGAGGTAAAGGATGCCGCCGATGCCACCGACGATACAGGCTGGGATCGCCATGTCGGGTTCTCCCGACAGCAGCCCGATGATGAAAATCCCCAAACCGACAAAAATGATGATCATCGGCCAGGTGAACGTAAAGTTGAACCACGCACTCAGGCCGGGAAACACCTGCAATGCCAGCAACACTATACCCAGCAAAATCAAAACAAGTCCAGAGGTCATCTTGCTTTTCTTTCGATTTGACACAGTGCCCTCCCTTAAAAAATGGCAAATATGAAGCTTGAGAAATAACATGCATGCATTATGTATACGCGTGAGTGGATGAGGGGTTGCACTAAACGGGGGAATTGCACTTCGTTGTGCGTTTTGCGGCGTCTACCCGCCGTTCGCGAGCCATGCTTGCGTTTGTGCGAACACGATCTCACGGTCGTAATCCATAACAACCGTGTGCCCGCCCCGCTCGACCCAGAAAATGCGCGCTGGCCCGCCAAGTCGCGCGGCGATGCGCTGCGGGGTTTGGCGCGGCACCACCAGATCGTGGCGTGCCTGTACTAGCAGGGCGGGGGCGCTGATGTGCGGCAACTGCGCGTCTATAGTTCCCATGAGCGCGATAATTTGCAGGACGCCGTGCAGCGGTACGCGCGTGTATGTGAAATGCGCGCGCCGCGCCTCCGGTTCGCGCACGTCCGAACCGATCTTGGGGATGTAGTGGACGATCCTTGCCCCGGCCTTTGCCAGCTTCAGTAGGGGATGGCGCGCCAGCGCACTGTCTGGCGCGGAGAATGTGACGACGCGCTCGACTGGGGTGTGGGCGGCGGCACGCAGGGCCAGCGCCCCGCCGAGTGACAGCCCGGCGACGCAGACCCGCGCGCAGTGTCGTCGCAGCTCGGCCAGCCCAGCCTCGACGTCCGCCAGCCAATCCTGCCATGAGACCTTCGCCAGGTCCTCCGGCTGCGTCCCGTGCCCGCGCAGACGGATGCCGCTCACCGTCATCCCCGCCGCCGCCAGATGCTCGCCCAGCGGCCGCAATTCGCCCGGCGCGGTGAGAAACCCGTGGATTAGCAGCACGCCTGGCTCGCCGCCGGGGAAAAAGAACGGTTCGGTCTTTCGTCGCGTATCCATGGGTTTATTCATCGTCTGAAGTATAGCACAAGATGGATTAGATTGACAAATCCCCCTGCCAGACTATAATGTCCTTCGTTGTTATCTGGAAGGCGCTCGCTTTTTCCGGGGAGGGCCTTCTTTTCTTGTCAGGAGTTGTTATGGAAAGACGAAACATCATTTACTTTGTGTTGATCCTTCTCTTGGCCGCCGTGGCAGTTTACGGGGTTGTGTGGCAACAACATCCGGAATGGGTCACGAATCTGTTTTTCTGGCAGCCAGCCTCCTCGCGGAACCTGGACTTTCAACTGGGGTTGGATTTGCAGGGTGGGTTGCAGGTGCTGATGGTGGCCGATTTGCCGGAGGGCCGCACGGTCGGCGCGCAGGATATGGCGACGGCACGTAACATCGTTGAGAACCGCGTGAACGCTCTGGGCCTGACCGAACCCGTGGTGCAGGTTCAGGGTACAGAGCGTATCGTGGTGGAAATCCCCGGCATCGAAGACCCCGCGCAGGCCGTCGATACGATCCGCGAGACGGCGATGCTCGAATTTGCCACCCCGCCGGCCGGTGTGACGGCCGATACGCTCTATGCGCTGAGAGAGTTACAGATGCCGATTAGCACCACCCACCTGATGTCTGAGGCCGAAATCCAAAGCACTTCCGCGATGACCGATGTGTTTCTGTTTACCACCGAGCTGACCGGCGGCGAACTGGACAGCGCCTATGTTGTCCGCGACCCAAATACGTCGCAGCCTCTCGTCGCCATCGAATTTAAGCCCGAAGCGGCGTCCAAATTTGCGAGCTATACGGCAAGCCACGTTGGGAACGCCCTGTGCATCATCTTGGATAAGCGTATCATTTCTTGTCCGAATATCCAAACCTCTATCCCTTCCGGGAAGGCCACGATCGAAGGCCAATTCACCTACGAGTCGGCGAGCCAACTGGCCGTCCAATTGCAGTACGGCGCGCTGCCGATCCCGCTGAAGATCGAAAGCTATAAAGCGATCGGCCCGAGCCTGGGATCGCTCTCCGTGGAAAAGAGCGTGCGCGCCGGTATCGTGGGACTGGCGGTGGTTTTTCTGTTTATGCTGATTTACTATCGCATTAATGGGCTGGCCGCCGACCTGGCGCTGGCGTTGTACGTCCTGCTGAACTTGCTGCTCTACAAACTTGTACCGGTGACGATGACGCTGCCGGGTATTGCCGGCTTCCTGCTCTCCGTGGGGATGGCAGTGGATGCCAATATCCTCGTCTTCGAACGGATGAAGGAGGAACTACGGCACGGGCGCTCGCTGAAGCGGGCGGCCGAAGCAGGTTTCTCCCGTGCGTGGACTTCGGTGCGCGACTCCAACCTGGCGACGTTGTTGACCTGCCTCATCCTCTACATCTTTGGCAATGCCTTCGCCGCGAGTCTGGTGAAAGGCTTTGCCATCACATTAGCAATCGGGACAGTGGTCAACCTCTTCACGGCTATTTTCGTGACACGCACGCTGGTGCGTGTGGCTTTCGGTGCTGCCGGGGAGTGGATTCAGAAACGCGCCTGGCTGCTGGGGCTGTAGGAGGAACGGCTATGATTAACTTCGTACAAAATCGACGTCTTTTCTTTACCATTGCCGGGGTTTTGATCGCCCTCAGTCTGGTCGCGTTGGTGGTTTCGGCCATTTTATTCGATGGGCAATTCCTGCGCATCAGCATCGACTTCAAAGGCGGTACGCTCTTCGTCCTGCAATTCGATGCGCCGGTCGACGAGGTATCGATCCGTGAGGTCTTTGTCGATAATGGCCATACGGGGGCCATCGTGCAGCGGCTCGGTGCGGTTGACGATAACATGTGGCAGGTGCGCACGCGCTTCGCGGAGACTGAAGAGGTGCAGAAAATCCTCGACGATCTCGAAACACGGGTTGGGCACATCAACCGCACGCTCTCGAACTGGAATACGGTCGAGTCCACCGTCGGGGCCGAAGTGGCGCGATATGCTGCGCTGGCGGTCCTGGCGGCATCGATTGCGGTTTTGGGGTTTATCTGGTTCTCATTCCGCAAAGTGCCTAACCCCTTCCGCTACGGTGTGGTGTCGATTGTGGCGATGCTGGTGAACGTCGTCATTACCCTGGGCTTTTACGCACTGATGGGCATCTTGCAGGGCTGGGAGGCCGACGCGCTCTTCCTGACGGCGTTGCTTACCGTAATCGGCTTCTCTGTGCAGGACGTGATCGTCGTCTTCGACCGCATTCGCGAAAACATCCCGCGGCATCGTGGCGAGCCGTTCGAATTGATCGTGAACCGCAGCGTGCTGGAGACCGTGCACCGTTCGCTGGCGACGCAGCTCAACGCCATGTTCGTCATGGTCGCCATCTTGCTCTTTGGCGGATCGACGATCAAACCCTTCATCGCTGTGATGCTGGTGGGTATGCTTTCTGAGACATTCACCTCGCTGTGTGTGGCTGTGCCTCTGCTTGTGGTGTGGGAAGAACACGATCACAAGCGCGCACTCGTGCGCGCAGCCGCGTGAAATCTTGTCAAATGCACACAAGACGGCCTCCGGGCCGTCTTTGTTTTTGATTCCCGCTTGCCCTTCTTCACGCCGACTGTACAATGAGGGTGGAATCTATATGAGAATGCATCGGGGGCAGTATTTTGCGCCCAAAAGGCGAGGTGCAAGGGGACTTTAATCGCCCAACTATTTCCGAGGGGGATTTCGATGACAGAAAAACCAGAACAAACGCAGCCAGAAACGTCACAACGCCCAAAACAAACCGAAC
Source organism: Chloroflexota bacterium (assembly GCA_036845725.1). GTDB lineage: Bacteria > Chloroflexota > Anaerolineae > B4-G1 > SLSP01 > DSWT01. Next base: position 4,803 of record DAIUDK010000153.1, read on the forward strand.
CTCCGGTGACGCGCGGATGGGGAAAGCAATTGCTGGGGGCGGCGATCGGTATACTGGCGATGGCTATTGCCATGCAAATTGGTCCATCATTCGGCTGGCAGCCGCCCGCCAATCGCATGATGGTGATATTGGTCGGCGGCGCTATCGGCGCGACGCTGTTCACTCTGGACCGTTTCGAGCAGGCTGGTTCGCGGCTGACTCGGCGCACGGAGGGGAAAACCGCCCGCATTGTGAATGTGCTGGTGGGACTGCTCGGCTTGTTTGTCGTCACCAGCCTGATCTGGATGTTATCATATTCTATTGGATGGCTCATCGATCAATTCTAACGGCTGACGGGAGCGTATGCGTCTACTAAATCCGGCCGGATTGTTGGGCCTGCTGTTGGCGGTGCCCATTGTGCTGCTGTACATGCTGCGGCTGCGCCGGCAGAACGCGCCCGTGCCGAGTTTATTGCTGTGGAAGGCTGTCTTGGCCGACCGGCACGCCAACCGCCCCTGGCAAAAGCTCCGTCGCAACTGGCTGTTGTTACTGCAATTGTTGGTACTGCTCGCGCTGGTCTTTGCCCTGGCGCGCCCGGCGATTCCCGCCCCCCTGACGTTCCACGGGCAGACAATTGTGCTTCTCGACAGTTCTGCCAGCATGCAGGCTGTTATCGGCCCCGGCAACGCCACGCGCTTCGACGCGGCGCTGCGCGCCCTGCGCGATCTGGCGGCGACGCTTGACCCCGGCGACCGCGTGGCCCTGATCGCCGCTGGTCCCACGCCCCGCCTGCTCTTACAAAGCGGGGACGCCACGGCGCTACGGCGTGTCCTCGATACCGCTGCGCCTGTCGATGGCCTGGCGGACTGGCGCGCAGCGGCAGCGTTGGCCTCCGGGTTGGCAACGGGGGACGACGTCACCACGCTCCTCGTGACCGACGCCGCCTTTGATGAAGCCCTGCCCGCACTTCCCGGTAGGGCGCGCCTCGTCCTTGTGGGGCAGGAGGCTGCTGCCGACAACGCCGGCCTCGTCGCCTTCGCCTTGCGGCGCACCGCCGCAGGGCTAACGGCCTTCGCGCAAGTCTACAACGCTGGCGCGGCGACGTCGCGTCCCCTGGCGCTTTACGCCGACGGTGTGCTGGTGGGACGCCGCGTCGTCGATTTGCCGGAGTGGGGTGTGGCGTCGCTCAGCTTCGAAGGTTTACCTGCTCTGGCGTGGGTTGAGGCGCAGCTTGAGGGGGAAGATTCGCTCGCCCTCGATGATCGCGCGTGGGTGACGCTCGCGGCGAGCGAGGGCGGGCGCGCGCTCCTGGTAACGCCGGGCAATCGTTTCCTGGCGCAGGCGTTGTCCATGCTGCCTGACCTGGCCCTCTCACAGGCCGCAACATTGGCCGACGGCGCGGAAGCTGCCGATTACGCCGTCATTGTCGCCGATGGCCCGGTGACGGCGACGCTCCCCTCGACCGGCTTGTGGCTTATCGCGCCCGACGGCGCCTCACCGTGCGGTGAGGCGGGCGCGCTGGTAACGCCGACCATGTCCGTGCGCGGGCAGTGGTCGCACCCATTGCTCAGCTACGTCGACTGGGCCGACGTCCACGTGTCGAGCGCGCGAGCCTACACGCTCCCCGCCGATGCGGATGTGCTGGTAGAGACGGCGAGCGGGCCGCTCATGTGGACCGTCGAGCGGCCCGGACAGCGCATTGCGTGCATGGCGTTCGATCTGCGCGACTCGGATTTGCCGCTGCGCCTGGCTTTCCCTATTCTCACCGCCAACCTGATGGGCTGGTTGATGCCGCAGCTTTCGACGGAGCCGACACTATCGTTGCCGTCCGGCTTGCCGTGGGCGCCGCCTTTTTCGACTGCGGCAACGGCTGCCACGCTGATCACGCCCGATGACCGCCGCCTGCCCCTAATGCTGGACGCGCCGCAGACGACAGAAACTGCGGCGGGCCTGTATCGTGTCGAAGCGGAGACGTCCGCGGGAACCGCTTTGAGTTATGCAGCGCTCTCCCTGCTCGATGCCGTCGAGACCGATCTACGCCCACGGGAAGTGCGCGTAGGGGAGAGCGTTGTCCCTCCGGCAGATGCTGTCCCCGGCTGGCGCGACTTGAGCCGTTGGGGCGTTGCGGCAGCGTTACTGCTGTTGTTGCTGGAAGCAATCCTGTGGTGGGGACCGTCTTGGCGGCGCAAGCGCGTGCAACGTGCAAAGTTGAACGTTGAGAGCTTAAACCCGAGACTCCGGAACCTTGCCAATTCCGCGGCCTCTGCGTTCTCTGCGGTAAAACTCCCGTTTCTGTTGCGATTGGCGCTGGTGGTTCTGTTGCTCATGGCGCTGTTTGGTGCCCACAGCGGACGCCGCACGCGCGATTTGGCCGTCGTCTTCCTGCTCGATCGTTCGGCCAGCACGCGGGACGCCTGGGAAGCGCAACTGACATTTGTCGAGGAGTCGCTGGCCCGCAAGTCGCCGCAGGATCGCGCCGCGCTGGTCGTTTTTGCCGGAGATGCGTGGGTGGATCGCCCGTTGTCGACTACATCCGAGTTGCCAGGGGTGGCGACGTTGCCGCGCATTGACGCCACTCGCATCGAAGAAGCCGTGCGGCTGGCCCTGGCACTCATCCCTGAGGGCGCGCCGGGCCGCCTGGTGGTGCTGACGGACGGGCTGGAGACTTCTGGCTTGGGCGCATGGGCGATGCGCGAAGCCGTGACGCGCGGCGTGGATGTGCAGCTTGTGCAGACCGGTTCGGGCACGCCAGGTGTGGAGGCGTGGATTACGGATGTGTCCCTGCCCGCGCGCGTCTATCCCGGCGATCGTGTTCCGGCGACCGTTAAGATCGGCAGCAATGCGCAGCAGAACGTCGGCTTTGCCTGGGCGGCGGCCGGGCAGACCGGCTACGGCGAGGTCGATCTGCGCGGCGTGGAGACGAGTGTGGCGTTCGCTTTTACGGCGGATGCATCGGGTTTTGTTCCCATGCGCGTGTGCATCGAACCAGAGTCGGACACTTTCACCCAAAATAACTGCGCCGATGGCTGGGTGTTGGTGCAGGGCGCGCCGCGCGTGCTGGTGGTGGGTGCGCCGGAAGACCGTGAGGCCGTGTCGCACGCCCTGGAGAGCGCCGGACTGACCGTTGAGCAGACGACGCCCGATGCACTTCCGCTGTCCGTGCAGGGATTGGTAGACTATGCAGGCGTGGTGTTGGTCAATACGCTTGCGCGGGGCTTTGCGCCGCAATCGTTGAACAGTCTGCGCGCATTCGTGCGCGATCTGGGCGGCGGGCTGGTGGCGGTGGGTGGGCCGCAGAGTTACGGCGTCGGCGGTTGGTTGGGCACGCCATTGGAGGAGGCGCTGCCGGTACAGATGCAGGTGCAGGACCCTACGCGCTTTCCGCCGATGGCGATGGCGGTGATAATCGACAAGTCCGGCAGTATGGGCGCGCAGGAGGGCGGAACAACGAAAATCCGACTGGCTGCGGAGGCGGCGATCCGTGTGGCGGAAACGTTGAACGATGCGGATACGTTGGCGGTCGTTGCCTACGATGACCGTCCAGCGGACACCATTGGCCCCGCTTCGATGACGGAACGCGACATGGTGATTGCGCAACTGCGCCGTTTGCAGATGGGCGGAGGCGGCATTTACGTGCGCGAAAGCTTGCTCTATGCCGCCGACTTGCTGCGCGGCGTGACGCTCTCTCCTGCTCAACAGCGGCACATTCTGCTGCTGGCCGATGGCGCGGATGCCGAACATCAGGAGAACGTCTCGGCGCTGGTGTGGGAGTTGGTGGAGGAGGGAATGACGGTGAGCGTGGTGGCGATTGGTGCGGGGCAGGATGTTTCTTTTTTGATGAGCGTTGCCGAAACCGGTAACGGGCGCTTCTACCTGACGCAGCGCGCCGCCGACCTACCCGCGATTTTCGCCGAAGAGACGTCGCGCGCCAAACGGTCGTATATCGTCGAGGAGACGTTCTATCCTGCGCCGTTGACGCCGTGGTTGCCCCTCGCCAGTATCACCGTAGCGCCCCCGCTGCGTGGCTACGTCGCCACGACACCCAAAAGCGCATCGCAGGTGGTTTGGGAGGCGCTGAACGGCGATCCGCTGCTCGCGGTATGGCAATACGGCCTGGGCCGTTCCGTGGCGTGGACATCAGACGCGACGGGACGTTGGGCGGCGGGTTGGGTGGAATGGGATGGTTTCGTGGATTTCTGGAGTGCGGTGGTGCGCGCCGTGTTGGCATCCCCCGCCGATACGGATCTGGCGCTGCGTGTCCTGCACGATGACGGTGGTGCGCGGGTGGTGGTGGATGTGGTCGATTCGGATAGTGGCTACGTGGACGGATTGTCGCTAAAGGTGCAGGTCTCTCCGTCTTTGGGGGAGGGCGCTACACAGACTGTGCCTTTGATCCAACGCGCGCCGGGCCGCTACGAAGGGCGCTTTACACCGCAGGATCGCAGTGCTGTGTTGCTACGTCTGTACGGTGATCGTGACCTGGCGACCGGATGGGTACCGCCGTCGCCGCCGGAGTACGTCCCCGGCGATGCTGGTGCGGCCGTAGCGCGTCTGGCGGCACAGGGCGGCGCGGCGCGCATCGAGACTGCGGAAGCGGTGTTCGTCCACGATCTTCGAGGCCGAATCACAGGCGAGCCATTGATGCCGTTGTTTGTCCTGCTGGTAGCGCTGGCGTGGCCGGTGGATATTGCGTGGCGGCGGCTGGCACTGACGCGAACGGATGTCACGCACTTCTTCGCTTGGGTGCGAACACGCTTGCTGGGATTGTTACCCAAGGCGTGGCGGCGGCGTTCGCGTGGGGCGCAGCCGGCAGCGGGAACATCCGCCTCGCTGGCGGCAACGCTTCGCCAGAAGCGGAAGGCCACGTCCCAAGAAGTGCCGCCGGTTGTGATGGACACCGTTCCGCCGGAAAAAGCGCGGAGCGGCGAGGGTGTCCCTTCGGCCAAAGCGCCGGTTTCGCCACCCTCGCGCGAGGCTGAAGGAGGCCCGGAACCGGAGACGTTGGCCGCGCGGCTGAAGCGCCGGGTGCGGGAGTAGGTGCATCGAAACGACAGCGGCGTTGCCCTTGCCAGGCAACACCGCTGTATGACGTAAATCTGCGGTACTATTCCGCTGTGGCGACCTCGTACTCTGGGGTGGCGGCGCGCAATTGAAGCAGCGCTTCCAAGTTGACCTGGAGGTCTTCCATTTTCTGTCCGGCTGCTTCGACGCGTTCTTTCATCACCGCTTCCCAAATCAGGCTGGCGACTTGCATCAGTGTGCCAAAGGTGGGAATGCCGATGGGGGACTTGCCGGGGACGATGACCGTCAGATCGGCTTTGCGCGCGGGTAGCGCTACGCCGGAACTGGTCACGGCGATGGTCTTGACGCCTTTCTCGCGGGCCATGTGGACGGCGTATCCGGTGTCGATGTTGGGTTCAGCGCCGACGAAGGTGACCAACGCCTCGCCGGGCTGCATCTGTGGAAGCACGCTTGCTGTCTCGTTCATCCCCGGATAGAACACGCTGGCCGGCACGCCGTAGGCTTTGAATTTCTTGGCCATGAAGACTGCCAAGTCGTAGCCAGTGAACTCGCCGGTAAACCAGATGTGTGAAGCTTTCTTCAAAATCTCGACAGCCTTGACGACGTTTGCCAGATCGGTGGTGACGAAGTGCCGCATGTTCTGCTCGGCGTTTTCTACAAGCGAATGGAGCAACGTCTCGATGGATTCCGCCTCGCCGGCTTTGCGGTAGGTTGCTGTCACCTGATCGCGCACGTAGTGCTTGACCTCGCGGGACAGCTCGCGAAAGCCCGAATAACCGAGTTCTTGCGCAAAGCGCACTACGGTAGCCGGATCGACACCCACGCGGCGGGAAAGCTCGGTCGCGGTGAGAAAAGCCGCGTCAAGGGTGCTGTTCATGATAAAATCCGCCAGCTTTCTGAAGCCTGGCGTCAGGTTCTCATAGTTTTCTCGTATGCGATCTTGAAACATAGTTCTTCTCCTTTATTTTGAAGGGTTTATCCCCTGGTGTCAGAGTCTGAGCATTTCAATGATGCTGCTGTGTAGAGAAAATTATAGCACATATAAATGCAAAGGTCAAGTGTGCGAATGAGATTGTGATCAAAATAAATAAGTATGGTATCTGATTAAAACGCACAAAGATTATTGTAACCCCAACTGCAGGACCTTATCATTCTCGGGAACTACGACATATTTGTGGTATCTTATCAATAATCCGGGGGAGACAAACTCCCGCCGAAGGCACTTGCCGA
>DAIUDK010000154.1:0-10930 GCA_036845725.1 Chloroflexota bacterium
GGCGTGAGTGAGGCGCTGCTGGATCGCCTGCTGCTGACGGAGGCGCGCGTGGCCGGATTGGCGGCGGATACGCGCAAGGTCGTGGTGTTGCCCGATCCCGTCGGCGAGGGAATCGAAGGCCGGCTGTTGCCCAACGGCATTCGCCTGAGCCGTCGTCGCATCCCCATCGGCGTACTGGGCGTCATCTACGAAGCGCGGCCCAACGTCACCATCGACATCGCCACGCTCTCGCTCAAGACCGGCAACGCCGTCATCCTGCGCGGCGGCAGCGAGACGTTGCGCAGCAATCTGGCGCTCGTCGCCGTGATCCAGACCGCGCTCGCCAAGGTGGGACTACCCCAGGAAGCCGTACAGATCATCGCCAACCCCGACCGTGCACTGGTAGGCCAACTCCTACGCCTGGACGCCTACGTGGATATGATCATCCCACGCGGCGGCGCGGGGCTGCACCGCCTGTGCCGCGAGCAGAGCACGATCCCCGTCATCACCGGCGGGATCGGCATCTGCCACCTGTTCGTCGATGCAAGCGCCGATTTGGTCCGCGCCCTGGACGTAATCGAGAATGCGAAGATTCAGCGTCCGAGCGTCTGCAACGCGTTGGATACGGTGTTGGTGCATCGCACGGTCGCGGCGGAGTTCTTGCCGTCGCTCGCGGAGCGGCTGGCACGCAGTGGCGTTGAATTGCGGGTGACGCTGGACGCGCTGGCAATTTTGGAGGATAATGGAGGTGGTGCTCAAGTGGTCGCCGCCGGGCCGGAGGATTTCGATCAGGAATGGCTGGCACTCATCCTCGGCATCAAGATTGTGGACACGCTCGATGAGGCGGTCGCCCACATTCACACGCACAGCACCGAGCACTCCGACGGCATCCTCACCAACGATTGGGGCAACGCCACGCGCTTCGTCAACGCAATCAACTCGGCGGCGGTTTTCGTCAACGCCAGCACACGCTTCAACGACGGCGGGCAGTTCGGCCTGGGCGCGGAGGTCGCTGTCAGCACGCAGAAGCTTCACGCGCGCGGCCCGATGGGGCTGGAGGCGCTGACGACGTACAAGTGGGTGGTGTACGGGGATATGCACGTGCGTGAGGCGTAAGGGAAAATTCCACCACTAATCTTCACGAATCCATACTTATTTTGGCTTCTATTCGTGAAGATTCGTGGTTGATTTAGGGAGGATATCATGAGACGCACGCGAATACGGCCGTTTTGGTTGGTGTTCGTCGTGGGCGTCGTTGTTGGCCTTGCGGCGTGTACGACCGCATCTCCTACGTCTCCCCCTGAACCATTGACTTCACAACCTGTGGCCACGACAGCGCCGTCTGCGACAGCCACGCCCGATTTCGACGAAGATGACCTCGCGGAAGAGCGGCTGTCTATGGTCGAATCGACCATCGTGGAGCGCGGTGTTTCCAACCCCGATGTCGTGCGGGCGATGCAGACGGTGCCGCGCCACCGCTTCGTCCCGGCAGATTACGTCGACCAGGCGTATGCCGACCATCCGCTGCCTATCGGCTACGGGCAGACGATTTCACAACCTTACATCGTCGCCTGGATGACGGAGCTGCTGGCCTTGCAACCGGGGGAGAAGGTGCTGGAAATCGGCACAGGCTCCGGCTACCAGGCAGCGGTGCTGGCCGAACTGGGCGACATTGATGTGTACAGCATCGAGATCGTGGCGGAATTGGCCGAGCAGGCCGCAACCCGGCTGCGCGATCTGGGGTATAGCGATGTCCACGTCACGCAGGGGGATGGTTATTACGGGTGGGAGGAGTACGCGCCCTTCGACGCGATCATTGTCACCGCCGCGCCGGACCATTTACCCGCGCCGTTGGCTCAACAGCTCAAAGACGGCGGACGGCTGGTGATCCCAATCGGGCCGCCGGGCGGCTACCAAAGCCTCTGGCAGTTCGTGAAAGACGGCGAGGAGCTGCGCGCCTACAATATGGGCGGCGTCATCTTTGTGCCGTTTACCGGAACCGGTATAGGAGGCGGGGGTACGCCGCCTATTCCCTGAGCTGCCGCCAACCATGCGCCAGCGTAGCACAACGCCCCGCAGAGCAACACCACGTCGAAGCCGAACGAAAGCGCCAACAGCGCCGCCAACACCGACGCGACGACCGACAGCGCGCCGTTGATCCCCCACGCCCACGGCAACAACATTTCCGGGCGAGACGACGACGCGCCCAACCGCCGCAATCCCTGCGGGAACGGCATCCCCATCAACAGGCCGGCCGGCGCCAGCGCCAGCGCCGCGACGAGCATCCGCGCACCCAACGGCCACGCGAGCGTCCGCGCAAAAAGCCACGGCAAGCCCACCGCATACACACCGATCAGCCCCACGAGGAGCGCCAGCGCCAGGCATGTCGAGATACGTTGCGAGAACGCACTGCCAATCCCAGAGAAAAAAAGGATGGCGAACAGCACGGTCGTCATCGCGTAGGCAGGATGACCGAGAAAGAGGATGAAGCGCTGTAACAAGGGGATTTCCACGAGCATAAATCCGAGGCCCAACAAGCCGAAGTAGACCAATCCGGCGCGATTGTCCACGCTCCTATCCCGGCGCAATGCCGCCACCGGCAGCAAAATGACGACTACCGCCGCGCCGATCGCCAGGAGCAGCAGCGCCGCCAGCACGAAATACCCCGCGCCGCCAAATGGCTGCCAGGTCTTGCCCAACTCCGCCCACACCTGGCGCGCCTGCGACCATTTGAAGAAATGGCCGAAAAACGGATGCGTGTCGGTGGGCGGCGTCACGTCGAACGGGTACGCAGCATACCACGCCGCGCGATCCTCCGCCGCCAACAGACCGGTGAAGGTTCGGTAGTACTCCGGCTCTGCCAAGACGTTGAAGCGGTTGACTTCATCAGGGGAAATGTCCGGCGCGTAGACCATATCGAAGGCGCGTTCGGCTGCAAAAGTGCGAATGGTGTCCAACTCCGCAGGGGTGAACGGCGCGGTCTTGACAAGCGACGTCAGTGTGGCGTAGCCGCGAAAGGCGACGATCTGCTGCGCCGGATCGCCGCCGGTCTGTTCCACGGCGGTGACGGCGAGGGCAAACGCGCGCAGCGACTCGCTCGGCGGGGTTTGCAGCCAGCGGGTGACGACGAGCAGGCCGCCAGGCGCGAGCGCGTGCAAATAATCGCGGAAAGCCTCGACGGTGTAGCGGTAGTCCTCGGAGAGGCTGTACGCGCCCGAGCGGATGGGGCGGTAGGGCGTCGTCAACGGTAGTGTGACGACGTCGTAGCGCGATGGCGTGCGACGCACAAAACTGCGCGAGTCTTCAAGCACGGCGGTGACACGCGGCGGGGCATAGATCTCCCCAGCAACAGTGACAATGAGCGGGTTGGCTTCCACGGCGGTGACGTGCGCGGCGCCCTGGGCCAGCGCGACCCACGTTTCCAGCCCGCCGCGCGGTTCCAACACCAGCGCGCACGCTCCCGGTCGCAGTTGGTAGGCGATGGCGGTAGGCAGGTAATCGGTGAACGCGAGATCGGCTGGCGAGGCCGTTTCAGGGGAAAGCGCCAGGATGGGATTCAGGTCGTCGCCGTCCACCAGCAGGCCACGCTGGGGCGGTGGAGCAGCCATGTAGCGGTAACTCAAGCCCGGCAACGAACGGATGCCGGCGCTTTCGACAACGTCCACACGCGAGAAGCCGTTCCACTGCTGCGAGGTCACCTGCGCACTCGGAAACTGCAGAGCGTAGCTGAGGCTTTTGTAGGGCGAGAGGCGCAGATCCAACACAGCAGGTGATGCCAGCAAGAGCGTAATGCCGCCAATCGCTACCATCCCCGCCAGCACAGCAACGACATGCTCTGGCGCGCCGGACGAACGTGCCTTACGGTACCCGGGCCAGATAAAGCCTAGCGCCGCGCCGCCTCCGACGATCACGCTGAGCCACACGATGCCTTCTCCCCTCACCCACACGGGCACCAGCAGGGCTAACACGCATCCCAGCGCCGATCCCGCCAGGTTGACTGCGTATAGCCTTCCCACCCTCTGCGGGTCGACGCTGAAGAGCAATCCCAGCGCCGCGCCGCTGCACAGAAACGGGAACGACAGGACGATGTACTGCACCACCAGGATAACGGCCTGGCGGCGATCCCAGGCGATGCTGAACGAGTCGAAGGGCAGCCAGTTGAGCGCCAGATACGCGCCGAGGCTCGTGATACCATACCCGCACGCCAGCCAGGCCAACGTACGGCGCGGGTGGCGGCGTCCCAGGCGCGGGAAGAGCGCCAGCCACGCGCCGCTGGCCCCAAAGCCGAGCATCGCCAGGCTGATGATCATGAAGGCGAAGTGGTAGAATTGGGCGACGGAGTAGAGGCGCGTCAAGTTGATCTCGAACATCAACGTGGCGGCGGAGAGGCAAAACAAAGCTACGAGAGGGTTACGTTTCAGAAAACCTCCTCGTGTGAATATTGATGAACGTAATAAAGCCTAACCAGACCAGACGACGCTTAAGGTTTTTTACTCTGACCTGGCGGAGTTCCACCCTTGTCCTCAAGACCGGGAGGCGCTTTGTCTTCAAGACCGGGGGGTGCCCATTCCTGATCTGGCGGCGTCCCCTCATCTCCGGGGTCCGGTGGCGTCGCGCCCCCTTGATCCGACGCTGGATCAGGAGTTGGGGAAGGCGTAGACGTCCGAACCATGCGGGTAGGCGTAGGCGTGGGTGTGGATGTAGAGGTGGGCGTAGGCGTAGGAGTAAGGGTAGCGGTAGGAGAAGGAGAAGGGGTAGACGTAGGTGTAAATGTGAGCGTAGGAGTAGGTGTCGATGTTTGAATGATAATAGTAGGCGTCGGCATGGGTGTAAGAATACGTTGCAAACTCAGGCGCGTCGCAGCCACAGACTCAAAAGCCACAGTAGCAACACGATACTCCGGATATTGCGCTGTCACGAGTCGCAGCGTTTCCTCATGGAGCGCCAGATGCGCTTCCACAACCGCCGTTCCACCATATAATTCCTGATCCTCTACCATCTTCTCAATTGCCACAGAGATCTCTGCAATAATCTCTGGAGGGACAGGGCGTTGACGACGAATAAGTTCCTGAACCTCAATAGCGCGTCGGTCGAGAAATTGCAGTTCCAAAGTTGGGTGCTGCGAAACAGGAGCAAGGGCCAGTTGAATGGTTTCCAATCCGCGCGCAAGCGGATAGAGCGTATCCCCCGGCAAGCTCTGCGCTGAAACCCCCACAACACCGCCCACTACAACGGCCAAAGCGACCAATGCGCTTACCAACCCACGCGCAAAACTCATAGAGAATAGTCGTTTAGGAGCAGGCTTTTCCATAGCCTCGACAGCACGGCTACGCGCTTTTTGCCAGATACGCTGGCGGGCTGTTGTGGTAAGACATGGGCATGCTAACCATTCCAGCTTAACCGCAACTTCATTAATTTGTGTGTCAAACAGGTCTTGGCTCATTAAGTTAACGCCCTTCAGAATCCGAATCGTAAAACTGGTCCTGCTGGATCAGAATCTCCCGCAATTTACGTAAGGCTCGATACATCATACTCTTCACAGCATTAGGGTTGCTCTGCACAACCATTGCAATATTCTGATTATCAAGTTCAGATGCAAAACGCAGCAGAATGATTTCCCGCTCCGCTTCCGTAAGGTAATCCAAAGCTTGCACCAAATGCTGATAATCCTGACCTTCTACAGGCGGACCGTCGCTGACCAGCAGCGCCTCGGCCTCTTCGGACAAAGAGGTCGTGTGCGTTTCCCGACGCTTGGTTGCACGCCAGTAATCCACCAGCCGCGCCCTCGCAATTCGAAACAGCCACGCGCCAAAAGGCAGCCCTCTATCCTCATAACGCCCAATTGAGGTCAACATCTGCGCAAACACCTCAGATGTTAAATCCTCAGCCGCCGTGTGGTTTCCAAGGCGATAGAGCATGTAGCGATACACAGCATCTACATAATGTTCATATAACTGCCCTTGTGCAGCCCGATCGTTCTTTTTCGCACGCTAGATAAGAGCAGCTTCATCATAACCAGATATTTCTTGAGGACGCATATCTTTCAGTTTTCCAAACTATATTCTAATCTTGTCCTCTATAGTATATAACGTATACACCCCCTGTCCAGTAACGTTCATCATTTTTATGACAACAGGACTTTAGTCCTATAGCACGTCAAAGAAAGAGTTAGGAAATGGTATAACTCGCCGTTACCTGGGCAGCCTATTTTCGATATAACAGATAGAAAGCAGTTAGAAAAAATCGGCTCCTATGCACCAGTGATTTATTACGGGTATCACTTTTGTACAAGCTAAATAAGGATAATGGACATGCCTAAGCATACACGACAAGCAAAATCAGGACAGGGATTGGTAGAGTTTTCACTCATTCTCCCCTTGCTGCTGCTGGTCATGATCGGAATTTTCGAATTCGGGCGGCTTTTGTTCATCTATAGCAATCTTTTCAATGCAACGCGTGAAGGCATACGCTATGGTGTGACAAACCCACGTGACTACAACGGAATCTGCAACGCCGTCGCCAGCCACGTCAACCTGGCACCGGTTAATTCCAACGATGATCCCTTCGATCCAGAAGGCGTGTGGGTCATTGTCCAATACGACAACGGGCCAGGAACCCCAAAACATCAAGAAGTGGACTATCTCACCACAGGGGATCGAGTATACGTCAACGTTAGGTACCTTGTCAAGGCTATGACACCGCTATTCGACCCCTTTTTTAGTACCGATGGCATAACCCTAAACAGTAAAGCAACGCGCACGATACAAACTATGGGTGTCATCGTCAACGCTCCCCCACCCGTGCCGCCAGGGTACGGTGATGGTGGTGATGGCGGTAGTGGTGATGGTGGTGATGGCGGAGACGGTGGCAGTCCAAGTCCCAGAATCACACTCGAACCCATGTGCGGACCGGCCGGCCCGCAATCCATCAACATCAACGGCTACGATTGGGACGGGGATACGCGTATCGACGCTTACTTCGGCGATACACAGGTCGCAAACAATACAGCAATCAACCCAATTTTTATCCTCCCCTTCAATGTTACCAACGTGCAGGATGGAACTTACACGGTCAGCGTTACAGGAAGACAAACCGGACGCACGGCGACGGCAACGTATACGGTACCCTGCTCCACCACTCCTCCCACAGCAACGCCAACGCCGCCAGCCACGCCCACAGCGACGCCGACGGCAACACCCACCCCACCAGATGTACCCGGCCAACCGCCCGCGCTGAGGCGGATCGAAATCGACGAACCGGTTCCTGCCGGCCAAACCTTCGTTGCGGGCGATGCGCACCCACAGGAAACCGTTACATTACGTATCATCCAAACCGGACAACTCGTCTCCATTATCGTGGGTGGTGATGGACGCTTTTTCTTTGGCGACCTGCCACCATTGCAAGCCTGTATGACGCTCGTAGTGCAAGGATACGGGCAACAAGATACAGCTATCGTAGAATGCGAAACGCCGACACCCAAACCCCTCCCCGCCCCACGCAAAGGCGCGTACATTGAAATTGCGCCGAGCTGCGGTCCGGTTGGAGACCAGACCAGTATCACGGTGAACTTTTACAACTGGCCCAGCGGGTATCTCACGATCCACTTCGGGAGAACAGAAGTCTACAATAGCGGCAACAAGAAACGCAGCGGCACCTTTGCAGAAACGTTTAACGTCTCGAATATCCCTGCTGGCACTCAAACGGTTGCGGCGCGGGCCTGGGAGAAACAGAATCCAAACAGTGGCCTTCTCTTCGAATACACCGTCGACTTCACGGCCCCCTGCCCCGTTCCGGATCTGGTGGTAAGCCAGTTACAACTCTCGACCAATCCACCGCTTGGCACCTATGAACGAATCGACTTCGACGTACAAGTGACCAATCAAGGCGGCGCCGATGTTCCATCGCTCTTCTGGGTCGACCTGTTCGCCGACACCCCGTCCGACCCTTACACGTATCCCAGTGTAGACTACGTCGCCATCAACGGGTTGCCGTCCGGTGCCACTATCAATTTCAAAATGTGGATGAATACAGGCTTCGCAACCACCGGAGATCACATGGTCATCGCCCTGGTAGACACCTGGAATCAAGTGTTGGAATCGGACGAGACCAACAACGCCAGCATCCCGCTGAATGTGGCCGTGACCCTGACCAATACGATGCCCACACCCACACCCACACCGGAGTTGCCACCAGGACCGCGCGCCACCCTCAGCGGCATCACGTATATGGATGGCGTTCCGCAAAGCCTCGCCAACATCTACGTCAACGACGCTCAGGGACGGCTGATTTGGTCAGGCTTCTCCCGCACCATCACGATGCCGAACGGCGGGACCATCGACGGCTATTATGAGGCCGAGTTGCCGGCGGGAGATTACACCGTCGTGGCCCAGATGCGGATGGCGAATGCGCTTTATTGGGGACAAATCATCGTCACGGGCCTACAACCCGGCGAAATCCGGCAAGAAGCAGACATCAACTTAACCGTCTTGGAGTAATTCAATGAAACACCGTACTGAACTCCTTATCGTCGGCGTCATCATCGTCGCTATGGTCTATACCACAGCGACATACGCCGCCGTAGTTCAGGGCAACGATACCGGTTGGGAACAGGATGGCGCGCAGATGCCGGGCAATCTCTCGCACAACGGCGACATTCGCCAGCCGGCCATCGCCCTTAGCGCCGCAGGTGACGTTACCGTCGTCTGGTCAAACGTCGGCGTTGCCGCCCAAAGGGGCATTTTCGCCGCTACCGGTGCCGGCACTCCCATCACGCCGAGTGTAGCTCTATACCTGAGCGAAAGCCAGTCCCTGGATGCCTGGGCACCGGACGTCGCCTACCAAGGCGAGCAACTGGCAGCGACGTGGGTACAAGGGACCTTCCCCTACCCCGGTACGATCATGCAGCAGGATGGTTTGACCGGAACGCCGCACACGGTGATGGCACCGGTTTATGGGTATACGACGCCGCGCTTGCTCGTCGGCAGCGACCGTCTCTTGCTCTTTTTCGCCTCGGCCGACAACGGAAATGACTGGTCGAAGGCCGACCTGTATTATGCACAGCGCCCATTCACCGCCGAGGATTGGTTGACACCTACAATTGTCATCACCCGCTCACAGGCCAATCCACCCTATGGCGGCATCTGGTACCCTCACGCGGCGCTGAACACCAATAAGGATACGGTACATCTCGTATGGGAGCAAACAGCGGGCACGTTAGCGATGCGCGGCGTATGGTACACCCGGGGCAGTTGGCAAGCGGCGCACCAGGACTTCGAGTGGGCATCCCTCACCCGGCTATCGTTGGCGGATAAAGAAAGCGTACGGCCCAAAATTGCGGTGGACGGCGCGCAGCGGGTTCACGTAACCTGGATCGAACAACAGGTCGTCCCGACCGGCGCAGGCACGCAAGCCACACTGCAATACGTCAGTTACCGGCGGTTCGAGAACGAGCAATGGATGCCGCCGCTCGAACAACCCGCGCAACGGCTCGATGCAGCGCCGGTTCAGGTCAATACCTATCGCCCTACGTGGTCCAATATCGCCATCGACGCACGCGACGACACCGTCTGTATCGCCTGGCACGGGTATCGCGGCGCGCCCGGCGTCTCAGGACAAGAGGAGATTCTGCTCAAGTGCAGCCGCAATGGCGGGAAAGATTGGGGAACGCAGACCACAAACGCATCGGAAACACCGGATGCCCTGTCCCTGTTTCCCGCGCTGCGCCTGGATGCGAACAGGCGCATCCATCTCGCCTGGGAAGAACATCAAAAAGGCATGATTTACACGACAAACTACGATACATACTACCGGCAAGGGCCGCTTCCGCGGTTACAGATCTTTTTACCATTGATCATGAGGAATTACCATGGCTAACAAGAAATGGTTGCTCAAAATTCTCGCATTGCAGTTTGTGTTTTTATCCTTGATCGGAGGACTGCTGCTATACTGGAACCTCGTCGAGCCACAGCCCGGTCAAGCGATGTCCGCCGTGGGCGCAACCACACTTTGGACCGGAACAGCGCAACCTGTCGCATTGGCAGAGGCCGAAATGCGCACGCGGCATATCGCGCACGCCTGGGCCAGCGACGCCACGCTATCCAGAGCCGAAGCGACCTGGCGTCCCACCGGCGAGTGGACGCACATCGAGTTACCGCCAACAGGCTGGTCCTTCTATTATTATTCACCTGCCCAAAGCGCAGTTATGACGGTGGCCGTGCAAGAAGACAAGGTGTTAAGCACCCCGGCCACAGACGTAACCAACAAACCGGCAACGCTGGCAGGGTTTCCACCAACGCAAGACGCAAGCGTTGCATGGCTCACTTTCCACGCAGCAGGTGGAGAACATTTCCTGAAAGAACATCCAGGAGCAACTGTACAACTCCGGCTCCAGATGGCAGATGGCCGTCTTACCTGGTTTGTCCTGGCCTTTACACCAGAAGCCCGCTTGCAAGTGCGCGTCGACGCTGAAACAGGACTATTGCAACAACCCTAGGACAGTACTTATCAATAATGGATAGGAAACTCTTTTATCACGTTTAAGGAGGAATACGATGAAACACCGAAAGGAAAACGGACAAAGCATTGTAGAATTCGCACTCATGCTACCTTTGCTGGTTATGGTTTTGATGGGTCTGCTCGATTTCGGACGTGCCTACTTCGTCGTGGTTATGCTCAACGATGCTGTGGCCGAAGGCGCAGTCTATGCCGGAGCGGCACCGCAGGACATAAATGGCATCAAACTTCGCGTTGTCGAAGCGGCCGCAGATGAACTCGTCCATATCGAACTTACAAATGTCGCTGTTTCAAGCAGCTCCATCACTGCCGGCGCATCTATCACTGTCAGTGTATCGCATGAGTTCACCTTCCTTACCCCACTTATCGGCGACATGTTTGGCGATGGTTTAACTTTACGCGGACAGGCAGTCAACCCTATCATAAACGGCGCTTAGGT
>DAIUDK010000155.1:0-8923 GCA_036845725.1 Chloroflexota bacterium
TACGAGATAGTTGGGGAAATGCAATCGACATTTACCAGGTGTATTTCAGAACTGGGAACGGCTTTCCTTTGCCCGCCACCGCCAGCACCCACGCCCGCACATCGCCGCCGGCCTGGTGATACTCCGTCACATCATTGCCTTCCGGCACCCGCGCCGGCGTCACCCGCGCCGACAACGCCACCAGCCGCGTGGCGTTCAGCGTCCCGGCCCTGTCCGTATCCAGCGCCGCGAAAATGCGCGTATACGGCAACAACCGCGCCAACAACCATCAATCTGACAGCGTCCGCCGCCGACGCGCGGCACGGCGTTCATCGCGTTGGAAGACGAGGGCTTGGAAGGGTCAGCGGCTGGCGTGGTCAATGTGGTTCTGCGCCCGGAGGTGTTCACGGCGCATTGCAAGGTGTTACGAAGTCGATTCGTGGTGGTCGAAAGGGTATTGCAGTGGCAGGGCCGGGTGTGTGGCGTGGTGGGGGAAAGGGTGTTGGCGGTGGAGGGGTGAGGAAATAGCAAGGGGAACGCGCATATAATAAAGGGGAGGACGCGGGAATGTTCTCGTGTCCTCCCTTTGTGTTTTCTGTGCCGTAATCACAGCCCTTGCCGGCTCCCGTTTTCACGAGGGCCGGCAAGGGCTGCTGTTGGCGAGTTGCGTTTCGGCCACCGGCGGCTGCGGCGCGCCGACGCTTGCGGCTAGGGCGCGGCGTGATAACACACTTGCAGCCGTGGCCGGTAGCTGGCCGTGCTGTACTCGCTGCTCTTGTAGCTATCGTAAGCCGTGCTGTTCTGTTCCAACAACACCCCGTAGTTGGCGGCGCTGCCATTCGCCCACTGCCGGACGAGATGGGTCAAATCTGCAGCGTGGAAACCCGTGCCCAGGCTGACCAGGTAGCCCTCGGTCGCATCGAGGTAGCTGCCGCCGAAGGTATTCCACGTCACCGCCGTCTCCTGCCAGGTCGCCGTCGCCTGGTGCATGCGCACAATTTGCACCTTGCTGGTCGTGAAGTAGACGGCCAGGACAGCCGAGTCCACCACGGCGTTTTCCGGAAGCGCGCTCAGATCGAAGCGCAGCAGGCTCTGTTTTTCACCACTGCCGACCAACCCGGAGTAGAGCAACGTACTGTTCCCAGAGTTGGCAGCGGGACTGGCAGCCCAGATGTAGGCATCCCAAACTTGCTCGTGGGCGCTGCCCGGTCGCAGGATGGTGACGCAGGTGCTGCCGGATAGCGCGCGGTAGCCGAAATCGACGGTGCGGGCCTCACCGGCCGCGAGCGTCACCAACAGCGGGTCTTCGGCCGGGGTAGTGCGCACGTAACCAGCCGGTGCGCTTTCCTCGTACACGTCTACCCAGTAAGCGCCCGGAGCGAGGTCGGAGAAGGCGTAGCTCCCCCCGTCCGGGGTTACAGTATACGTCACGCCAGGGTCGCTGGCTTCCGGCTCGAAGACACCATCGCCATCGTCCGCGAACAACATCACGTAGACGCCGGTGAGACCCGTCTCAGCCCCGTTCTGGACGCCGTTGCCATCCAGATCGTTCCAGATCACGCCAGAGATAGCCCCAGGGCCGCTCGCGTTGATGGTGACGACGAGCGTATCGCTGCCCACGCCGCCGGCGTTATCGACGACGGTGAGAGTGACGGTGTAGACGCCGGGCTGGGTGTAGGCGTGGGTGGGCGTCAACGCGCCTGTGGCGGTAATCCCGTCCCCGAAATGCCACGCGATGGTGTGTGTATCCAATACGCCGGGGTCGGTGAAGACGCCGCTGAACGTGAGCGTTTCACTCACGATGGCGGTGCGATCCGCCCCGGCAGTCAACGTCGGAGCGACGTTGACGACGGTGACGGTCAGATGACCCGCACCGCTCAAGCCGGTGGTATCGGTGACGGTGAGGGTGACGGGGTAGACGCCCTCGTCGGCGTAGACGTGGGTTGGCGTGAGTGTCCCGTCGGCCGTGCCTCCGTCGCCGAAATCCCAGTGCAGGGTGTGGCCGGTTGGGGTGTCGGGGTCGGTGATGACGACGGTGAGGGTAATGGGGCTGCCCTCGGCGACGTTGCGATCCGGGCCGAGACTCACCAGCGGCGTGTCGTAAACCGGCGTAATCTGTTCTGTCACGGTGATGACAAGCGTATCGCTGCCTGTCCCGCCATCGTCGTCGGCGACGACCAGCGTAGCGGTGTAGATGCCGGGCGCGGTGTAGACGTGGGCGGGCGTCAGCGTGCCTGTGGCGGTAATACCGTCGCCGAAATCCCAGGCGATGGTGTGGATGTCCAGCACGCCGGGGTCGGTGAAGACGCCGTTAAACGCGAGCGTCTCACTCACGGCCACGGTCCGGTCCGGCCCGGCTGTCAACGTCGGAGCGACGTTGGCGACGGTAACGGTCAGATGACCCGCACCGCTCAAGCCGGTAGTATCGGTGACAGTGAGGGTGACGGGATAGATGCCGTCGTCGGCGTAGACATGCGTTGGCGTGAGTGTCCCGCCGGCCGTGCCCCCGTCGCCGAAATCCCAGTGCAGGGTGTGGCCGGTGGGCGTGTCGGGGTCGGTGATGGCGGCCGTGAAGGTGATGAGGCTGCCCTCGGCGACGCTGCGATCCGGGCCGAGACTCACCAGTGGTGTGTCGTAAACCGGTGTGACCTGTATTGTCACGGTGGCGCCGGCTAAACTGCCGTGGACGTCCCGCAAGGTGTAGGTGAAGCTGTCGGTGCCCACAAAGCCGGTGTCCGGGGTATAGGTCAGTTGGTCTTGGGGATTGCGGTAGACCCAGCCATGCCCCGCCGGCCCGACCGTATCCAGGGTCAGCGCATCGCCGTCCGGATCGTAGTCATTGGCTAACACCGGCGTCGTGATCGCCACGTTCATTGGAGTGGTGAAGGTATCGTTGACGGCGACCGGGGGATGGTTGAAGATAGCCGTCGTCACCGTCAATTGGGCGGTTGCGGTCGCCGCAAACGTGCCCTGGTCCGCCTGTACGGCGAGCGTGTATGTTCCGGGCTGCGCAGTACGCGCAGTGAGTAAGACCTGCGCGGTCATATGCGGCGGGATGTAGAGATCGGCTAAGTCCAGCGCCAGCACGTCCAGCGGCGGGATGCTGGTAGCCGCCAGGGTATAGTGCGTCCCTATGTTACCGGTATTGGTGACGACCATCAGATACTGCGCCGGTAGTGTTGCGCTCACGGTCTGCGCCGCCGGCCAGAGGTGCACGTCCACCCCGGCAAACTCGGTGAAGGAGACCGTGGCGGTGGTCGCATTGCAGACCTGGGGCGTACTCTGGGCGCAAGCCACCACGGACAATGGATAGGACTGCGGGGTGACGAAGTCCAGCGGGGCGGAGGTCAGTTGCACCGTGGCGGACGCGCCCGGCGCCAGGGACACCGGGTTGATGCTCCACGCAGCATTTCCTCCTACCACCACCCCACCGGCGGTCAAGGTAAAGGTGTCGGCAACGCTACTGGTATTGGTGAGGGTGATATTCCAGGTCAAGGGCTCGCGTGGATCAGCAACACGCTCTGGTGGACTGATGGCGACCGTTATGCCAGTAGCGGCCACGGTGGCCACCCCGGAAACCTCGGCTGTGAGCGCCGGAGCGCGAGTGGCGACCGCGTAGACAGTCAGCGGGTAGTCGCCGGACGGCGTGCCGGGCGGCGGTGTGACCAGGAGTTGTAGCGCCGCGCTGTTGAAGACGTAAGGCGTCAGGCTGATCTGGGCTGCCGGCGCACCGTGCGCCCATAGCTGCACCGCCCAGCCATCGGGCACGCTCACGTTCAGGGCGTACGTATCCGAGAACGTGCCGGTATTGGTCACCCACACGGTGTACGTCGCCGGGGAGTCCGGCCCGCCCACACCCTGGACCGGCGACAATGCCAGGGTCAGGCCTGGCTCGCCCTGTACCGCCAGGCCGGCAGAAGCCTGAGCGCTCACTGCCGTACCCGCGTGCGTGTAGCTGGCCTGCACCGTCAGGAGATGGATCCCCAAAGGCTCCCGCGCCATCACGCTGACGGTGACGCTGCGC
The DNA here is from genome assembly GCA_036845725.1 of Chloroflexota bacterium. Classification (GTDB taxonomy): domain Bacteria; phylum Chloroflexota; class Anaerolineae; order B4-G1; family SLSP01; genus DSWT01. The sequence continues at coordinate 4,004 of DAIUDK010000155.1, forward strand.
GTGGCGCCCGGCGGTACGGACATCATGGCGGGTAACTGCACACTACTGCTTGCCAGCCCGGTGGCCTGCAAGGTGTATTCCCGCAGTATCGGCTCGGCGTTCGAGAGGGTTAGGGTGTATGTGACGGTCGCGCCGTAGTCCGCGGTGAGTTGCGCCGGTGTCAGGGCCAGGATGAACCCCTCGGCCACCTCGAGGACGCCGGGGGCCTGATCCCAGCCCCCGGTGGGGGTCGCCGCATTGACAGCGAAGGTGTAAGCAGTGATCTCGGCGTCAGGTGGTGGGGTCAGGTGCAACGGCACTGTCACGGCGGCGGCGCCCGCCACAGTGACGGTGGGAGGCAGTGCTACCCAGTCCGCCGGCAGCCCGCTGACAGTGAGGGTGTAGGTGGCGGAGGCCGTCGTGGGATTGGCGAGCGTTACACTGTACGGCGCGCCGTTACCGGCCACAGTGGTACGTGAGAAGGGCATCAGCGCCAGGAGATGGGCAGCACTGACGTAAAGCGGCGGCAGCGAGATTTCACCCGACCCACTGGTTCCGGTATAGCGCACAAGCGTACCGTCGGCGACCCGCCGAATCTCTCCCGGCTGCATCGCCGGCAAGCGTGACTGGAACATCGCTGTCTCCACCCGATGATTAGGCGTGAGCACGTGCTGCCATGCAATCTGAACCTGACCACCGGTGGTCGAGATGTGCGTCGAGGGCGGCGCGATTGTATCAATCAGAACGATCACGTCAGTGATTGGCGCGCTGTGCTCCACGTCTACGTGGTAGACATCGGTCTCCAGTACAAATTGAAGCTTTTGTCGCATCGCGGCCTCAAAGTCAGCAAAGTTGTTTACAGGGATGACGAATCCGCCATGCTCAGGGATGAAGGGCGGGGCCAGGTAGCCGGGCTGAGGATAGACCAATTCATCTCGCAGGAAAGCGATAGTATTAGCGCTGACCCCGATGGCCTCAAAGTTGACCTCGTCTATGCCGCCCGCCACGGCAGCGATTCGCGCATCTACGGCGGCTTGATGAGGGTCAGGCCCCGGATAGGTAGGTTCCCCGTCACCCACTATATTGATAATCCGTTTACTGGCCCCGGAAAACTGCGGTGAGTGGACAATCAGACCGGCGCACAGATCGATACCGGCGGCCATGTTCGTCCCCCCGCCTTTTTGGGTGAACATTTCGATCTGGTGCGCCACCTGTTCGGCGGTCGCCGAGTCGCGGATAATCGTCGGCAGGATCTCGACGTAGGCATTAGACGAAAACTGGACGACACTCAGTTCGAGAGCGCCATTTTGGGGCACGGTTGTCCTATCGCGAACGGTAGCAGCGAGTCCCCTTCTCATCAAATCGAATTCACCAGCGCTGATGCTGCCCGAACCATCCAGAGCCACGCACAGATGGAGCAGCACCTCTTCCTGAGGCATAGGAATAACCGGTGTATGGAACCCATCTACTCGACCATTTTGCAAGTTCTCAATTCGCAAGATATGCGGGCCTGGCCCCAGATGGGTATAGTTCACCACTCGCGGCACCAGGGCCGGGAAGTACGGATCGACCACACCTTGACTGACGCCATCGATAAAAACTTCAACAGCAGGTGAATCCGGGGCAGCAAACGTATGAAAGGAAACGGAATCAGCGGTAAAGCCAAACCATAGATTATCCCCGTTCTCCAGGAATGCGTTGCCGCTGGCTAAATCATTCGCAACCTCAGTCCACCGGTGACTGGTACGCACGTTGACATCCCACTCAGCCTCGTAAAAAGTATCGGCGCTTTCCTGGCCGGTCCAGAAGTCAATATAGTCGAACTCGACCCATCCATCGCTGGAAGCCGGGTTACGTTGCGTCAGGACGGTAATGGTGATCGTGTGAACGCCGGTGGGTACAGTGTAGAAGCGTTCCAAGAGACCGGCGGCCGGCGCATAGAGATCTACAGTTTCCGAGACGACATCGCCTATGCGGATCTGCGCCATACCACTATCGGCCCTGGTGTGGAACCCCACCACCAACCAGGAGCTATCTAACGTGAGGATGACTACGTCGCCCGGCGTGCGTGAGCTGTAGACATAGCCATCGCTGACCAGGTCCCGCGTGCGCTCTTCCCAACCACTGGGGAACTTGCCGAAGGGGTGTCCATTGTAGCGCAGATTCGGATCATCCTCTTCCACCCGGCGGATGATGGGAGTAGGAGGAGTAGAAACGCCCATAGCCGGTGTGCGGAACCCATCCACCGTCGCATTACCGCGATGCGCCTGCACCTGCAACACGTGCGGGCCAGGCGTGAAAGAACCGTAGCTGAAAGTGCGCGTCACAAGAGATGCGCTGTAGAGATCGACGTAGCCCTGGAACTGTCCATCCACCAACACCCCGGCCTTACCGCCGCTGCTGTAGGCCAGCGCCTGGAAGGTAGCCGTCTCGCCGGTGAAGGGGAACCAGGCATTGGAACCGCCGCGAATGTAGGTTCCCCCACTGGCCGCGGTAGAGTTGACGGTGGTCCAATTGGCGCTGAGACGCACCCGCGCATCGTCCTGCTCGAAGAACCCATCCGGTATTGCTTCGCCATCCCATACATCGATATAGTCCACGTACACGTAGGTGTTCGAGGAGTAATCGCTCTTTCTGCCGAGCACAACGATAGAAATGGTGTTAACGCCGGGCGGCAAGTTGTCGTAGACACGCATCGCCACGCTGTTACCGTTGCGATAGGTATCCAGGATTCCCTGGCTCACGCCATTGATGAACACCTCCACGTGCCCACAATCAGCGCCAGTCCCAAACCCCACACTCGCCCAGGTACCGTCAAAAGTCAGGCTGACCGTATCGCTCACGGTGTTGGAGCGAGCAGCATAACCCCTACTCAAGTGCCCCACGCTGCGCATACTCCAGGTTATCGCCGTCTGGGTAAAGGGCAGGCCGTTGTAACGCAGGGCGGGATCGTCCTCCTCATAGCGCACGATACCGCTGGGCGGCGGCACAGGGGCAGGCGGCGGTTCGGCCGGAACGCGGAAACCGTCCACCGTAGTATTTCCTCGATGCGCTTGCACCTGCAACACGTGTGGGCCGGATGTGAAGGGGCCGTAGCTGAAGGTGCGCGTCACGGCAACCGCACTGTAGAGATCGACGTAGCCCTGGAACTGTCCATCCACCAATACCCCGGCCTTGCCGCCGCTGCTGTAGGCCAAAGCCTGGAAGGTAACCGTCTCCCCGGTGAAGGGGAACCAGGCATTGGAACCGCTGCGAATGTAGGCCCCCCCACTGGCAGCAACGCTGCTGGCAGTGCTCCAGTTAGTGCTAGGATGTACCCGCGCATTGTCCTGCTCGAAGAACCCTTCATCCATCGCCGTCCCATCCCACACCTCGATGTAGTCCACATAGACACGACTGTTCGAGGCATAAGCGTTCCTCTCGCCACGCACAACGATGGAAATGGTGTTAACGCCGGATGGCAAACCGTCGTAGACGCGCGTCATCACGCTGTCTACATTCCTGTAGGTATCCACGACTTCCGCAAGCGCCCCATTGATGAACACCGCTGCATAGCCACAGTCGCTACCCGCGCCCAAGCCCACGCTTACCCAACTGCCATCGAAGGTCAGGCTCACTGTATCACTCACTGTGTTCGACCGGGCTGCGTATCCATCGCTCAGACGTGACGCAGCGACCATACCCCACGTTCCCGCCGTCTGCGTAAAGGGTACACTGTTGTAACGCAAGGCCAGATTATCCTCTTCGTAACGCACGATACCGGTAGGCGGCGGCACAGGTGTAGGCGGCGGTGCGGCCGGAACGCGGAACCCGTCTACCGTCGCATTACCGCGATGCGCCTGCACCTGCAACACGTGCGGGCCGGGCGTGAAAGAACCGTAGCTGAAAGTGCGCGTCACAGGAGATGCACTGTAGAGATCGACGTAGCCCTGGAACTGTCCATCCACCAATACCCCGGCCTTGCCGCCGCTGCTGTAGGCCAAAGCCTGGAAGGTAACCGTCTCCCCGGTGAAGGGGAACCAGGCGTTGGAACCGCCGCGAATGTAGGTCTCCCCACTGGCCGCAGTAGAGTTGACGGTGGTCCAATTGGCGCTGAGACGCACCCGCGCGTCGTCCTGCTCGAAGAACCCATCCGGCAATGCCGTCCCATCCCACACCTCGATGTAGTCCACATAGACACGACTGTTCGAGGCATAAGCGTTCCTCTCGCCACGCACAACGATGGAAATGGTGTTAACGCCGGATGGCAAACCGTCGTAGACGCGCGTCATCACGCTGTCTACATTCCTGTAGGTATCCACGACTTCCGCAAGCGCCCCATTGATGAACACCGCTGCATAGCCACAGTCGCTACCCGCGCCCAAGCCCACGCTTACCCAACTGCCATCGAAGGTCAGGCTCACTGTATCACTCACTGTGTTCGACCGGGCTGCGTATCCATCGCTCAGACGTGACGCAGCGACCATACCCCACGTTCCCGCCGTCTGCGTAAAGGGTACACTGTTGTAACGCAAGGCCAGATTATCCTCTTCGTAACGCACGATACCGGTAGGCGGCGGCACAGGGGTAGGCGGCGGTTCGGCCGGAACGCGGAACCCATCCACCGTTGCAGTGCCGCGATATGCTTGCACCTGCAACACGTGCGGGCCGGATGCGAAGGGGCCGTAGCTGAAGGTGCGCGTCACGGCAGCCGCGCTGTAGAGATCGATGTACCCCAGGAACTGCCCATCCACCAGCACGCTGGCCTTGCCGCCGCCGCTGTAAGCCAAAGCCTGGAACGTGACCGTCTCCCCGATGAAGGGGAACCAGGCGTTGGAACCGCCGCGAATGTAGGTTCCCCCACTGGCCGCAGCAATGCTGGCAGTACTCCAGTTAGTGCTAAGATACACCCGCGCATCGTCCTGCTCGAAGAAGCCCTCCGGCAATGCCGTCCCATCCCAC
>DAIUDK010000155.1:9023-10541 GCA_036845725.1 Chloroflexota bacterium
TCGTCCTGCTCGAAGAAGCCCTCCGGCAATGCCGTCCCATCCCACACGTCGATGTGGTCCACATACACAAAGCTGTTCGAGGCCCAGTCGTTGCGGGCGCCCAAGACCGTCAGGCTTATGGTATGTGTAGCAGGCGACAGACTATCGTAAACGTACGTAGTCACGCTGTTACCGTTGCGATAGGTATCCAGGATTCCCTGGCTCACGCCATCGATAAACACCTCCACATACCCGGCGTCAGCGCCGGTCCCCAACCCTACACTTACCCACGTCCCATCGAAGGTCAAACTGGCCGCGTTACCGGCAACGTTGGAGCGCCGCGCCTGACCGGCGCTGGCATAAGCCATACTACGTATAGCCCAGGTTCCCGTATAAACAAAGAGCGGGTCGCCTTCCTCGTAACGCGTAATCCCCAACGTCGTCGTCAACGGTTCTTGCAACTCCAACGAGGCCAGACCGGGCGGACGACCACCCCTCGACGGACCATCAGGCGCATTTGCCCTCGCCGGCATAGGCGTATACAGAAGCCAGCCTGTGTCATCCGGTTCTTCGGTATGCGTCGATTCGGTGGTAATCACCGTCGTGACAGTCACCGTCCCAGGCGCCACCAGGGATGGGGTAACGCCGTGAGTCGCTTCAAGGGCCTGCCCCACGGCCAAGAAGCCATAGCCTGCCCCATCCGGGATGGTCACTCCGCGCGTATCCTGCAAATCCACGGTGATCGTGTACACGCCGGCCGCCCAACCCGAAGTCGTGACGGTTCCGAGCGCGTAGATTCGCGGCGCGCCGACCTGCAAGGCCAGCGCCACACTATCCGTCCAGACCGGCGTGGCGTCCGGTGCCAGGATGGCCACCTGAGCCGTCACGGCGCGCGGGACGTTGGCGATGTTGGCGATGTACACGGCCAGCGCGGTGGAACTGACGCCGGTCTCGACGAAGGCCGGGTTGGCATTCACCGCCAACACCTTGACGAAGGCGTCCACCACGTTGAGACCGGCCGTCGCCGTCGCCTGGATGAAGGCATCTCCCACCGCTTCCACCTGCGCGGCAAGCTGCCAGGCCCCCAGACTCGCCGGTAAGAGCACCACCGGCTGCGTTACGATCTGGCCCGGCGCAATGACCGCCAGCCACGTCGTCCCCGGATGGAGGATTTGTTGATTGTGGATTTGTTGACTGGCCAGGTGGTTGAGTTGCAGATTGACCCGGTAAGTGGTGGTCAGCGTCCCGTGGTTTTGCAGGCGCAAGGTGTAGGTGATCGGGGTGTTGAGCAGCGCGGCGTCGTAGCCGGGGATGAAGCGCGCGCTGACACGGTACGCAGCGAGGCGGCCCAGGTCGGTGTCCAGCTCTTCCAGCGGCGCGCAGAAATCGGTGATGACGGCCGTGGCCGTGAGGGGCGCGAACGCAGTGGCGTCGAGTTGCGGGTAACGCGCCACTTGCGCCTGGAGCAGCGCGACGGCGGCTTGCACGCGCGCGCGCAAGCCGGCATTGGCGCTGTCCTGCTCCCAGCGCCCAAGCTGC
>DAIUDK010000156.1:0-10484 GCA_036845725.1 Chloroflexota bacterium
GCTCCTCGTAATAGTCATAGCCGTTGTCTCGAATACGCATTGTTTCCTCTCCTGCCGGTGAAAATCTTCTTCTTCCCCGATTTCTACGCCCCACACTTCTGTTTCTGGCAGTGATAGGCCGTAGAAGTTCACGAAGAAGAAGTATTGAGACGGTCAATGGCCGCCTGCGTCATTTGCCAATGCCAACCCCCGGCTGACACGTCTTCGCCAAAGAGATAGTGCAAGGCCCTGCTCTTGCTGCCCCACTCGCCGCCGTGCTGCGCCCACCACGGTGCGAGCCGCGCCGCCAATTGCGCTACATCGTCGTCGGACGGTTCCGGTGCTTCCCCCTCAATCACTTCAGGCTCAGGCAAGGCCAACGGCACAATCTGGGGGATATGCCCATTGCCCGGCAGGTCTTGTGCCGTGCTGTATGCAGCCTGGAAGCGGGTGACCTGTTCGCCACGCACGGCCAGGAAGTCACCGCGCCCCTGCAAGCGTTCCGCCCCGGTGCCCCCGCGTCCGGCGGCGATGCGCGCATCATCGGTACTGACGACCCGACCCACTACTCGCAATGGGAAGTTGGCGCGCACAATGCCGGACAAGATCGCGGCCGAGGGACGCTGCGTGGCTGCGATCAAGTGCAGTCCGGCTTCACGTCCACGCTGCACCAGGCGTTCCAGTGGGGCACTCACCCCGTCACCACTCATCACCAAGTCGGCAAGTTCATCGATGCAGATGACGATGTGCGGCAAAGTCTCGCCACGCTGGTCGCGGACGGTCAACAGACGCACGAGGGAATGCAGGGCTTCCACCGCCGCTTGGGGCGCGGTAATTACCGGGCGTACCAGGTGCGCGGCGTTGAAGGACGACGGGAACGTGCGTCCCTTCGGATCAATGAGCAGTAGGCGTACAACCTCCGGGGTGTTGCCCAAGAGTAGACTCGCCGCAATCGTACGCAGCAGCACCGACTTACCACAGCCGGTTGTCCCGGAGATGAGCATATGCGCCACGTCGGGGGACGGCAACCGCGCCAACAAGGGCATGCCGTGCTCATTGAGGCCCAGCAAGGCGGTAGCGATGGGCAGCGGCATTTGTTCTCGCAAGATGTCGGCCAACGTCACCGGGCGGGGATCGGGGTGGTCGAATTCCAGGATGATGCCTTGGACGCCGCGACTGAGACGTACCTGCGGGACGCGCAAGCCCAAAGCCAAATCCTCACTCAAGCGTTGGATGCTGGCAAAGCGCACGTGCGGCGCGGGTTGCACGAAGAAGCGAATCAACCGTGGCCCCACCGTGCCGCCGGTCACCCGCCCTGGCGTGCGATGCGCGCCGAGAACGGACTCCACCATATCAGCGCGTAATTCGAGATACGGACGTAGACTACGCATTGTTAGCCTCCTTGCTCACAACCCCAAGTTGTCCAGCACATCGGCCAGGTCGGGGTCTTCGATAGGCTGGGGCGCGGGAGTACCAAGGGTTACCCCGTCCGCCAACCGCTGTTCCACTGCCTGTACCGCGTGGTACACATCTGCCAGCGTCACCTGGGAAGCGTCATAGTGATTCCGCAACGCGACGCGCACAGTCTCACTCAGGTTGTCTTGTGCATCTAGCCAGGCAAGCAAGGCCGCATCACGTTGGGTATCCAGACTAAACGTGCGTCGTACTATCATTGTGATCTCCTCATCTGTGCATATTTTTTCATACTTCTGGGTGTCGGGCGGTATGAAAAAGTATTACTTGCCCCACAAACGGCGCGCCAGCTTCCAGTAACCCAGCGCATTGCCGTAGATCGGCTCCGTGACCACCTGCGCGTGCGGCCAGTGGCGTTGGATATGCGTGCCCAGGAGCAGCGCCCCGCCACCGGTGAGGCGAATAGCATCCAGCGTCGCCCCGCCATTCCACAAGTGCGAGGCTTCGCTGAGAATCTGCCCGGCAAGGTCAAATGCCAGGTCGTCCACGACGGTCGCAAAGTCGGTCACGAGTTCGCCGTAGTAACGGACGTTGCGGGCCTGGATCGCGCTGGCGAGTTGGTGATCGCGCAGGTCATCGAGGCCCGGATAGGCTTGAGCCAGCCATTGGCGCACGGCGCGCACCAGCGTCCAGCCGCCGACGTTCACACTGGCGGTCTCGCGTCCGATCTCGGAGAGACGGCTTACACTGAGTAAGTTGCAGGTCTTGCCGCCGATGTCGATGAGGCCCACTGAGGCGTGCGCCAGGTCAGGGCGCTGAATCTGTCCGTGTTCGTCGAGGACTTCGGCCAGGAGTGATCCGAAGGGCTGCGGGATGACGCGCGCATTGGTGACACGCAGGAGTTGACCGCGGCGGCCTTCGCGCTGCACGCGATGCTCTCCCAAGAGCCGTTCCTGCACCTGGGCTTTGTCGCTGTAGAAGGCCACGGGCAAGCCGGTCACCAGGTCAATGTCTACGGCGGTGGCGGAAGTCAGTTCAGTGAGGGCGGCGTGGAACAGGGTCAGCCATTCCTCGCTCTCGATCCAGCGGCGGTCCTCGCGGCGGTTGAGGAAGCGCGACTGGTTCACCGCTTCCTCGCCGATGAGGGCGTGGGTGGGGGCAACAAGGACGAGGGCCGCCTCGCTGTTACCGTTGAGGGCAAAGCTGGCGCGGTCGGGCGTGCCGACCACCGAGGGGAACGTGGTGCGGCGACGCTCGGTCACCGCTTTGGTGGCATTGTAGCCAATGTCGATTCCGGTATACATCTGAAAACCTCCTTGAGTTGGTTTAGGATTAGCTTCGGGTTACAGGCAAACAAAAACGGCCTACCGTGCCGTTGTCTGGCATAGGTAGGCCGTCATATCCCCTGTAACGCTAAGTCCTAGAGAGGTGCCCCAAGGAGGTGTAATGCGCCGGCAAATTGGCGCGACACACCGCTGCGTTCATGGTATAATCAGGGTAGCCCACCGTTGCGGTGACAACGGTCGGGTTAGCGTCTGGTGGGTGTTGCAAGCACCCACCAGGCGTGCCCTTAAGTTATGCTTCAGTTGTTAATGTTGTTTCCTCTGGTGTTGCTTTGGATTTCTCAGCGCATTCTGACAACCAGCGCCATCCTTCTTGATAAGGAATTAACCAAGACCCGGCAAACTTACGACACCTAAGAACCCTCTTACGACACAAACGTCGCACATACGAGCTGCTTACTTTGGCAGCTTGCGACAAAGTTTCTGCCGACCAGTCTTCTTGCTCATCAGGCTTCGTTACATCCAGTACCATATTAGTATTATAGTTCCAACTACGGAACTGTCAAGCCCCAATTTGCATACCAAGCATAATTTGACCGTTGTTGTAACTTGCTAAAGTGCGATGTGCCATATGTTGACCTTTTCCCCTAATCTTTTACAATAGCCCGGGCTGACCAGGCAGGCACCTTATTCATAATCGTAACCTAACTCAGCTGTTTTGACGCCTGGTGCAGTTAGGAATTATTCCTAACTCACGCGCCAATTTTTCCTAACTGGTAGAGAGATGCCGTCAATAAAGCAACCAATACAGAAGCAAGTTCGAGGGCCACGTACAGAGTTTGCCCAGCTAGTGGATCAAGGGGTGCGTACGTATCAACATGCTCAAAAACTCAAACTCTTGGGACAAGCCGTACAATATTTGTCTGGGGCGGTAGGTATTGGCCGCAGCACTTTGGAATCCTGGCGACAAGCGCGCTATCCCCGTGATTACACGATACTTCTCAGTTTTGCCGCTGTCTGTGTTAATGCTTCACCAGAGTTAGGCATTGACTGGGTAAGGGATTTGTTCCGCGCTGGAGAAATGGCTGCATATGCCTCCCTGGCTATGCAGCAAATTTTCGGGGAAACACAGCAACTCAATGATGAAGGCATAGCCTGTGTGACTTGTATTGCTATTTGGCATCACTCGCTAGAGCATTTTCCGATATATGCTCTGCGTACTACGTTACCTGCTGAATGGGAATGTTCAGATATTCAAGAAGTGGTGATCGATCAGTCCGACTTATGTATAGCCGGGCATTTGCCAGACCCGCGCGCCGCGGTGCGTCGTCAGTGGGATTTGAACGCCAGAGTAACTGCACTATTAAAACGTTATCCTGATGCGCGAGTCACCTATTATGGTCTGGCCCATATCCCTTTGTTGTTTATGGCTGGCTATCATCTTTCTAACAAGTACCCGCTGAATTTCTTTGAACACAACCGTAGAAATGGAAAATGGGAGCTATTGCAGGAAGATGCTGACGGTCCTGAACTTAGCATTGAAGGACTGCCTGACCTGATTAATTCGGCTTCCGGCGCAGTGACGTTGCGCTTGAGTATTAGTTATGAGATTACATCGGAAATCATTGCGGGGCTTGTACCACACCCCCTAGCGGATATTCACCTCCGGTTACCACATCCACATCTTGATCCAATAACCAGTGATAAGCAACTTCAAGCATATAGCGCCACCTTTCGAACTGTGCTTGATGCTATTCACCACTATCTACCAAGTGCCCACAGTATCCACGTGTTTTACGCCGGGCCGGTATGCCTGGCGCTCAATTGTGGGCGGCAGGTTAGTAAAACCATTCACCCACGCTTGTTCGTGTACAATTACTTAGCACAAGCTAATCCACCATATCAATGGGGATTGGATATCACCGCAACACCAGAATCGCCGGAATTAGTGGTCTTACCAGCAATACTTCGAGGAGAACATGATGTTTGACTGCCACAAACACCTTAATACGTTTCATGATGAATACGTGCGTCTGAGCTACGATGCCAAAAAACAACTGGCCGAATACCGTGATCTCAACCTTCAGCGATTGAATAACGGTCTGGATAATTTAGGGAAGCAGGATAACACAACTTACGCGCATCCTTCACGTCACTGTAATCAGGGTAGCTATGCTATGCATACCATGATCCAGAACGCCGAACAGGATTATGATCTCGATGTTGCTATTGTTTTTCGCAACAACGCCTTACCTAATTCGCCATTGGCTGCCCGCCAACGTATAGCTGCGGCTTTCAATACTTTGGGATTGCCATTCAAAAACTCGCCAGAGGCGCGCACGAACGCCGTGACCATTTGGTATGCAGAAGGGTATCACCTCGACTTCGCTGTATACCGAGAGACCGATGAAGACAATGAAGACGTGCTTATAGAGCACGCTGGTCCAGAATGGTTACGTCGCGCCCCAATGGAAATCACGGAGTGGTTCAATAACCAGGTGCAGGAATTAAGCCCTACCGGTGAACGTAACCAGCCGGTAGCGGCGGGACAATTGCGACGTATTGTGCGTTGGCTAAAAGCCTTTGCCAAAGTCCAGTCTATGTCACAACCTGGGGGCTTGTTGATTTCCGTAATGGCAGTTGAGAGTTATCAACCAAACACGGAACGCGATGATATCGCACTGTATAACACTATGGTAGCCATTTGTTATCGTGCGTACGGTAATCACGTTTACAATCCTGTGGATTGTACTTTGGAATTGACCAATCGAGACAAATATCTTAAGCAGGTGGCGAATTTTCGGCTAGCGTTAGCGCAGGTATTACAGGATTTGCAGATTCTATTTCAGACTGACAGCGAAGAATGTGCGCTGGCGGCCTGGAATGCTATGTTTCAGCACGAATTCTGGACAGCCAAGTCAATGCTCACTGAAACACGCAGATTATACCGAGGCCTTGTAAAAGCCAAACGACAAGAAGAACTGCGTATTAAGGCGGAAGTCATAGACCCTGAAACGAAGATGCATGTTCGAAACTATTCGAGCAATGGGGAAGCTCTGCAAAAAGGGACACATTTACGGTTCAGTGTTGCTTATATTTTTGTGCGCTGTCCATATCAAATTCGCTGGATTGTGCAGAACTATGGGGTGGAGGCAGAAGCCAATGATGATTTAGGGCCACGGCTCGATGGTTATGAAGAATATCAAATCGAACATACAGGATATACTGGCAGTCATACAATGCTGTGCGAGATTGTACGTGAGGGAATGATTGTAGCGCAGGCACAATACCTGGTCAATGTTGCGTAAGGTGGGTCAACCAATGAATACAGCCATTGAATTTACTGCCGATACACAGGTTGCGTTTGTCGATTTAGTAGAGCAGGGCGTGTTGGCGTATATGCAAGCTTTGGGTTTACGATATATCACCCAGGGCGTGCAATATATCGCAACTGAGGCATTGATGGGTGTCAGCACTTTGGATTCCTGGCGCAGCAAGACTAACCCACGTTTGCCCCGTGATTACGAGACTCTTCAACGTTTTGCCAGGGTATGTTTGGAAGCTGCCCCGGAGCTTGGTGAAACCTGGCTGACCGATTTGTTCCGTGCTGCCGGAATGGCCGGCTACCGCGATGAAGCCTTGGCTGCAATTTTCCCCTCTCAGCCCACTACAACTGAATCTGCAATCGGTAGTGAGTCTCTCAACACTGAGCGTCGTCTCAACATTGCTGGCACTGTGCCAGACCTGCCCGTATATCACATTAATCGTCATGCCAAACTGGACGCTTTGAAAGCTCTGATTATGGCACGACGCAACACGGGTGGATGGGTTGCTATTCTCGGGATGACCGGGGTGGGGAAGAGTACACTGTTAGCTGCTCTGGGACGCGATATGGAAATTCGAGCGGCCTTTGCCGGTAACGTGCGCTGGATTGAACTACAACAATCGACAACAACATTATGGCTGATGCAACGAATCGCTAAGACGTTTGGGCAGGAACTAACCTATGCCGATGAGGCCAATGCCGACATCATCGTGGCGTTGCGCGCTCTTCTGCCCAGCCAACCCATACTATTGTTATTGGATAACGTCGCCAACCCTGCGGTTGTTGCAAGCCTGCGCACGCTTGGTCCACAGGTAGTTGTTGTCGTTACTCTCCGAGCCGTACAAGATGTAGCTGCGTTACGTATACCGGAGAAGGCTTGGCTGACCCTAGGGGAACTTGAGCCAGATGAAGCTTTGACGCTTGCGCAAAAAATAGCGCCAATCTCAGAGGCGCAAAGACCGACAGTGCAAGCGCTTTTAGCATTGTTGGAATACCATCCATACATCACCGTGGTCGCGGCCTCCGCTGTAGCAGCTCTAAGACTTGATTGGGCTGAAATCCAAGGCAATATTGCCACCTTGACGTTGCGCTCACAAGCACAACGTTTTATGGCTGCCGAGAGCATCAACGTGTGGGCCACATTGGAAATGGATTGGGAACGTCTAGATCAGCGTTGCCAATATGCCCTGACGACGTTGGGGCGTTTACCGTATTTTTCCCACTATAACCGTGCCCTGGCGCAAGCCGTGTGGGGACTCTCTGTTGGGGAAGCCACGTTGGTATGGAAAATCCTGACGGCGATGCAATTGGCACGCCCCACGCCGGATTTCCCTGGCGAATACACGGTGCATTGGTTGATTCGTGACTTCGCGGCGGAAAAGGCGATAGACTGGTCATTGTGGCAACGGCTGCGCTTCGCGGTCTGGCCCTGGCGCTACCGGTTGCCTTTCCGTTTGCGTTGGTGGTGGCCAGCCTTGCGCAGGCCTCAGCCGGACCCACGCTGGCCGTGGTATTCCTTTACATTGCCGGGCACAGAAGGGCGGCGGGGGATGCGGTTCATCGACTCGTGGATGATCAATACCTTGTGGCGACAGGATGGCCGGCAACTCAATCTGCGCGTTGGACCGGTGGAATGGGCGACGGTTAAGCGCCTGTCAGTACGATTTGCAGTGGCGTGTATCGTCACTATTTGTCTGGTAGTGGCGTCGATGCTCAGCATATTACAGGGCAACAGGCCATTCGGGATGTTGGCAACAATGCTCGTCGCACTGTGGGTCACGATAGTCGCTTACATCGACACGCGCCGTGCGGCGATGTGGTGGGGCTTGGAAACGTCATTGCCGTACACCGCTGCCTTTACCAGTGATGACCAAAGCGCAGACCAAGAAAAAGACCCTGCGTCGTAACACAGGGTCTTTGTCGTAAAGGGCAACCAGTGGTCGCCAGGTTGGGCAGGGACCTCGGCGTAACCTCAAAGGTTACGACTCGTCGGGCAACATAATCGTCACCACCGGCTCGCCGTGGTCGCCAGGGCCGGTGACCAGTTTGAGCGTCAGGTAACGATGTCGCCCGTGATCCAGCAACAACGTGTAGCGTAATTCCGTGCCGTGATGCTCAGCACTGCGAATGGCGCAGTACGCCATCCAGAGGACGTCGTACAAGCGGCCCTCGACGGTCTGCCAGGCGCAGTAGCGGCGTGGAATGTCTTCCACGATGCTCCATACCGCAGCAGTGAGGGCCACCGGCCAGACAAAGCCGGCCTCGCGTGCCAGGTCTGACACATCGGCGAGCACGCCGTCTTCCAGGGCTTGGGCACGGGTATACGCGTAGATCAGCGGCATTTCCAGGTCTTCCACTGCCGGGGCAGCATCAAACAGCGAGAGTTGATCCAGGGTAGTAGACATTGCGCCCTCCTCAGAACATCCCCAACTGTTGCACACTGAGACCAGCCTGGTGCAACTGCTGCACGACGCGCTGCTGTCGCCGCTCTTGGCGCTGTTGCGCCTTGGCGACCTCGCGGGCGCGTTGCGCTTCCCACAAGAGACGCACCTGGTCGGCATTGATGACCGGCAAGCGCGGGCTGATCGCCGTGGGGCTGCCCAGGGGACTGCCCGTTTCGGGCCGCGCCTCGGCAAAGAGCGCCTTCAGGTCGGGCAAGGCTTGGTCAGCGAGCACTGCGCGGGCCAACTCGGTGAGGAAGTTCTCCCCATCGTCGGGCACGATTGCGCCGCCGACCTCGTCGCCGTAGAGCAACTGGGCTGCTTTCATCTTCGCCCCCATCAACTTCAACGCTTGTTCTTCCAGCGTCCCGCTGTACGAGGTGAAGACGATCTTGACCGGCTGCGTCTGACCCAAGCGCCACACGCGGCGCATCGCTTGCCATAGGCCGAAGAGGTCATAGGACATCTCAAAAAACACCACGGTACTGAACTGGACAAGATCGAGACCAGTTTCCACCAGAATGGGATTGCAGATCAAGGCATCCAACCCCGGCGCGTGGCGGTTGACCCAGGCTTCGCGCTTGCGGGTGTCCACGTTGGCGTAGAGCACCTGCGCGCGCAACTGCCCACGGCGTAGCACCGCCTGCAAGCGCGGCTGGATGTCGCGCGTGGCCGTCTGGCGCACGAAGACCAGCGTCTTGCGCCCCACGGCTTTCTCGGCCTTGACGAAGTCCACTAACCAGGCTTCCTTGGGTAAGCCGTCGTTGCCGTTGGGCACATAGACGACTTCCCCAGTCTGACTCGTGGTCGCATCCACCCCGGCGACGATCTCCGGCAATTCCATAAACGCAGTCACGTCGATGACATTGCCGTCGTCGTCACGGCGCTGCTTCTCCACGATTTCTGGGCGGAAGGCAGAGTTGGGCCGCGAGAGCGACCATTGCAGCCAGGTGGACAGCCAACTGGGGTACTGCCGCGCTTGCACGCGCAGCGCCCCTTCCATCCGGTGGTACTGCGCGCTTTGCTGCGGCGTCATCACCAGGGGCAAGGCTTCCTCGCGGTAGGCCGGGAGGCCCACACCGAGGTCTTTCAGGGACAAGAAAATCGCGTGATCGACAATTTGGGACAGGATCGCGGGCGAGACGCCGGGTTTCTCGGTGACGGTGACGCGCCCGCGCCGGGTGGCGTTGAAGCTCCCGAACTCGGCGCTGTCGTCGTCCGTGCTGCCCTTCGTCCCATACTGACGCGTTTCCAGCACCCCGTACTTGGCCGCCCACTGCTTTTCCCCATTGAAGGGGAACTCCGCGCGCACCTGGGGGAACAGACGGTAGAAGAGGTAGAAGACCGAGGTGGACTTCCCCCCGTAGACGGTGCCGGTCATCCCCAAGTGGTACTGCGTAGCGGTGATCAGGTGGTGGAAGGCACGCCCGCGGTCGCTGTCCTTGCTGCGGAACTGATGTACCTCGTCGGCGATCAGCAGCTTGAAGACGTGGCGGGCCTTGCGGCGGATGTAGTCGGCGATGGGCCAGCGGCGGAACTGGTCTCCGAACTCAAACAGCGCATTGGTACAGCGTGGCGCGTGTTCGTGTTCGACGTCCCAGACCCACGTGGGGTGGCCGTCGTCGTCGCGTAGCTTACAGCCTTGCGCGTCCCGCGCCCAGCCCACGTGGGGCCGGTCGCAGTGCTGCGGCTGCTTGTCGAACAGCTTGGGCGACAACAGCCAGCCATTGCGCCCGACTTGCAGTTGCCCGCAGTCGGGGCACACCGGGATGGGCGTGGCGACTTGCAACGTCGCTTTCCGTAGCCGTTCCACCGTGGCGCGTTGCTGCGCCAGGGCGGTGGCATCGTCACCGTCACAGAGTTCCAGGAGCACCTTGCGGGCTTCCTTGTACACCTGCACCGCTTTACGGAAGCGTTCCCGTTGCACGAGCGCCGGGTCTGGCTCCTGCTCATCGCGGTGCGACTTGGGACGCAGTAGCCGGTAGCGTGTCGCCGTGGCCCCGCGCCAGCCCGAACCCAGCTTGGCGCTGGTCTCGGAGATGA
>DAIUDK010000157.1:0-10459 GCA_036845725.1 Chloroflexota bacterium
CAATCATCGAAGCCGAACTTGTTGGCGGCATCGATGAGGCTGTGGGCGCACGCACTGATCAACAAACCCGGCAGACCACCCACGAGCAACCCTGGCCAGCCCCCGGCGATCAAGCCGTGGTAGACCAGGATACGCCATTCGTGACGCGCCTTGCCGATCACGGTTATGTTGCTCTGCGCCGTGAAGTCACAGAACAGGTGCAGTGCCACAGCCCAGGCCAACGGGTGACGCACGCCGCTCAACCAACACAGCAGCGGTAACACTGCGCCAACGAGCTTGCCCCACTGCCACCAGTGCCAGTGTGACAAACGCGGAAAGCGCCACCAGGAAACAACGGATACCTTGGGGAAACGGGTGATGACAGACATTTTCTCTCCTTGCGGGTCTTGGAATTTTGTGCAAGGAGACGTAGCGCCGGAACTTCCCCTGGGATGCAGGGAGGGCTACGTCTCCCTGCGGGGAAAACACAATGCTAATCAGGTATTACTCAGTAATCATCACAAGTCTGCAATTGCGCCCGTTGCTCGCGGTAGATGCGGAAGCGCAACTGGCGTTCCAGCGTTGCGGCCATTGCCGACATCGTGTCAGCCACGGCCTCAGCAATGAGGCGTTCCAGGACACCAGCCGGTAAGTGGCACTGCCGTAACCGGTCAGCCAACAGGTCTTCCCATTGGGTAGGCACAGTGGTCGGCGGTGTCGGCGTCTCTGGAACAGCGGGGCCGTCCAGACAGGCTTCCACGGCGGTCAGTACATCGTCGTTTGACACCGTAGTGAACTGGCGAGTGCGCCAGGCGTCGGGCAAAGCCACACCGGCGCTCATTGCACTGCCCCCGGCGGCGCTTCCCAGAGTTCACCACTGTTCTGGCGTAGGCTTATCCAGCGGTTACGCCCGATGATCACATGATCCACCACGTCTATCTCCACCAGCTTCCCCGCCTGGATCAGGCTGAGCGTGATACTACGGTCTTCCGGGGAAGGTCGTGGGTCGCCCGACGGGTGGTTATGCCCGACCAGCACTGCACCCGCGTTGCGCCGTACCGCACCGCGGAAGATTTCGGCGGGGCGGATGTGCGTGGTGTTGAGCGTGCCGCGGTACAGAATCTCCTGATCCTGCACGCGGTTGCGGATGTCCAGATACAGCACGGCGAAGCACTCCTGTTCGGCGTGGCCGATGAGGGCCATCAAGATGTCGGCGGCGTCGCTCGGACTGCTGATCTGTCGCCGGTCGTTGTCTTGCCCGTGGGCAAAACGCCGTCCTAGCTCCAGTGCCGCCCGAATCCGCGCTGCGGTTGCTGTCCCGATGCCGGGGATGCTGAGTAGTTCATCGGTCAACGCCTGGGGCAGCGTGTCCCCAAAGCGTTGCACCACGGCTTGCGCGATGTCGAGTTGGTCGGGGCCGCCGATGAGGAGCGCCAGGAGTTCGACCTGGCTGACCCCACCGCTGCCGACGTAGCTCAAGCGCGCCGCCGGGCGTTCGTGTAAGGGCAAAGTGTGCAAAGTTCCCATTTCAGTTCCTCCTGCATAGTCTTGGTTTTGAGATGTCGCAGGAGTTTCTGCCCACGTGCTCCCGTTGCAGGAGCGGCAGAAACTCCTGCAAGGGTGATACTCAATGCTTCACATTATGATCAACGGTCTGCCGCGATCTCGGCCAGCAGCGCGTCGCACTCCGCTCGCCAGCGGGTGATGCGGCGTTCTTGCGCGGGCCGGTCGTGGCGGCTCAAGGTCGGCAGCACCCGTTCGGCGCTGGTGATCCAGTGGCCCAACAGGCGTGCCTTGGCCTTTCGTGAAAAGTACGGCACTTGGGCCGCGCCAAAGCTACGGAAGTAGCCCAGCGGATAACGCTCCGGCGGTTCGCCAGGAAACACCGGGCCTAGCCGCGCGCCAGTCCAATGGTCGATGACCGGCACGGGCGTTCCTGATTTCCAGCCATAACCGTGTGCGTTCACCTGCGGCCATTCGGCCTGGCATTGCGGACAGCGCACGTGCGACGGCCCGCCGCCCCAGCCAGGTGGCAAGGGTGTGGCGAAGTCGTCGGCAAAAAGCTGCGGATACACTCTTCCACAGACGTCACATTGGATGTACAGGCGGTCATTGTAAGTCAGGCGGTAGGGCATAGTGCATCCTCCGCTTCCGGCGTGGCGGCTTCGACCGACCAGGTCTCCCCGGTCTTGCGCCAACGCGCACACTCGAACGTGCCCCGCAAGACAGTGTAATCCTTGGGGAGCGCGTACATTGCCGGCCACACGGTGTAGCCGCGCGCTTCCAGATGCTCGTGCACCAGGGCACGCCAGGTCGCCACCTGGTCGGCAATGAACTTCCCCGCCGCCGTCCAGGGCTGTTGCCCTTGCGGGTCGAGGTCGATCCGCACGGTGTCGGCCAGGATGACCAGTTCGTGGTAGGCGTTGAACCCGGCTAACGTCAGGGTGTAGACGCGGCTGAACAAGGGACTCTGCCCTTGTGTCTGGTGCGACAACAGCATCCGCACCGGACGATCAGGTGACACTTCGCGGGCAAAGTCGTGCAAGGTTTCGACGTAGACAAGACTCACAAAGGTGTTCAGGTTCATTTCAGGATTCCTTTCAATGCAATGCACTCAAGGGGGTCAAGTGCGCGGGCTGTGCTTTGTCGGCCAGCCGTTGCCGCGCGCGGGGGCGGTAGTAGTGCCCACAATGCGGACAGCGCGCACCCATCGTGTCCAATCCCGGTTGCGCCGGGTCAGACAGGGTGATGACGCTGCGTCCGTTGACACAATGCGTTAAGAGTAGTACAGGTCGTTGACATTTCCGGCACGCAAGCGTGCCCATTTGCAGTTCCATTGGATACTCCTTGCTGATCGCTGACGCCTGATAGCTAACCGCTATTCCCATAGCCCAACCGTCGCAGCGCAGAGGCCGCCGCGTGGTAGTCTCCCCCGTGTTCCAACAACGCAAACACGGCGAAGGGGCTGTAGGCCCGCGCGGGGTCGAACGGTGGGGCATTGCTGGTGAAGACGTAGAAGCAGCGCGAGTCGCGGTAGTTGTAGGTGGCGGAGTGCCCTAGCCGCTTTCCCGGTCGTCGCCAGTACGTGGCCTCGTGGACGTGGCGCACACAGCGCCAGCCGTGGCGTTGCAGGATGCCTACCACATCCCCGCGCCGGTTGTAGTCATCGCCGGGCCGGTGGGCCTGTGTTGCATAGCGCCAGGGCGTCATCGCCGTACGCGGGGTACAGGTCAATGGCACGCGAGAAAACTGCCGCGCGGTGTCGAGCAACGCTGCACGTTCCTCGCAGCTCAGAAACGGGATCGCGGTCAGGTCGCCCTGCAGCACGGTGTAGCCCGCGCTCGGCGGGGCCAGCACATAGCCGCCCGCGCCGCGCGTCTCGATGAGCGTGAACTTGCCGCCCGGTTTGGCCGGGTCGACCGCCAGTTTCTGATTGCCGCTGATGGCCGCGTCACAACGGTAGTACACGTGGTAGCCGCCGCTTTGCGTCTGCACCACGGGCAGCCGCGCGAGCAACGTTGCGTCGTACTGCGTCAGCGCCGTCGCCCATTGCGCGAACAACGCCGGCGCGTCGAAGTCGATCACTTCCAGGTCGCCGCTGATGCCGCCGGTGATCACGGCGAGGGCGTCGGCTTGCGTCCAGGGACCGAACCAGCGCCACACCTCGATAGGCGTGGGCGGGTGTTCCTGGTACGGCTTCCAGCGCCGCAGACGCGGTTGCTTGCGCCGCCGGTCACAGGGAATCACAGAAAGGCCCGCGCGGGTGTAAGCCAACGCGGATGACAACAATGGGTTCATCGGGTTTACCTCCTTGGGGATGAGTTATGAGTTGCGAGTTGCGAGTTACAGATTTGGGCGTTTCCCGTTCCTCGCGGGGTGCAAGGTCAGGGCAGGCTAGGATGTAGCGCAAGTTCCGGGGCCGGCACGCGGTAGAAGCCGGGGTTGCGGTGGATCACCGTGTCGGCCAGTGGTGTCACCAACGGACGGAGCACGGTCTGCACCGTCGTCAGATCGGCGTTACCGCCATTGAGGGCCGTATCCACGAACACCGCGCCCAGCACCGCCTCGAAGACGTCGCTGAGCACGGATGTACGCTGGCGCAAGCCGCGACTGTCGGCGCGCAAGCTCAGGCGCACGGCCCAGGGGAGTTCCAGTTGCCGGGCGAAGCGCGCCAGGCTTTCAGCGCGCACCAACTCGGCGCGCAAGATGCTCATCTGGCCCGGCCCGAAGTACGGGAAGTCGCGGTAGAGCCAGTAGGTCACCGCCAGTTCCAGCACCGCGTCACCCAGGTGTTCCAGGCGTTCGTAGTTCTGCACGCTGGCGGAACTGTGGGTCAAGGCCAGACGGAGTAAATCAGGGTTGACGAAGTGGTAGCCCAACCGTTGTTGGAGTTCGCGGGTGAGCGTAGCGTTCACAACACACCTCCGGCGGCGAACCAGGGTTCTCCCTCTAGCCAACGATGGAGCACATCCGTCTCCGGCGCGTCCAGGGTGGCTTTCACAGTCTGCCACAGGTCTGCGCCGGTCTCAAAGTCGGCCAGCGTCCAGAAAGCCAGCGTCTCCCAAGCGGCAAAGCGCCCCGGCATCCACAGGGTTACGGTGGGCGCGGTGTTGGGAAACGTCAGGCAATAGGACGTGGCGTCATACGACAACGTGAAGTCCAGCCACACCGCGCGCGGCGGCGTGGGGGTCATTGTGCCCCGTAGCTGTGTCACCGTGGGATCAGCGCGTAGCGCAGTGCCGGTCTGTTGGATCAGCCGGGCGCGACGCTGCTGTTGTTCCGGGGTGAAGACAACGGGGTGAAGCGGTGCTGCCAAGGCTGGCAGCTTCAGGACAGGGGTAAAACTCATTGTATACCTCCTCGTAGGTGACGAGAAGGCCGGCGTCTCCTGTCAGGGAGGCGCAGCGGCCTCCTCGACAGGTTAGGAATGGAGAAAAGCGCCTGGGAGGAATCCACAGGCGCTTTCACGGATGTAGGACAGAAACCTACTCCTCAGACAACGTGGGCGCGACGCGCTGCATGGTCTTGAACCAGAGCACCTGTTTCAGTCCACCGGCCACGACCAGGGCGACCACGACCAGCAAGAGCAAGCCGGGGTGCGCACCGTGACGGGCCGTGAAGGGCAACAGGCGCGGCGCTTGGACATACAGCCACGTCAGACCAGGCACGATCAGCGCCAGCAAGAGCAGCAGCCGCCCCCACCTGGCTCGTCCAGTCGGCTTACGCCGGGGTGCGGAGCGCGGGTGGCGCGGCGTCGGCGACTGCGCTGGCCGGCGTTGTGGCCGCCAGTGCAAGTCCTCCGCCTGGCGCTGTACAGTCCCGGTTGGCGCGGCTTGCTGCACCGGTCGCCAATGCAGGTTCTCCGCTTCGCGGGGTTCCTGCGCCGGATGCACCTGGACCTGACGCGCCGAACCGTGCTGCGCGGGGTGACGGCGATAGACGCGACGTTGTTGAGCAACGACGTTATAGCTGTCCATCGTTTACCCCTGGCGCTTCAGTTCGGCGAGCGACGTCTGCGCGGCGTCGGCGGTGATGCCGTCCAGCGCACTGTCAATGGCGTCCGGCGCGAAGCCTTTGCCGCGCATCAACGCCGTGAGCAGCCGTTTGGTGCTCTCCGTGGCCGGAACAGCGTCCACTCTGCCAGCCTTCGTCGGGGCGTCAGGCACAGCGCCTTCTTCCTCGACCGGTACATCGCCGTCAGCCAGTTCACCGTCACCGTTGGGACCCGGGTTGTGCTCCCAGGCCGCCGCCCATTGCTTGTACAGTTCCCACTCGGCCTCGATGAGGTCGGCCAGTTCGTCCCCGACGTAGTCCACGTCCGGGTCAAACTCGTTGGAACGTACAATGGGTGTGGCGCGGCTCTTCTGCTTGGTCCCGCGCAGCGCCGGTTCCCCGGCGTGCAGCAGCACCGCGAAGAAGGAACTGGGGGCTTTGCCCTGCGTCGCCTTGTGCACGGCCTGCCGGTGTTCGCGCAACGCCTGCGTCAGGTCTTTCGACGCCATCCCCTTGACGGTCAGCATCACCGGGCCGGCATACCCGTCGGCAGTTTCGACGTAGCCCAGGGCCTGCAGTTTCCCGCGCGCCCCGTCCACGAAGCCGCCGAGCCGGTTGCCGTCCTTGACCCAGGCGAAGCGGGTCGCCAGCGGCACGAAGCGCAGCCAGTCGGTGAAGAACACCGCCTCACTTTCGCCGGTGCTGAAGATGAGCGTGTGTTCGACCGCGCCGTGCGGCGTGGCTTTGAGGAGTTCAGCCTGCTCCGCGCTCATCGCAAAGCCACCGGTGGCTTCGCGCGGTTCCAACGAACCGCCATCGTTCACGTACTGGATGAACGGGTACTCGGACACCATTTCTTCTTGAAGAATCTGCGAGTTGTTACGATCTTGCCAAGACATTGCATACCTCCCATTTGGATTTTAGATTGTTGATTTTGGATTGGATCACAACTGAGAGGCGCGCGGTTCTCCACAACGGGAGAACGATGCGCCTCCCGTGTGAAGGACAACGAAACACATTGGGTCAGCCGGACGCCCCATCGCCCGGCTGTACCGTGTTGGCGAGGCTGGCGTTGGGGTAGTGCGGCGTAGAACAAGGGTATCAATCAGTGCGTCTCCCGCGCACCGACTGTTGATGGGCCGGGGCACCGGAGAGGCCAAAGCAAAGATGGGCAGAGAAATCACGTTTACACGTGGCAACGTTGAACGTTGTCACTTTCAGTATTGCGTATTGGCAACCGCAGGAGAGCACCGGGATTATCTTCCGGGCGCTGCCCACGGCTCTGCCTTTCGCAGTCAGAATAAGGTATTGAGGTTGTTAAGGTTCTGCCCATTGTGCCTTGTCTTGATCAGACAGGGCCGGATGTGAGGCCGGAGCCTCGGCATCATCATTGGGTTCAGGCAATGACGATGCCGCGACCACGGACTCGGTGTGGCGTTGGAACGCAAAAGCCCCACGCGGGTAAGCATCTAACGTGGGCGGAGGCCGTTCAGCAAGTGAACGGGAATCCGTCAGGCGTCAAAAACGTCAGATGCCCCGGTGGGGCTTTCAAGGTTGATTCAAAGTCCGGCGCGATGGCCGGTAGTGTACAGTAAAGACAGCGTACCCGCGACAGGCGTGGGCAGGTCAAGTTGGGCAGGTTATGGAACTGGTAAAGAACGATTCTTACTATTATTATACCATACGGGAGGGGGTAAAATCAAGGGGGGATAACACGGCATGGTGTCCGCGGCTATAGTTGCATTTTTTTCTTGAGTACTGTGATGCAACCGTGATCATATCCATTTGCTGATTAAAAAGAATAAGGTAGACTTTGATGATGTTAGAGCATAGGTGTATATTGAGCATAGCGTAAGCCGTGAAGATTTGAAGGATGCTGAGGATAACTGATTTTAGACGCTTCCTAGCAACTGCACATAAGCATACTACCCTAATAATTGATTTATGTGCTGAAACTGACATCATCAGCCGCGCACGGATGTTGAATTACCTGGAACAACATCAGGTTTTGCCAGCGGAGAAGGATCGCGTGATTGATGAATTGTGTCAGGCAGCGGTGCTGTTGGTAGAAGCAGAACAAAGCTATACCATTAATCCTGTTGTCGTGGATTTGATAAACTATTACGAACGGCGTGGACGTCTCACGAGTGCCTCCTTCCTGCGCGATCAAATCCTGGCTATAGCGCAATTGACGGATGTACTTCAACAACACCTGGTGGCCGAGGAAAAGCAGCCTGAGCTTATGCTCGACACCTTGGATAATCTGTACCGTCTGGTGCGAGAGGTACGCGAAGCTGGGGCTGGACACTATATAGCCTGCATGCGTTTATTCGGAGATATGAAACGCACCGGAGACATCAAGTCAGTTGAACAACGGATTACAGAGTTACAAACTGCACAGCGGCGGCATATCACTCCACTGCGTGAACTGATTGATCCTGATGCAGAATACGTCCATAAAATCCATACGCTACACCGCCGGATGGCAGAATTGAGCACACTTCCGGTGTTGTTGGCACAGTCGCAGGAATTGGAAAGCCGACGGCGGCGTTTGTTGATTGACCTGCACTATATTGACCATGTGCTGTTGCGCAATTTTGCCACGATTGAGCGCACGGCCTTGACACTCCTGCAATCATTGTTGGATGAGAAACGTATCAAGGATGCGGTCGCAGCATGTTTGGGAGATCTTGGGACAACTTGGACAGCTTTGAACGGGACTACGGTGTTGCCTGTCGGACGCCAGGCATCGCAGGCCCCGGGATTGGATACACTGGCGGCGTTCTTCGTTGACGTGATATATCAACGTCTGGTGCCTCATCTCCGGCCCTTGATTGCCCCAGATGTACAGCCAGATATGATCGAAACCTTCTTAATTCACGAGGCGCAAATCTGGCATAAGATTCAACAGGCACCTGAGATTGTAAGCTGGCCCTCTTTCGTTGTCGAGCAATTTGCTCTCTATCCCGCGAAAGAGCAATTGCGGGTCATAGCCCTGCCACTGACGGTGCGCCATGAGCGGGTGCAAGTTGCGCTTTGGGATGTAAACTTCGAACACGCCTTTGAGACTTTCCATGTGCAAATGCGTGATTTCGGTTTGAGATGGAGTGTGGATTATGACAATTCCCACCTTAGCCAGGAGCCAGGATATTTGTCAGAGGCTCCTACGTGGTTATCAGTTTAGCGATTCGGACTTATATGTAGCTGACGATGCAGAGTTGTATAATCTGCTGGAGCAGCACTTCGCGCAATTTCAGAGTATCTTGGCTGCCGTGGGCTATGCGCTCAAACGTGAGGATGGGGTGATCTTCCTGGAAAATGAAGACAAAGCCTTGAGCAATGAGGAGAAGCAGACCATTGTGGTTTTGTTCTTGTTCGTGGATTTGTGGCTGGAAAAAGGCAAACCGTATAATGATCTGTTTCAATTGGCTGTACCCTGGCGTGATCTAGATTGGTTCCGCGATGGATATGGCAAGGAATACCTGGCACAAGTAGGGATTGAGGCCGACGATTGGGGGCCACTTGAGGACCTGTTCAGGCGTATCGCGCGTAAAGGGATGGTGGATTATGATGTAGAAACCAGCACTGTGATGCTACGCCGTCCGGCAGAGCGGCTCCTGAATATGGCGCGACGCATTCACGCGCAGATACAAGGACAACCTGACAATGGCTGACCTGTACGCCAGTCGTATCTTGCGCATTGGATTGGTCAACAGTGGTATGTTTGACCTGCTGGAACTGAACCTGGATGTACAAGCCGTCCATCTGGTTGGGGAGAACAACGTCGGTAAGACCAGTCTGATTACGTTGATGCAGTTTCTCTACTTTCATAATGTTCGCGAGATGACCTTCCCCAAAACCAGCACTGAGTCACTCACTTTTTATTTTCCCTATGAAGGCGGTTACCTGCTCTTTGAGGTGCGCACCCTCAATGGAACCCGACGCACGGTGGGTATCTATGGTACCGGCACAGCGGATTCCAGAGTCATTTTTGTCTTTGACGGTGGCTTTGTCCTTGAGGACTTCCTGGACGAGGCCCGGCACGTGTTACCTCTCAAGCAGGCGCAAGATCGGCTCTTTGACCGCAACTTTCGTCGTTATGCACGTTTCGAGGACTACGAAAAAGCCTTGATCGGACAGCATACGGATGGTGTGTACAATGTGCAGATGTTTGAGTTGACGATGACGAACTTTCGTCTGCTACGCAATCTGTTGCAAGGCTTGTTACGGCTAGATCGGATCACCTCGGATGATGTCCGTCAATTCCTCATTCAGATTGTGAAAACCGCCGGCGTGAAAACTCAAATCAGCGTGGCTGAAGATTACGAACGCAAGAACCGTGAAATTCAGACCATACGTCGGCAGTTACTTGACTTGCAGGTCTTGCAACCTCTCATCGAGCGTTGGCAAGCTGTACAACAAGAGATTACAGACGCCGAACATCAGCTAGAAGAGGAGTCTATACGCCTCTACCATCTCTCCGCTCGCTATCTGACATGGTTACAAGCACAACACACACAAACACAAGGGCAATACCAGGCTACCGGACAGCAATTGGACGCTTTGGAGCAACGCCGTGATGGGCTGCTAGAACAGCAGGCACACCGGAGGGGCCAAATTGACGAACTGCATCAGGCCATCACCACATTGGTGAAATTGAAAGTTTTCTGCACGCAACATTCCAAGATTCACATTGAGGAGGAGCGTAATCGATATATTCATCAACAGATGGAACTACAAAAGTTGTTGGACACGATTCAGCCTGATGATCTGACGAGCCTCCAACGACAGCAGCGACAGCGGGAACAGGAGCAAACGCGGATTCTGCGGCAAATGGAGCAGCGAACTTTGGATCAGGTGTGGTTAGAAACGGGCTTTGCGCCGGAAGAACGCGCTCTGCTAACCTTCCTGCTCTCGGAACGGCTCATTAGTTTGACAACGGCTGAAGCGTTAGCAGACCCAGAGGCTTTTGTGGCTGCATCTCGAT
>DAIUDK010000158.1:0-10429 GCA_036845725.1 Chloroflexota bacterium
GAAAACGCTGCCACCGATTGATAGTTCGTAGCAACTTATGCGGTATTGCGAAAAAAGGTTATGCGCTCTACAGTGGCTACATCATCCGGGCCCAGTTTACGTATGAAGTGCTCAATGATTCCAATCTCGAAACAGAGGCGGAGTTCACCTTTCCAATGTCGCCTGGACAAAGAGTGTTCGAGGATTTCCAAATTACGTTGGATGGCCAAGACATTAGTTCGAAGTTGCAGTTTGCGCCGGATCAAATTACCTGGACGAGTGTGATGGCTCCTCGCCAACATCACACGATTACTGTGGTATATACCTCACGGGGTATGGAAACCTTTTACTATCAAATCCCGGCGCAGAGGAATATTCGTGATTTTGTGTTGACCCTGACGATCGATCGATTACCTCTAACTCAACTCAACTATCCGGAAGGTATACTCACGCCTACCCGGATAGCTTCGACGAGTGATGGGCGTGGATCAGTTCTGGTTTGGCAGCTAGATCGCGCGATCACGACTGCCGGAATGGGAGTGGCGTTGCCGCAACCGGAGCAGCCTGGAGCGCAAGTGTTACGTGTTTTATGGAATAGCCCGTATGCTCTGACCTTATTGGTTACCATGTTGGCGCTCACATTACTGATTCTGGGAGTACCGATGCGCTTTCTGGATTTGGCCCTTCTGGCTGCCGTATATTGCGCTCAGTTTTTGCTTATGGCCGCTGTGAGCGATTATTGGTTTGGTTTTTGGGGGTCATTAGTTTTAGGAACTGTGTTGACCGGATTTTTAACCTATCTCTTGTTTCGGGAACAAAGCTCGAAACTCTTGCGGAATCTGATCTATGCGCTGGTTGGATTCTTTGCGCTCGTATACCCGTTGGCCGGGCTTTTGACTGAAGTAACACATCGTCACACCTTCGATAACCTGGTTCAAGTCACCTTAATTTTGTATTTGTTCGGTATTTCTCTTTACGCACGACGTTCACAAGCAAAGTGACTTGTCTGCTTTGAGAACGGTACTGGAACATCGTTTTGAAAGAAAGCATTGGGTGTCTAGCTATGGTGATAATTCGAACCGCGCAAATCGCTGATCTTTCAGCACTATGCCGGCTACGCTATGCCGAGCAGCCCGCTATTCATCGTGACCGCATTCGAGCGACCGATAACCAGACCTATTTCTACCTTGTCGCCGAACGTGAGTGCATTCTCATTGGCTTTGGTCTGCTCCTCCTTGAAAGGCCGCCAGAGTGGAGCGATACCCTCGACAGTTTTCCTATTGTTGTCGATCTCTTTGTTTCTGGACAGCATCGGAGTCAGGGGGTCGGTCGCGCACTTCTGACTCATATGGAGTGTATTGTGCATCAGCATGGGAAAACAGTACTCTACCTGTCAGTTGAACCCAAGACGAATCCTCGTGCGCTTGCACTTTATGAACGCCTTGGGTTTCAGCCGCTCCAACGAGAACCATATCAAAGTGCCTGGCGATTTACCGATTCGGACGGGATCGAGCACGTCGGCGAGGAATGGGTTATCGATATGTGCAAATCCTTGACTGTACTTGCTCGCTGATAAATGTTCCTGTTCGTTTCGACGGAGAGAGGATATGCACCGAGTCTTGATGAGATTGCGCAGTGGATTCGGTCTTTCGACGGTGCTCGAAATGGTTGACCTCTGTGGGAGAAGGTATATTATGGTGGTATGAATGGGAAACGCAAAGAAACGAGGTATTGATGATGAGTGAACAATACTTGCTTGATCGAATTGTTCTCAACCCTAACGTGATGGTGGGCAAGCCAGTCATTCGCGGAACGCGCCTGACAGTCGAGTATATTCTCAATTTGTTGGCGCATGGGGCTACGGTTGGGGAGATTCTGCAGGAATATGTCGGTTTGGTTGAGGAAGATATCCAGGCGTGTTTGCTATTTGCCTCAGAGTCTCTGAGTAGCGTCTTTTTTGTGCCTATGGAAATGGAGATGGCTTGAATGCGCTTCCTTGTGGATGAGTGTACTGGACCGGCTGTCGCGCAATGGTTGTGTGAACATCGGCACGAGGTTTTCTCGGTATACGACGAAGGCCGGGGCATGGATGATGAGGAGATTGTCCGGAAAGCGTTTGACGAGAACTACATTCTCATCACCAATGATAAGGATTTTGGCGAGAAGGTATACCGTGAACAATGGCCGCACAGGGGCGTAGTTCTATTGCGCCTTAACAATGAACGCGCCGGGAACAAGATTGAAGTGCTACGCCGCTTGTTGGCTCATTATGCTCATCACCTGGATGACCAATTTGTAGTTGTTACTGAGACGAGAGTGCGTTTTGCGCGTCGATAGTCAAATTTCTCGAAGGTAGTTCTACCTACCCAGCCCAGTGTCCCGCGCCGATTTCCGGCGCGGGACACTGCTATTCGCCCATACCTCTCAATCCACAATCGCCTGGTAGATCGCCACCTGCATCTCGTCCAGCACCGGGACGGAGTCGTTGTCCATCAACTGAGTCATCTCGATGTGTACCAGTTCTTCCTGCGGATCAATCTCGAAGCGGGTGGTCGCCGCGCCGCCCCAGCCGTAGGTACCCACGGACTCCAACGTCTGTGTCCGCTCGGCGTCGAGGGTAACTCCAAACCCCAGGCCGAAGCCCAACGCCGGATTCCCGTCGCGGCAGACGCCGTCGCGCAGGTGGTTGCTCCGCATCAGCTCGACCGTCTTGCGACCGAGCAGCCGCTGCCCGTCCAACTCACCCTTGTTGCAGAGCATCTGTGCGAAACGGTAATAGTCCCCCAGCGTCGAAACCAGCCCCATGCCGCCGGCCGGACAGCGCGTGGGTTTGGCGTAACGGCTCGTCTCGGGCGCGTCGAGAACGTCAAGGCCCTTCTTCTCCTTGTCCGGCGTGTAGTTGACGGCAAACCGGTCGAGCTTGCTCTCCGGCACGTCGAAGGCGGTATCTACCATGCCCAGCGGCCCCAGGATGCGCTCCTGCAAGAAGGCGTCGAACGGCTGGCCTGAGACGACCTGCACCAGGTAGCCGAGCACGTCAATGGACAGGCTGTAGTAGAACTCCGTGCCCGGCTGTGTGCGGAGCGGACACATGGCGATTCTGTGGACGAACTCTTCCAGCGTGATGTCGGGATTGTCATGGTGGCGCCGCCAGACGCGGTTTTGGATCTGCTTGTCGACGTAGTCGTTCTCGTCGAAGCCGTAGCTCAGCCCGCCCGTGTGCGTCAGCAGGTGGTGGATCGTGAGCGGGCGCTTAAGGTTGTCAAGCTCGACGCCTGTCTCGGTTTTACGCACGAAGACCTTGGCGTCCTCAAATTCGGGGATGTATTTGGCGACCGGATCGTTGAGGAAGAAGTGACCCTCTTCGTAGAGCATCATCACCGCGACGCTGGTAAGCGGTTTGGTCATCGAATAGATGCGAAAGAGGGTGTCGAACGCGATAGGTTTTTGAGCCTCGACGTCCATCCAGCCGACTTTGGACAGGTGCGCGACCTGCCCGCGCCGGGCGACCAGGCTGAGTACGCCCGGCAGCTTGCCCTGATCCACGTACTTCTGCATCACCTGATCCACGCGCTTGAGTCGCGCGGACGAAAATCCTACACTTTCGGGGGAAACGGTATTCATAGTGGCTCCTCTAAAATAAACCGCTAATCTCGCAAATCTACGCGAATCTTTCTTAAAAACTAGCGAAGTCGTGTGATTCGCGGTTAAAGTGCTCGTGCGGCATTATACCACCGCTTGACAGAAAGGGATTCCGGGTACAGAATCTCGTCCAAAAAGGAGTAGATCCGATGAATAAGTCTCACGTTCCCCAAGCAATGCACCAGGAACAGGTGAAAAACCTCCTCAAGTTCATTGACGCTTCGCAAGACGAGGCGGTCAAAAAGGACATTTTCTATCAGCTAGGCTATGAGTGCTTTCACGCCCGCAATCTCGATGCCTGGATTGGGAAATGGACCGGGAATGTGCAAGGTTTTCTGGATTGGGTCAATGTCGAACATGCCTCGAAGTATTGGGAGAGGTTGGAATTTACAGAGGACGGCACAGCCCTTGTTTTGACGGGGAGGATCGTAGAGGGGTGCGCCTGTGCTTTTGCCGATTGCCCACAGCCGCCTCTATCGTTGTGTCATCATTGCTGCAAGAATTTTCAGCAAGAACTGTTCGGTATGTTGTTGGGACGGAAGGTTGAGGTTGAGATCACAGCGGCGTACTTGTTGGGGGATGAACGGTGTAATACCATTATTCACCTCGTTTGAGTGAGATTTTCTCGAGGATAGAAAGGACTTCAAAATGCTTGAACCACTCTTTTTCACGTTAGGGCTTGTCAACAACGTGTTTCTGATTTTTATCTTTCTGATTCGTAAGAAGCAGCTTGCTCTTCTGCAAAGGATCGGATGGCTATATTTCTTTTTGGCGATTCCAGCCATCTATGCGATTTTCCTCGTCCAACAGGAACAGAAGACGCTACGATACACGATCTTTCTGGGAATTTTCCTAGCATTTCTGGCAATCGAAGCTCTGTATGACTGGATATTGAAGATTCCATTCCGAGAGAAGATGGATTGGAAACAATTGTTGCCCTATGTCGCGCTCTACATTTCAATGAACTATGGATTTGTGGTCATGGTTTGGAAATATGACTCAGTGATCGGCGGAATCATCTTGCTGAGTCTTTTTGTTATCCAAATCGTCGCCAATATCGTCACGCATCCTCGCGCCACAGACGAGAAACAGTGACAGTATGACCGCTAGGTTGTCATATCGTCAAGTAGATGGCTACGACTGACTCGCTTGCGCCGCCTGACATCTCGTTGGACACATAGGAGCGCAATGCATGCCTTCGAATCAAACGGATCAACTAACCAGTGATAAGTCTTGATCCGGAGTCTTTTGGTGGATGAATGGTCGTGAACAATAGATACCAGCACCGTCAGGAAGTTGTGATTTTTCTCCAGCGTCACCTGGCCGACCAACGATGGGAGCTTGCCCTGCCGTCGTCGGGACGTGGGCATGAAACTTACGTCGCTCGCGGTAACGGCGATAGCTATTTCATCAAGCTGGGGGCGCACGTTGCCCGCTATCAGGTGATGGCGTCTTTGGGGCTGACACCGCCTGTGGTTGCATCAGGCTACCTGGAAGATAGCACCTCTATTCTGGTGCAGCCCCACATCGAAGGCAGACGTCCCTCCTGGCCGGATTTCCGCCATTATCTGCCAGACATCGCCGCCGTCGTAAACAAAATGCATCACAGCCAGGCGCTAAGGGAAGTCCTGCCAACCCGTACATCCGAGACCTACAGAGACGTCGGGCTAGCAGCCGTCAAGCGTGTTGGACACAGATGGGAGCTATACCGGGACCAGGTTCCGAGTGTGGCGAACGAGGTTGACGAAACGCTGGAGGCTCTCGAGCGAGAGATACAAGACTTCGTTGGCGCCGGTCTAGTGTCATCCCACAACGACATCTGCAATGCCAACTGGCTAATCGCCGCAGATGACAAAGTCTACCTGGTGGACCTGGAGGCGATGTCGCTCGATGACCCGGCGCACGATATGGGTTCGCTGTTGTGGTGGTATTATCCGCCAGAAATGAGGCCCGATTTCCTGAAAATCGCCGGATACCGGTATGATGCGGCGTTTCGGAATCGGATGCGGGTGCGTATGGCGCTGCACTGTCTGGATATTATGCTGCCGCGAGCCGCGAGTTTCGATGAGTTTGATGCCGCTTCATTTGTGGAAGAGCTGATCGATTTCAGAGCGGTGGTGGCGGGGAGAGAGAACCCGCAAGGATATGGCGATGGAGAGGAATGCAACAAGGATAACTGATACCCTTATCCGCACCAAACTCCGTCTGCCCCTCATCCGGCCGGACCTGGTCGCGCGCCCGCGACTGCAAGCGCGGATCGCGGAAGGGCTGCGCGGCCCGCTGACGCTGATCACCGCGCCTGCCGGTTTCGGTAAGACGACGGTCGTCGCCTCGTGCGTCGCCGGGTGTGGGATGCCGGTGGCCTGGCTGTCGCTCGATAAGGACGATAATCAGCCTGGCCGCTTTCTGCGCTATCTGGTCGCCGCGTTGCGCGAGGCTGTTTCCACGATCGGGGATGAGGCTGCGCAACTCACGACCGCAGCGTTCCAGGCCCCGCCCGAAGCGGTTTTGACCAGCCTCGTCAACGATCTCGATGCCGCCGCCGTGGAGATGGCTTTGGTGCTGGATGATTACCAGTTCATCCACAGTCCGGCTATCCACGAGCAGGTGGCCTTTTTGCTCGACCATTGCCCGCAGACGTTCCATTTGGTGATCGCCACCCGTTCGGATCCCCCGCTGCCGCTGGCTCGCTTGCGCGCGCGCGCCCAGACGGTCGAACTCCGCGCCGCCGATCTCAGCTTTACCCGGCTCGAGGCGGCGCAATTCCTCAACGACGTGATGGACCTCGGCCTGGACGTGGAGGCGGTCGCGCTGCTCGCCGAGCGCACGGAAGGCTGGATTGCAGGTCTACAGATGGCCGCACTTGCTTTACAAGGGACGCTTTCCATGCGAGGGCGGGAGGATGCGGACAGTTTCATTCAGACATTCGCGGGTACCAATCGCTTCATCATGGACTTCATGCTGGAAGAGGTGCTGGCGCGCGAGCCGGAAGAGGTGCAGGCATTTCTGCTCCAGACCGCGATCCTCACCCGACTCAGCGGCCCGCTGTGTGATACGGTGACCGGCGCTGCGGGCGGGCAGGCGATGCTCGAGGAGCTGGAACGGCGCAACCTCTTCGTCATCCCCCTGGACGACGAGCGGCGCTGGTATCGCTATCATCATCTCTTCGCCGATTTGCTGCAAACGCGGCTGCAACATCAGGTGGGGCCTGAACGTGTGGCGGAACTTCGTTCGCGCGCCGCCGCGTGGTGCGAGCAGGACGGGCAGGTCGCCGAAGCGGTGAATTATGCCCTCGCCGCGCAGGACTACCGTCGGGCTGGCGGCCTGATCGAGCAATACTGGCACGTCGCGGTGAACACCGGTGAGATCGAAACAGCGTGGTCCTGGTTGGATGCCTTACCGGAAGATGAAATCAAGCGCCGCGCGTCGCTAGGCATCGCCTACTGTTGGGTGCTGTGGCTCAGAGGCCGGGTCGGTGTGATTGCGCCGCGTCTGGTGGATGTGGAACACGCGCTGAATGTATCTGGGGCGATGGCGGGCGCCGGTCCGGGTAGCGTGGTCTACACCGAGTCGCTCGTGCAACTCGCTATCCTGCAATCGCTTGTGGCCCGCTACGACAACGACTTTGAGGCTGCTGTCGAGGCCGCTGAACGCGCGCTCGCGTTGCTGCCCCAAGATTGGCCGCCTCAAGCTGCTATGCAAATGCGCGCGTTGATCTCTTTCGCGCTCGCGTCCGCCTACGACGGCGCTGGCGACCTCGAGCGGGCCGTCGATGCTTACATTGAACACATTCGTTTGAGCCGGCTTGCCAGCAACATAACCGGCGTGAGCATTACCTTCCGACTGGTAGGTGTGTTGCGCCTGCTAGGACGTCTGCGGGAAGCCGGTGTGGTCTGTCGTGAGGCTTTGGCTTATGTACAGACGCAGGGGATGTCACGCCTGCCGGCGGCCGGCATCCTCCACGTGGCGCTGAGCGAGGTGCTGGTCGAGCAGAACGAGCTGGAGGCTGCAGAAGCCCATCTGGCGCAGGGACTCAAGATCGGCAAGTGGAGTGGCCGTCTTGATGCGGCGAAGAACGCGGCTTACGCCCTGTCGCGCTTGAGTTTAGCGCGTCACGATGCGAACGGAGCGCTTGCTGCGATCCGGGAAGCGGAATCGGCAATCGGTGATCCGCAACCGCCTCTGGCGTGGGCCGAACTGCTTGCGCTGAGGGCTAGGGCTCTGGTCCGGCAAGGCGCTTTGCGTGAGGCTGTGCAGTGTATTGAAGAGGCTGAACGCCTGGCCGGTCCGGAACGCGGGCAGACCTGGGAAATGGTGGCCCTTGCCGTGTCCAGGGTGCTGGTCGCTCGAAGTGGGCTAAACGCAGGTGTCGCGCACTTGACGCAAGCAGTCGCCGTCGCAGAGGAGGGGGGGCGGCTGGGCGCGGCGCTCGAATTGCGCATCCTCCGCAGCCTGGCGTTGGCGCAGCAGGGCGACGCGCGCGCTGCCGATGCCGACCTGGAGCGCGCCCTCGCTCTGGCCGAACCGGAAGGCTACGCGCGCATCTTCCTCGACGAGGGCCGGCCGATGCAGATGTTGCTCGCCCAGTGGTTGGCCCGGGCTGACCACGGCCCCCTGCGGGACTATGCCGTCCGTTTGCTCGCCCAATTCGAAGCCGAACCGCCTGAAGTCGTCGCGCCGCAAAAAGCTTCTCCGACGGGCGACCTGATCGAGCCACTAACTCAGCGTGAACTCGAAGTCCTTGACCTCATCGCGCTGGGCAACACCAACAAAGTTATCGCCCAACAGCTTTTCGTCGCTCCGGGCACCGTCAAAGCTCACACCGCCAGCATCTATCGCAAACTGGACGTCGCCAATCGCACCGAAGCCGTAGCGCGCGCCCGGCAGCTCGGTCTTCTCCCCTAAACCCTGTAAATAAACCCCCAAATATACCCTTCGGCAGATGCGCCCTTTCTTGCCGCACGCTATACTGTAGCCAGATTCAATCAAGGAGGGCTGCTGTGCCGGACTACTACGAGATCAAAATCAAAGGTCGTCTGGACCCGTGCTGGGTGGAGTGGTTTGCGGGCTTGGTGTTGACGCACCTGGAAGGGAATGAGACACTGCTCTCCGGCCCATTGCCTGACCAGGCTGCACTCCACGGCCTGCTTGAGCGCATCCGCGATCTCAATTTAACTTTGGTCTCAGTTACCAGCGGTAGTCCACCTATCCGGCCATCAAATAGGGAGTAGAAGAGATAAAACATGAAAGTCAAGCGATTCGTTTTTCCATCATTATTCGTTTGCATCGTATCGGCCCTGATCCTTCAGGGATTCATCAATCCTGCTTCGACAAAACTGATTCCCGGCAGCGCCTCTTATGACGGGATTGATGCTTACGTCGAACAACAAATGCAGCACCTGAACATCCCCGGTGTCTCTCTCGCTATCGTTGAGGGCGACAAAATCATGCATCTGCGCGGCTTTGGTCAAGCCCGCTCGGATGGCGCCGCGCCATCCCCTCAAACGTCTTTCTTTATTGGCTCACTGACGAAGTCGCTCACGGCACTGGCGGTGATGCAGCTCGTCGAAGCCGGCAAGATTGAACTGGATGCTCCTGTTCAACGTTACTTGCCCTGGTTCCAGGTGGTAGATCCGCAGGCAAGCGCGCAGATGACCGTGCGCCATCTGCTCAACCAAACCAGCGGCCTGCCCACGTCAGCCGGGGAGATTCAGATGGCCGACTTCGACGACAGCCCGGGGGCCACCGAGCGCCAGGCGCGCGCGTTATCAACGCTCGAACTCAGCCACCCGGTCAACTCGGCGTTCGAATACAGCAACGCGAATTACAATCTGCTCGGGCCGGTCATCGAGGCGACCAGTGGTGAATTGTACGCGGACTATATCCAAAAGCATATTTTCACTCCACTGAATATGAATCATAGCTACGCCTCACAGACCATAGCGAAACAGAACGATATGGCAGTAGGTCACCAATACTGGTTTGCCGCTCCCTTTGTCGCGCCCAACATCCCTGTCCCGCACGGCTCGCTTCCATCCGGTCAACTGGTCTCCAGCGCGGAAGATATGGCCCACTACATGATCGCGTTACTTAACAAGGGCCGCTATGGGGACGTTCAAATCCTCTCGCCCGCCGGCATGGACGAACTGTATCATGGGGTGGCAGAGGACGTTCAGATGGGCATTTCGTTTGGGAAGTACGGTATGGGCTGGTTTGTCGATGAGAGCGCTCGGACGAAGCTTATCTGGCACAGCGGCACGACACCCAACTTTGGCGCGTTTATGGCGCTTTTGCCGGAGCAAAAGAAGGGTGTGGTTCTGCTTCTCAATGCCAACCACCATTGGTTTACCCCCGTCCTGTCGGATTTCGGGGGCGGTGTAGCTACTTTGCTCGCCGGTGAACAGCCTGAGCCAATCGCCTTTGTCGGCTTGATCCCCTGGATGCTGCGTGCCCAACTACTTATCCCGCTCTTTCAAATCGTCGGCGTTGTTGCTACGCTGAGGCTGTTACGCCGCTGGTGTCAATATCCGGACCGCCGCCCGAGCGGTGGACGTAAGTGGGGACTCTATATCCTGCTCCCGTTGCTCTTTAACTTATTGGTAGCCCTTACCTTAATCCCTATGCTGGGCCAAACGCGTGGTTATCTAATGCTCTACATGCCCGATTACGCGCGGATTGCCCTGATCTGCGGCAGCTTCGCCGGGATATGGGCCTTCCTGCGCACCAGCCTGGTCCTTCGGACGCTGGAAAGCCCGTGGCACTCCTGACCGCTAAACTTGCAGATTTAGTCACTTCGTTGAAATTGTAT
>DAIUDK010000159.1:0-10387 GCA_036845725.1 Chloroflexota bacterium
CACTCATGAACCGCATCTTGCTATTCCAGAAAATGTCGCCTGTTAATGCACTAGGAACGGTGTGGCATTCGTGCATCCAATCCCCTCTGTTGCACCCTCAATGTGGACATAACGCAAAAGATTGCCGTTCTGGTGTACACCATCGCTTGTAGCCTGGGCGTCCACACTCGGATCATCGAAGAAAATACGTCCCCAATTCCCACCTGTGTGCGACATGAAGCGGATCGGCTGAGATGCTGTTCCGTCTGCAATCAACGCACCACCCACGTTCAAATTGTAGTTCCCGTTGAAATGCACCTCCGTCCCAGCTTGGATGGTCAACGTGTAGCCTGGAGCAATACCGACATTGCAGTCCAGGATGTAGGTTTTATCGTTTGTCCACACCATATCTTCAGCCACCGTCCCGCAGAAGTGTTCGTCGCCGCTGCGGGTGGTGATTGTGAACGGAATAGAACTTGTGTACGCGCCGTCATTGGTGTTCACGGATAGAGTGAAAGGAATGGGGTGATTGTACCCCGCACCAGCCGCCACAGTGAAACTATAAACTGGGCTACTTGTCCCTGTTGCGCCAGAGGCCAGATCGCCGTAACTTGCCACTGCCTGTCCCAGTGTCACATAGGGATCTGCGGTGGTTAGGGTTCCAGTTACACCGGTCGCATCCCACCAGTCGTTGCGCAGGGTCACGACCAGCGTCGCCGTCTCGCCCGGCGTTGGGCGGCCCAGTGGGTCGCCGTTGATCGTGGTGTCAGCCAAAGTAATGATGGGATACGGGTCCTGTGTGGCCTGCGCCGCGTTGACCCGCCCCGCCCCAAGTTTTCCAGCGTAGGCCGGATCAAGCGCATCTGTGTTGTCCGCCGTCTGGAGTAGTTGGTTGCGCACCAGCGCAGCACTCCAATCGGGGCGTTGGCTGCGAATCAACGCCGCCATACCCGCCACGAACGGCGCTGCCAGGCTCGTCCCGTTGGCCGGTCCCCAGTCACCACCCAGGTACGTCGTGGTGATTTCCACCGCTGGTGCGCTGATGTCCACCCACGTGCCATAGTCGCTGAACTCTGCTTTGGTATCGTCGGCTGTCGTTCCCGCTACTGCCAGGACATTATCGTAGGCTGCCGGATAGAAGAGTGTGCTGACGTTATCATTACCCGCGCCTCCCACCACGACTGCGCCCTTTTCGTTCACCGCATAGTCGATGGCATCACGCAGGGCGTTGGAGTAAGAGTACCCACCGAGGCTAAGATTGATGACCTTAGCACCCTTGTCGGCAGCGTACCGGATACCTAGAGCAATGTCGGAGTAGTTGGAAATACCCGAATCCGCCATCACCCGCACCGGCATAATCTTGCAGTTCCAGCACACGCCGGCAATGCCCAAGGCGTTATCGGTCACCGCCGCCGCCACGCCTGCCACCTGTGTGCCGTGCCCGTTGCCGTCGTAGACGTTGTTCGTGCCGTTGACGAAGTTCCAGCCGCGCACATCGTCCACGTAGCCGTTGTTGTCGTCGTCAATGCCGTTGCCAGGAATTTCTCCAGGATTAGCCCACAGGTTTGCTTGAAGATCAGGGTGGGTCAGGTCAATACCTGAATCTACCACGGCAATGACGACGGTTTGTGTTCCTGTGACGATGTCCCACGCATCGGGAGCGTTAATCTTTGATAGCCCCCATTGCTCTGTGTAGAGGGGATCATCAGGGATAGAAATTGCGTGCGCGATGTAGTCTGGCTCGGCCCATTCGATGTCTGGATCAGTGCCCAATGCGGCGACGGCCTTGTTCATGTCAGCGTCTGCCGTCAATTCCAGACGGTAGATGCGTTCCAGTCCTATTGCGCTGGATGTCCCCGGTCTAGCATGGAACAAGGTTTGCGCCGTTGTTACGCCTTGCGCCATCAGGGCACGCGCCAACGCCGTCGGCGAGGCGTACACTAACCATCCGATCGGTGCGTCTACGCTAGGCTGCACCTTAATCAAAATATGCTGGGCGTTGCTCTCTGGCTCAGCCGTTGTCATATCGGTGACAACCGGCGCGTGCCCTGCTACAGTCATCGCTGGCGCATTCGCACTCAGCACCAGCATTACAATGACTACCCAATGCATCAATTTGGCTACCGAGAGTTTCATCATTGCCTCCCATGTTATCGTGTTGTGGATCAACCAACGTTATTATGGCCAGCGTCGGTAACTCTACTCAAGGCATATTTCGGCCCGGCGGTGATTAACTCACTTTATAGAATTACCTCAACATCTGATACATAGTCTAGTGGAAAAACACTCAAACGCAAATCCAACTTGATCTGATAATCGCACATTCCTTTCCTCACTATACTCTGGCGGCATTCACACTCCTCACCTACACCCAAAATATGTGCCCCTCGCCCCAAAATGTGAAAACACTTGACCGTCACCTGTTGGCTCGTTATAATGAAATAGAACCTTTGTTCTATAGCGTTGGAATCGAGTCGAGATATGAAGATCATCTGCCTGTTCGCTGCCCATCTGCCGGTCCAGGTCGAACAGCAAGCCGGGGCACCGGACACCGCACCGCTCATCGTCGGAGGACGGCCCTGGGACCCCGGCGCGGTGCTGGACTGCTCGCCGGCTGCGGCCTCTGCCGGGGTGCGCCTGGGGATGCGCCTGGCGCGCGCAGCGCAAGTGTGCCCCGGTGCCACCTTCGTCCCGGCGCGGGAAGCCATCTACCGCGAGGCTCACGCTGTACTGGACGCCGTGCTACGCCAGCACACCGACTGCGTCGAGACGGCAGGGTTGGGCTACCTGTTCGCCGATGTGTCCGATCTGCGTGTCCCTACCGGGCGCGATCCAGCGCAAGTGGACGTCGAACTGGCCCGGTCACTCGCCCGCGAAGTGCAACAGGTCAGCCCCCTGGATGCCCGCATCGGCCTGGCTCCCCAACGCTTCACCGCTGAACAAGCCGCGCGCGCTGCCCGGCCCCACGGCTGGTGCCCGGTGCAGCCGGGGCAGGAACGCACCTTTCTTTCCCCATTGCCCCTGGAAAGCCTACCCCTCGACCCCGAAATGCATCGTCGCCTGCACTTGCTGGGCATCACCACTCTGGGCACACTGGCAGCCTTGCCGCGCGCCGCCATCGTGCGGCAGTTCGGTGCGGATGCGGGGCTGTTCCACGACCTGGCTACCGGGCGCGATCCGCGCGGCGTTTATCCCGATGCCCCGCCGCTGGTGGTGGAACGTAGTGCGCTCTGTGAACCACCGCTGCGCGATGCCGGCCCCCTGATCGCGCGCGTCGCGCGGCTGGGCGAGAGCGCGGCGACCGACCTGGCGCGGCGCAAGCATCAGGCACAAGGGCTAACGCTGACGCTCGAAGACGAGGCCGGGAAAACACACATCGTCAGCACCGCCGTCGAACCACCCACGGCAGACGTGGATCAACTCAAACGCCAGGCCGTGGGGCTGGCAACGCGCGTCACCCTCACCCGCGCCGTGATCCGCGTGACCGTGACGCTGTATCCTCTACGCCCGGTCTATCTGGCCGCAACGCAACTGGCCCTGCCGGTTTTGTCGGCAGCGTTTACCGCGCCTACCGACGCACGCGGACGTGCCCTGCAGGAAACCTTGCGGCGGCTACGCCAGCGTTTCGGCGAACTAATCATCATCGTGGCGTCGCTGTTGGCCGCGCCCGGCCCGCGCGCGATCCAGACCACGCTTGATGCTGCCGGTCAACCGCTGACGCTGGTATGGGATCAACGCTTTCACCCCGTCGCCCGTGTCTACGAGCACTGGCGCGAGCGCCGCCGTTGGTGGACGCAGTCCATACTGCGCGACTACTACCGCGTCGAACTGCGCGATCATCAAGTGAAGATCGTTTTCCGCGACCTGGTGAGTGATGCCTGGTATCTGGAACGGCGGTGGCGAGGGTGAAACCTCAATACATCGAACTGCACGCCCATTCCAGCCACAGTTTGCTGGACGGTGTCGTCTCCCCGCAAAGCCTGGTCGCACACGCGGCGTCCCTGGAAATGCCCGCGCTGGCCCTCACCGATCACGACGGGTTGTACGGGGCCGTACCCTTCATCCGTGCGGCGGAAGCGGCGGGGATCAAGCCGCTGTTGGGCGCGGAGGTCACACTGGCAAACGTTGACGGCACAGCACACCTGACGCTGCTGGCCGAGACGCCACGCGGCTACGCCAACCTCTGCCAGATCATCACAATGGCGCACCGCGGGCAACCCAAAGGCACGGCGCGGCTGGCATTGACCGACCTGGCCGAACACACAGCGGGCCTCATCGCATTGTCGGGGTGCCGGCAAGGGGCTATCGCTAAGCGGATCAGCGCCGGAGCCTACGATGCCGCGTTAGACATCGCGCAAGGCTACGCACGCATCTTCGGGCCGGAGAATTTCTTCATCGAAGTGCAGCGCCACTACCACCCCGGCGAGATGCGCTTGCTCGGTCACCTGGTCGGCCTGGCTGATCGCCTGGGCCTGCCCGTCGTGGCCACCGGCGACGTCCACTACCTGTACCCGGAACAACGCGAAGTCCACGACGTGCTCACCTGCATCCGCCATCACGTCACCCTGGAGGACGCGGGGAACCTGCTGCGGCCCAACGACGAATACCGTTTTCGTACCCCCGACGAAATGGCAGCCTTGTTTGCCAACGTGCCGGCAGCGATCACGAACACGCGCGTCATCGCCGAACGTTGCGCCTCCGCTGCGACCTTTATGCCGAACGGGGCACAGGTTCTTCCTGCTTTCCCCACACCGGATGGCAGCGCCGCCAGCGTTTATCTGCGCCGGTTATGCGTGGCTGCACTCCGTGACCGTTACACGGACACCGCGCATGCCTTGTCCCAACTGGAACACGAGTTGGCCGTCATCGGCTCAGTACGTCTCGACAACTACTTCCTCACAGTGTGGGACATCGTGCGCTTCGCCCGCGAACACGGCATCCGCTGCCAGGGCCGGGGCAGCGCGGCGAACTCCCTGGTGGCCTACCTGCTGGACATCACGCCGATTGATCCCTTGGCCGCCGACCTGGTCTTCGAGCGTTTCCTGTCGCCGGAGCGCCGCAGCCCGCCCGACATCGACCTCGACATCGCCGCCGACCGCCGCGAGGAAGTGATCCAATATATGATGCAAGTTTACGGCCCCGATCATGCAGCGA
The DNA here is from genome assembly GCA_036845725.1 of Chloroflexota bacterium. Classification (GTDB taxonomy): domain Bacteria; phylum Chloroflexota; class Anaerolineae; order B4-G1; family SLSP01; genus DSWT01. The sequence continues at coordinate 5,134 of DAIUDK010000159.1, forward strand.
TGGCTTGCACCTTGGTCACTTTCCGCGCCCGTTCCGCTGTACGCGACGTGGGCCGGGCGTTGGGCTTGCCCCCGGCGCTGCTGGAACGCCTGGTCGGTGCGCTGGACGTCAACGATCCGCAGAGCGTGACCGAGTCTCCTGCAATGCAAGCGGCCATAGGCGCAGGATTGTCCAGTCCGCTGTTCCAACACCTGCTGCGCCTCGTCCCGCAACTGGACGGCCTGCCGCGCCACCTGGGCATCCATAACGGTGGGATGATCCTCTCCAGGCCACCGCTGGACACGCTGATTCCCCTGGAACCGGCGACGCTGCCGGGCCGCATCGTGACGCAGTGGGACAAGGAGGGGCTGGAAGACGCGGGGTACGTCAAGGTGGATTTGCTGGGGCTGCGGATGTTGTCAGCCATTGAGGACGCGGTGTGTATTGTCGCTGCAATGACCGGCGAACGCCCCGAACTGGAACGGCTGACCTTCGATGATCCGACGGTCTACGACATGCTCTGCCGGGGCGAGACCATTGGCGTGTTCCAGTTGGAAAGCCGCGCGCAGGCCGAGTTGGTGCGCAACTTCCGGTCCCGCTGTTTCGCTGATCTGACAGTGGAGATCGCGCTGATCCGGCCTGGCCCGCTGCAAGCCAACGTCGTGCGCCCGTATCTGCGGCGACGCTATGGGCAAGAACCCGTGCGCTATGTTCACCCGTTGCTCAAGCCTGCCTTGGAAGAAACCCTGGGAGTGATGATCTTCCAGGAGCAGGTGCTGAAAGTTGCCCGGGACCTGGCCGGGTTCACGCCAGGGCAGGCCGAGCAGTTGCGGCGCTGCTTGGGCCGCAAGCGCGCCGAGGAAACTTTGCAGCAATTCAAGGCACAGTTCTTTGCCGGAGCTAGGGCCAACGGTGTGCCGCCAAAGATCATCGAAACGGTGTTTGCCCAGATGCAGGCGTTTGGCAGCTATGCCTTCCCCAAAAGTCACGCGGCGGCCTTCGCCGTCCTCACCTATCATTCGGCGTGGCTGCGCTGCTATCACCCGGTGGCTTTCTTCGCCGGGCTGCTGCGCCATCAGCCGATGGGCTTTTACTCGCCGCGCGTCATTGTGGACGAGGCGCGGCGCTGTGGGATACAGATCTTCGGCGCGGATGTGCAAGCGTCGGACGTGTCCGCAACCGCAGACGGCAACGGCATCCGCCTGGGACTGGCAACGGTGACGGGCGTGGGTGAGAGCGGCGGGGCGGAGATCGTCACCGCGCGGGAATACGGGCCGTTCACCTCGCTGACCGACTTCTGCCAGCGCACGCGCCTGGGGCGGCGCGCTGTGGAAGCGTTGATCCTGGGTGGAGCCTTCGACGGGTGGGCTATTCCCCGACGGCAGTTGGTGTGGGACCTGGGCGCAGCGATGGAAACCATCGGCGGTCCGCCGCAGTTGGACATCGTCGAGCCGGGGACGTGCCCGGCCTTTCCCAGGGCAACCGACACCGAGCGTCTGTGGATGGAGTTGGCGACAACGGGGGTGACAGCGCAGGGCCACCTGGTACAGACTGTGGCACAGACCTTGCGCGCGATGGGTGTGACGCCGGTAGCAGAGTTGTCCCGCTGGTCGGACGGGACGAAGCTGCGCGTGGGCGGGGTGATCATTGCCCGACAGCGTCCGCCGACGGCGCGGGGCACGGCGTTCATCGCGTTGGAAGACGAGGGTGGCGTGGTCAATGTGGTTCTGCGCCCGGAGGTGTTTGCGGCGTACCGCGAGGTGCTGCGAAGCCGGTTTGTGGTGGTGGAAGGGACATTGCAGTGGCAGGGCCGGGTGTGTGGCGTGGTGGGGAGACGGGTGCTGGCGGTGGAGGGGTGAGGAGGGGGCAACGGAGAAAACCGGCAACACGACAATTAGTTGAGCAATGCAGCCAATTATGCGGCGGCCTCTTCCAGCGTGCGTGCGCGTAGAATTTCGTCGGTTCCCAGAGCGCGGCCCCAGGCAACCAGTTCGCTGAATAAACTGGGCTTTGGCCCTAACGAAGTCTACAAGGTGCCATCAGGAAAAGCCTGAGCGACTTCGGGGTCGTGTGCTAGGGCGGTAGCAATGGTGGTTTTGCCGACGCCAGGCCAACCTCGAATGGCGGTGAGGATCTGGAGCGCTGGTGAGGGCTGTGCGCCAGGGAGGATGCCGAGCCGCACTTTGAGATCGTGCATCGCCTGTTCACGGCCAATGATCAGAGACGGCAAGGGTGGAAGCAGGGCTTGCAAGGGAGAAGCGGGAGCGGTGTGGAAGTGGATGCCGCCTTCGACATGGGCGTGGTTGCCGATGACGCCGGTTTGACTATTGGTTATGTTGGACATCAAGAGCCTCCGATAGCACTACAGGCTAGAGAGATGAAATTCAAGCGCAAACCCATTGAACTTTTGCTTTCTCTGTGCAGATTTCCACCTTTGTTCATACTCCAAGCAACTGGCCGGCGCAACTGCAGGCATGGCTTTATAACTCAAAACATTCCGGTCGAGTTATTCATAACCGTATTGGTCTAAAAGCTTCCTCGCCAGTATACTCTCCATTATTTTCAGCACTTTGACAGCAGTCAATTGCACATTCCTGGAACTATCTTCTAATCCAAGCGCAAGTGGTACTACTTTCAGTGAATCGGTTAAGCTTGTCAGCAGTTTGATAGCCTTCATTCTATCTCTATAGTTACCTTCCATAAGCTGAGGCCAATTGGCCAATTGCCAGGATTTATTCAAGTGTTGGAGAACATATGATCGTCCATTTGGAGTTTCGCACAACTTTACAAGAGCATGAATCGCACTCATCTGGACACTTATACAGCGACTATCAAATGCACCGATCAGTGATTTTACCGCTTTTGTATCTTGCAACTTCCCCAAAGCATCGGCGACGGCACAGCGTACACGCCAATGACTATTTTCATCTTTGAGGACACTGATAAGCTGTCCTACTGCCCACTTGTTCCCTAATACTCCTAATGCCTGCGCAGCAATTTCTTGCATCCGCCAATCGCTATCCTTCAGGGTTTCAGTGAAAGGCTGTCGCGCACAGGCAACTTCTAATTCCTTAAGTTTTTGGGCTGCCTTGTATCGAGTATCTGGGTTATTGTTCTTGATTAGAGCTATTAGTAGCCTCACGGTATGCTCAGTGCTCAATCGCCGCAAAAGCCCACTCACTTTGCGCCAATCGTCCCAAAAGTTGTCTCCCAATTGCGTCAAACCAGGAACACCCCAGATATGCCCCAAGGCTTGGCTTGCACATTGCAGCATAGTAGGATTGCCACTCAAAAGCTCATTGATCAAAGGCAATATCGCTCGCTCGTCACCCAATGCTCCCAAGGCTTGAACAGCTTGACACTTTATTTCAGTGTTCTCCCATTCGAATGGGACATAATGTTCATTTCCCTGTACTCCCTCAAAGAGATTCTCTTGATGTGCTGTTTTATGCAGAGCTCGGCTCGAGAGCACATCCGCCACACTAAGGCCATTGAGTAGGAGTAAGTCCAGTAAAGGTTTCACTGCTCTTCTGTCACCAAATGCTCTCAGTCCCCTGATTGCTTGTTTTCTAACCTCGAGACTTACATCCTTAAGTGCGGCAATCAGAGGTTCTACCGCTCGTTGATCGCCGCGACGTATCAACGACTCTGCGGCCTTCTCTCGCACCTGCCAGTTTTTGTCAGACTCGAGCTCAGCAATTAGTAGTTCTACCGCCTGTTGTTGATCCCCTAGATATGCTAATGCCCGTGCTGCCGCTTCTCGCACCTTCGGGCTTTCGTCATGTTCGAGTGCAACAGTTATAGACTCTATCACCCGTTGATCACCTGAACGAGGTGACATTTCTACAACCTTTTTCCGCACCCTGAAGCTTTTATCACGCATGAGGGTGGCGATCATCGGTTCTACAACACGTCGATCATCTATTTCCCCCAAAGCTTTCGCGACCTTTTCTCGCACTTGCCAGTCCTTATCATACTTGAGTGCGGCAATGAGTGAGTATATTATCTTATCCTTTTCGTTTAGGGAGTGAGATAGTGTCTCGATAGATGCCAAGCGGTTTGCTGCTCTGCGATCTCCCAGTTGTATTAGGCAGGGTAATTGCCATATACGGCCGAGTAATCGAGTTGCCGGCTGCCACAAAGTCTCGACATTGCCTTTCTTCAAAATACGAAGGAAGGTATCACTCATAGATGCTGGTATGCCTTTGTTTATTCTCTCCATCTCTAGGACATCCAGAACTGTTCTCTGAATGCTTTTATTACTCACAGTCAGCATTTCGTTTAGTACATCGTATTCTCGTTTGTCAATCCGATCATCTCCAAGCTTGCGAATGCTTTCCAAAATGACCTGATCCCAGTGTCTGCCGCTATTTAGCAACAAACCCCAAAACGCCAAGTTGCGCTCCTCCTTCAGCATAATTGCTAAATAGACCATCACGCCAAGGATTTGGATGAATTCAGAATATTTCTCAGCTAGTGCTTCAACAGATGACAAGATGCCTTTCTCATCTATATGCTCTCGGTCCCAGTCTCGGATTAGCGAACGAGCCATCAAATATTCCATAAACTCTTCGTAGACGAAGACGACATGATCCTCTTTACGTTGCTCTTCTCTGTGTTCTTTCTCCTCCAGGATGATGGATTCACCGCAGATACGATGGTAGATAGAAAGATCATCAGAGCTTTCCTCGCAATGCGCAGCACGGATCATATCAGTCCGTGGAATAGCACGAATATTGTTGTGAAGCATATAAGCGGCAACATTTAGCAAGTAATCACTCACCTCCTCTTCCAACACTTTGCGAAAACGTTTCTTGCCCTGGCTAATCATATGGTCGGCGATGGAGCGTAATTTCCGAGTCCAGTAACGGTCGAAAAGTTCTTTCAGACGAATATCTCCCACTTTGCCAACTGTTTTCTCTCTATATGCTTCACAGAAAAAAAGCAAGAGTAACGGATGACGACACTGTTCAGCCGCGTTACCTACTGGGCGCCCACGGATTTTGTATTGATTTAGGTAGAGAGCCGATGCTTGCTCATACTCACGGAGGGTAAAACGGTTAAAATCAGTTCCAGTAACTCCAAGAGTGCGTCCGTCGGTTTCAGCCGACAAGTCGTTGACTGTGGCCCCTTGCCAAAAATCCCCCTCGAAGAATTCCCAATAGTAGTCACGGCATGTGATCACCAGTTTAATATGCCGTCCCCGCGTCCTGCATATATATTGAAGTTACCCCCAAAAACTAGACCACATGCTAAATGGAAATGGTGTACAATT